>NZ_NPEF01000001.1:0-35000 GCF_002811955.1 Leptospira ellisii
GTTTTCGTTTTTTTATAGTCCTATTTTTGCGTTCGATCATTCCCATTCCGCATTCGAAACCGAATTGAAACGTCATGGTTCCTTAGGAAGGGAATCGACGCGATTCGTCCAGGGATTTTCCGAAATCCGATTCCGTTTTCCGGGCAGGAATTCGAAATCGATTTGTTATCGAAATCGGAGGCGGAAGATGCAGATCGTTTATAACGGCACCGCAGGAATTTTGGGTTTTGCCGCCGTAGGGATTTCGATTCTACTGAGTTTTTTGAATGTTCCCTGGAATCCGTGGGGAATGCTGACGTTTTGTTCCATTCTCGCCGTCGCGGGCGGAATTTTGGAGATCACCCTCGGCAAAAAATTCCGCCCCCGTTATTTTTATCTGATCCCCGCCTGGTTGACCGGAATCTGCGGAATCGGACTCATCGTTTGGGAAATGCACGAATGGATCGGAATCGCGATTTTTGCGGGAACCGCGATTCCGTTTTATCTTTGGATTCGGGACGAAGTCAAACGTCCCGGCGGACGCTGGGTCTTCGGTTTGTTAGGCGGTTTGATTTCGATTTTACTCATCCAAATTTGGATGCAGGGCAAACCTTCGATGACGAGTCATATCCTCAACGTAGGCGCGATTTCCCTTTTTTCATTCTCCCTATTCAAGACCTGGTGGGAAAGAAAAAAGGCGCAACAGATCGAATCTTCGGAACCCGTATAAAACCCGTACGTATCAGACGTTTTTCGATTATCGCAAGATAAAGATCCCGAATTTTCCCTCGTTTTCTCCGCAAAATACTTCGATACAATCCTTAGCGATGTCTTTACGATCCGAAATCGATTTCTCTTTTTCCGAAAAAACAAAAACCCCCGCCCCTCTTCCCATACGAGGATTGCGGAATCTTGTACGATTTCCCGTCCCGTTTTTTTTCAAACTCCGCGTCGTCGTATTTTTGTTCTGCTGTTTGCAGATTCCGTTCGATACGAAGTTGTTTCCTCAAAACGGAAACGACATCCGCCGCGAAAGGGAAACCGCCGAGCCGGCGGAATCGAAACCC
This sequence comes from Leptospira ellisii, assembly GCF_002811955.1. Taxonomy (GTDB): domain Bacteria; phylum Spirochaetota; class Leptospiria; order Leptospirales; family Leptospiraceae; genus Leptospira; species Leptospira ellisii. The sequence goes on from NZ_NPEF01000001.1 coordinate 1,047, forward strand.
TTATTACGCGTGTTCCCTTCCTTTCGCCGGGAAGAATGCGATTGGGCGATCCGCTGGGACGTCTGTCTGCAATGTCTTAAATTGGGAAGAAGATACGCGCAAAAAATCCATTTCTTCGCTTCCGGTCCGTATCGGGAACACGGATGTTATTCGGACGAGGAAGGTTTCTTTTTGATGGAGGAATGAACTCCGAAGGACAAAAAGGAAAGACGGAAAACGGTTTTGAATTTAGGGAAGAAAAACGCGGAACGGTAAGGGTAAATCAAACGAAAAGCGGGAAAGTCGAACGCCTCCCCGCTTCTTTTAGAAAAATCTTATTTCTTACAAGCCTGAATCGCAGGAATACTTTTTGCGGACTTAAGACAAGCGAGATCGAATTTTCCGGACATACATTCTTTTTGTAATACGGGAACCAGAGTCGCTTTCATAGTCGCGATATTCGCGGTGTCTTCCGCCTTTTGTCCTGCCGTCAGATTGGTAAGCATTTCTTCCACGATAGGCGCACATTCTTCCGCAGTATGTTTCGGTCCACCGCACATTACAGTCATAGAAAGAACTGCCGCGACGCTAAGGGAAATCATAAGAACTTTTTTCATCTAATCTTCCTCTTTTGAGTATTGGGAACCACTTTAACCCGATCTTGTTCCGTGGAAAGTGATTTTTTAGAAGGCAAAACGGTTATTCCGTAGTGTAAAACTCCGGATTCTCCCTTGAATTTTAGGATTCTGGTTTTGGAATCGTATCGATACGTTCCCGCGTTTACGAGTACCTCCAAGCCGTCCTTGTAATGGATCTCGGGAATGAATATCTCCGTTTCTGGAAATAAATTTCCGTCCTGCCGGAACGAAAATTTGAATAAGGAACGTTCCATATCGAAGGATAAGGCAGTAGGCAAACCCTTGGTGCGAACCGGGTACGGACGGCTGAATGCGCGAACCGCACGCCCTCCGTCTTCATCGACGGAAAGCGGCGTATCCATCGAATAAATGGAAAGGTCCTCTTCGTTCCAACGATCCCCCAAACTGTGAGTGTGATCGGGGGTGTAATTCCACAAAGTAAGATGGACGAAATTCTTTTCGACGGCCTTCATGATCCGATCCAAAGCCTTGTCCAACACTCCGTAATCCTTTTTGAGATACGCTACCCTCTGGTTGATGTCCATCGGGATTCCCGTTTCGCCTATGACGGTGGGACAATTCCCCATATTCCTTTCGGACATCTCCCGAATCATTCGGATCGTTTCCTCGTAGGCCTTATCTATATTCTCTTTTCCGAATACTGGTTTTTGTTTAAATACGTGCACTCCGAACCAGGAATAATAACGTTTCAGCATAAGCACCGAAATATCGTACCAGTGCGTAGCGTTGACGACCGCGCCGTGATTCTTTTTCTGCGGTTCCTTCCATTCCAATTCGAGATGCGCCGGATCGCTTTCGATAAAGATATGGAATCTGCTTTCCACCTTCTGAACCCGATCCTTGAACTTCTTGATGAACGGCTGCATAAAGTCGGAATAAAACCTATATTTCCTGCCGTTCTTCCTATAGAAGTATTCCGGTTTGAGCATCATCGGCGCTCCGTTCGGATCGTAATCCCATACTCCGTGGTTTCTCCATATACACTGCTGCCCGCGTTTCCAAAGGGGAACTCCACCCGAATTGAGACGGATCTTCCCGAATGGAAGACTCCAAAATCCGAGCATATACGCCTGTTCCGCGGAAACGGCCCTTCCTTCGGAAAGATACATCTCCTGAAACGGAGACGTTTTGGTCACCTTGCCGAATCCGAAGCCGTCGAATTCGCCCAGATTTTTTTTGCCGATCCATCCCGGAGAGGGTTCGTTTAGGGAATCGAAGCCGAGTACGTTTTTGTATTTCTTCAGTTTCCGCACGAGCTTTAACACCGATTCGATGTAATGATCCTGAAAAAAATCCTGTACGTTTTTTCCGCCGATCTTCGCGTCCGGGGCAAATTCCCTTCCGCCGAAAAAGAGGGTGAATAACGTTCCGCACGCGTATTTCTGATAGTTGAGGGGCCAGGACATCCTTCTGTAATTTCTGCCCTGATGATGGTGGACGATGGCCGTTTCGGAATCGCGGATCTTGGATATATCCATTCCCAACTCCTCCAAGGTCCAACCGGGAGCGCCGTCCCCTCCCGTGAATCGGGACCACACGTCCTGATGCGGATCGATAAAAAGATAAAATCCCTTTTTGGAAGCCAAGGACACGATCCGTTCCACATAGTCCAGATATTCCGTATCGTATTTGCCGGGGCCCTTGTGTTCGATCGCTTCCCACGTTACGAGAAACCGCAGAAAGTTGAACCCCCACTTCTTCAATCTGTCGAAGTGTTCTTCGGCCCGATCCTCCTCGAGAGGACGGCCCACGAAGGACACGTTCCTGTGGTTGTAGAACGTCAAGGTTTGGTCGAAGTGGGTGGTTCCGTCCGGTTTCGTGGGGAGTTTGGCCGATCCGGAAAGGTTCGCACCTCGGAGCTGATACACGGCTCCGTCCTTTCCGACGAAATGCCCGTTTTTTACGAATAATTCTTCCATAATATTCTAATGTTCTCCGAATTGGATTCTTGCGTCCTCGTAACCCCGGCTGATGAGATAATCCGCCTGAACTTGAGAAAAATTTAATATACTTCCGAAACCGAGCGACGTCCTCGGCCCGATCGTCCTGATTTTCAATTCCGGCCGTTCCGCGCTGGGAATCGACAATAAGGAGGACAGTTTGGACTTTTTCCCTTTGCGCATCTTCTTTTCGAAGTTGAGATTGGACATGACCGTCTGAAAGGATCCGATCAGCGACAATTCGAACACCCGTTCCAAACCCTCGCGTCTGGTTTTGGGAAGTCCCATATCGATCCCTCCGACGGGGGAAAGTAATACGACTACGATGTCCGCAGCCCCGCGTTCCACTGCGGGTAAAATGGGTGTGTTGGCCATCACACCTCCGTCCCAATGCGGTTTTCCGTCCACATACTGCCAGGGGAAAAACATCGGTATCGCCGAGGAGGCCATGACGTGTTCGATGTCTATGTCCTTGTTTCGAAAAAACACGAGTTCCGCGGTCAGAATGTTCACCGCGGTGATGATGATTTCCGTGGGATTTTTTCTCAGATTGCGGAAGTCCAGATGGGAATAGAGAAGATTTTTCAACGGAGTCGTATCAGTCAAAGGAGAATAACTTTTCACGAAGATATCGACCAGATCGTTCCAGATCGAATAACGCATCACCTTTTTAGCCTCGATGGATTTCCAGAGTTTGGTGATTTCGGCCGCGTTCATTCCGCAACCCATGGCCGTGGCGGTGATCGCTCCGACCGAGGTTCCGCAGATGATATCCGGTTTGAATTGAATTTCCTCTAAGTATCGAAGTACCCCGGCTTGATAGGCGCCCCGGGCACCGCCTCCGGATAAGATGAGAGCGCGTTTCATTCTACCTGAATCCTATAGATGGGAAAAAAAGAGAAGAATTTTCGTTTTTATCGGGAAGCGACAAACTCGGAACGAAGGAGAAAAGAGGGAAACCTTCTGAGCGACTGCATCTTTCACACGGCATCGATCTGCCGAGGTCCGAAGCTCGAGAATGACCAGTTCCCGAAACTCAGAAAGGTCAGTGGTCTGATTGGATTGCAATACCCGTACGGCTTACTGCAAAGTGAAACCCTGGCTATTGCTCAGCCACCTCACCGGTCAATTGTTTACTACAACTATCACTCACTAGACCACCTCCTTTTCGTGTGGCAGCAAAATATTCTGTCTCATTAAAATGTCAAGAATAGAGCGGTTTTTTTAGAATTTTCTTTCCGAATTTCTACGAAACAGTTTTCACCCTGGAAATCAATACGAGAGCGATCACGTTAAACCCGATCGCCAGATATCCGGCTATATCATAATTTTCATACGGAGCCGTCGGACTGTTCGCAACGAGGATACTTCCCCCGATCGTGGCTCCCAATCCGGACGCTAGATTTTGAAAGGAGGAGATTACGGTCATGAACCTTCCCCGATCCTTCGGTTCCGTGCTGGAAGTGATCAACGCCAGAGCGGGGATCCATCTTCCCGAAACCAAAACCATAAAGAAAGTGGTCAGAATCAAAACCGTGGTCAAAGTTGATTTCCCCAAATGTGTCATGATCAGAATCGGAATAAAGGACAAGGGAACCAGGGTATAAAACACTTTGTGTTTTCCGATTTTGTCCGAAAGAATTCCGATCAAACGGGAGGAAAAGAACGTAACCAAACCTCCGAAAAAATAGATCAACGGAATATCCTCTTTGGGAATCCCCACATTACGCTCCATATACGGAGCGATGAACGGAATCACGGTGAACCCGCCAAGAATCACGAACATCATCAGCATATACGAGGCGGTGTATTTTTTATACGTCAGAATCCGCAAAAAGTCTAGGACCGGATTGGATCCGGAGACCTGATACGGAGGGATATCGGGAAGATGGTTGTACGTCAAAACCAGGATCGGAAGACTCACCAAGACAATTCCCGCGAAGGACATATTCCATCCGTAATACGACGCGATCTTTAATCCGAGAGGGATGCCGATCACCGAAGCGACGGAGAAGGCCCCCATGATCGCTCCCGTCGCCCTTCCCCTTCTTTCCAAAGGAATCGCGTCTCCGATGAACGCAAAAACGATCGAACCCAAAACTCCCCCGAAGGCTCCGGATAAGATTCTCGCGATCATAAGAAGCGGATAGGAATCGGCCACGGCGCATAAAGCGGTTCCCGCGATGAATCCCGAATACAAAAAGATCGCGGCCGTTTTTCGGTTGAATCGATCGATGAACAACGCGCCCACGATTCCGGCGACGAAGGCGCTGTACGTATAGGAGGAGATCAAAAGGGAGAATTCCTGCGGATTGATATGGAACGCCTCCTGGAAATAACTTCCCAAAGGCATCATGATCACGAAGTCGAGGATGTGAGTGAATTGAATCGAAGCCAAGACGAAGATCAGCATAGCTTCGGATTTCACGTAAATAGTTCGGGTGGGATGGGATGACATATATATGGATAGCTTGAGAAATGTCAGTTTTCTGTAGATAGAAAAAAGTAAAAAATGAATTGAAGCCGCTCCGCCTTTCATAAGAATTCTCCCTCGAGATTCCTTTATAAACTTTATGAAAACGAAATTTATCTCCGCTAAATCGGCACTTTCCGCAGTCCAATCGGGTCAAAGGGTTTTTGTACACAGCGTCGCCGCCGCACCTTCCCTTCTGATCGAAACATTGTCCGAAAGGGTCCCCGAATTAAAAAACGTGGAGATGATTCATCTTCATACGGAAGGAAAAGCTCCTTACGTTAATCCAGGCATGGAAAAAAGTTTTTTCACGAACGCGTTATTCGTCGCGGCGAACACACGACAAGCGGTTGCGGAAGGACGAGCGGATTATATTCCGATTTTCTTAAGCGAATGCCCTGCCCTGTTCCGCAAAAACATCCTTCCCTTGGACGTCGCGCTCGTCCAGGTTTCCCCTCCGGATAAACACGGCTTTTGTTCGCTCGGAATTTCGGTCGATATCAGCAAGGCCGCGGTGGAAACCGCCAAGATCGTGATCGCCCAGGTGAACGAGAACATGCCCCGCACGCACGGGGACGGAATCGTTCACGTGGATCGGATCCATTCCCTTGTGGAAGGAAATCTTCCGTTACACGAACACGTTTCCGATACTCCTTCCGAGACGGAACTCGCCATCGGGAAAAACGTCGCGTCCCTCGTCGAAGACGGGGCGACTCTGCAGATGGGAATCGGCGCGATTCCCAACGCGGTTCTAACGTGTCTAACGTCCCACAAGGATTTGGGGATTCATACGGAGATGTTCTCCGACGGAGTGATGGAACTCGTACAAAAGGGAGTGATCACCGGAATTCATAAGAAAAAACATCCGGGGAAAATCGTTTCGGGCTTCGTGATGGGAACGAAAAAATTATACGACTTCATCGACGATAATCCCCAAGTGGCGATGTTGGACATCGGCTACATCAACGATCCGCACGTCATCCGGAAAAATCCGAAAGTGACCGCGATCAATTCCGCGGTCGAAGTGGATTTGACCGGACAAGTCTGCGCCGACACGATCGGAACAAGACAATATTCCGGAGTCGGAGGGCAGATGGATTTCATTCGAGGCGCCTCACTTTCCGAAGGTGGAAAACCGATCATCGCGCTTCCTTCGACCACTTCCAAAGGAGAATCCAGAATCGTACCGTTTTTAAAACAAGGAGCCGACGTGGTTACGACCCGCGCGCACGTCCACTACGTGATCACCGAATACGGGATCGCGGATCTCTACGGAAAAAATCTCAGACAAAGGGCCAAGGCTTTGATCGGAATCGCACATCCGGATCATCGGGAAACCCTGGAACGGGAAGCTCACGCTCGATTTCAGGTTCTCTAAAAAATCCCGTTCCGCCCAAGACGGTCCGACGGTTTGTAATCCAATTTTATTCTTCCGAAAAAAGAATCGGATCGGAATCGTTTGACAACGCGGGAATCGTCCGTCACATTGATCCAGCACCGACTTTCCGATGAAGTTCGAACGGGATAAAATCTACGAGGGGATTTTTCTTTCGGACGTCCATTATCTTCTCAATAAGAAGATCAAATCCCACAAACATAAGGAACTCTTCCAGTTTCTGGACCACCTCGAAAAAAGAAACGTTCGGTTTCAAACGGTGTATCTCGTCGGGGACATCATCGAAAATTGGTTCTTTAGCGCGTCCCGCAAACTACGCAGAAGTAAAAAAAGATTCAACAAACTTTTCGACAGGCTCGACTCGCTCGCCGCTCTCGGAGGAGATAAGGTTTACATCGTCGGCAATCACGACTCGACCTCGTATCTGATGAACCTCCCTCCGAAAATCGAAAAATATCTAAGGGAACGCGATTGGAACATCTGCGAAAAAGCGGAGAACGAGATTCTGATCGCGTTACACGGACACCAGGGACAATACAACAGGCTCACTTGGATCGGTTCGATCTTTTTATTAAGAATTTTGCATACGATCGCCCTTTTGGTCCCCAATCTCTTCCGTTTTTCGGAGGCCTTCTACCACAAACACCTCAACCGTCAGGACCCGACCACGACGGAGGAAATATTACGATATTATGAACGTCTTTCGCGGATTGCACATCAAGGGGACAAGGTCCTGATTTCGGGACACACGCACGATTTTCTCTGCATTCCCAATCTGCGCATCATCAACACGGGGGACTGGGTGAAAAGCAACAGTTTCGTCCTTCAGGACGGATCGGATTTCATCGGCGCACGCATGAATAAACGCGGAGAGTTCTCCAAGGAATTCGTCTACAAACATAAGGAAGAATCCAAACTTCAGTAAAATATTTCTTGCGGAACCTCTTCAAAAGGTGCAGAATTACCGGATGCAAATTTCCGATCCATCCTCGATCCTTCGGTATGTTCTGGATAACCCCTGGTACTGTCTGTTGTATGCGTTCGGAATTTACACCTTCTGCGCGCTCGTCCACGACGTCTTCCAAAGAAGACACGCGATCAAACACAACTTTCCCCTCGTGGGAAGGATCCGTTATCTTTTCGAAACGATCGGTCCGGAACTGCGTCAGTATTGGGTGGCGAATGATAAGGAAGAGATGCCGTTCAACCGCGCGGAACGATCCTGGGTTTACGCGACCGCGAAAAAACAGAACAACAACTTCGGATTCGGCACGACGGAGCTGCTGTACGAAGCGGGTTATCCGATCATCAAACACAGCGCGTTTCCGTTTCCGGAATCCAAAGTGAAACACCTCAAGAACGATTCCTCGATGATCCCTTGTCTGAAAGTGATCGGAGAATTCCACGATCGCAAAAAACCCTTCCGTCCCCCTTCCGTGGTCAACATCTCCGCGATGTCGTTCGGTTCATTGGGCAAAAACGCGGTGTCCGCGCTCAATTTGGGGGCGAAGATGGCGCACTGTTACCAAAACACGGGCGAAGGAGGGATCAGCCCCTATCACCAGTTAGGCGGAGACATCGTATGGCAGATCGGAACGGGTTACTTCGGAGCAAGGGACGAGGCGGGCAACTTTTCGCTCGATCTATTCGCGCAGAAGATCCACGAAACTCCCCGCGTACGTATGATCGAAATCAAACTTTCGCAAGGCGCCAAACCGGGGAAAGGCGGAATTCTGCCCGGAAAGAAGGTCACGGCGCAGATCGCCAAAATCCGCGGCGTCTCCGCCGGCAAGGATTGTGTTTCGCCTAACGCGCATTCCGAGTTCGACAACGTAAGCGAACTGATCGATTTTATAGAACGACTTCATTCCGCGAGCGGACTTCCCGTTGGGATCAAAAGCGCCGTAGGCGAAATTCAATTCTGGAACGAGCTGGCGCAACGGATGAAGGAAACCGGGAAAGGTCCCGACTTTATCACGATCGACGGGGGCGAAGGAGGAACCGGCGCCGCGCCGCTCGCCTTCGCGGACCATGTTTCGCTTCCGTTTAAGGTGGGATTCGCCAGAGTGTATCAGATTTTTCAGAACGAAAAACTATCCGAAAGGATCGCTTGGATCGGAAGCGGTAAATTAGGTTTTCCTGATAGAGCCATCGTCGCGTTCGCGATGGGATGCGATCTCATCCACGTTGCGCGGGAAGCCATGATGTCCATAGGCTGCATCCAGGCGCAGAGATGCCACACGGACCATTGTCCCGCGGGTGTGGCGACCCAGAACCGCTGGCTTCAAGCGGGGCTCGACGTTGAACTCAAAGCGGAAAGAAACGCGAACTACATCAAGGGACTACGAAAGGAGGTTTTGTCCGTCACACACGCCGCAGGTTACGAACATCCGCTGCAATTCCGGGGAAGCGACATCGAAATCAGCGCGGGTTTGAACATCTTCAAAACGTTGGAAAGTATCCTGGGCTACAAACGAGATCCGGTCCGATTTACGAAGATGCTCGATTATACGGATCATACGTATCTGGAGGAATACATGCAGGGAGTTTCCGACAAGGAACCTTCCGCATAACCCGTCATCTTCGAACAACGAATCATTTCTTCTCCGTTCGGAATCCTTTTCCTCTTGCCATCCCGCTTTCGATAAAAATCCTATACGAAAGCCGATAAGACATGTCCGATTTTTCCTATTCCTTTCCCGTCGTAATGAACGAGGCCAAAGACGTCCTTTTAAAACCGAAGACGTTTTTCTCATCTCTTTCTAAAACGAAACTACCTCTGATCCAATTGTATTACAGAGCGGTTACATATCTGGCTCTGCTGTATCTTTCCGCCGTCGCCGGAATGACGATTTTCTCGCCCCGTAGCGATTTTTCCGCCCCGCCCGCTCCGTTTCTATTTTTCGAAATGCCGGTCGCGTATTTCCTTTCCAGCTTCATCGTGTTTCCCGCGATCGGAATCGTTTATATGCTTTTTTCCTGGGTTTGCGGAGGGAATACGAATTGGAATCGTAACTTTCGGGTCGCCACCGCGACCATGGGGATTCTTTGGATCGTCGTGATTCTACAGAGTTTCGGCGGATTGATCCACTTTTATATCGGACTGGGTTTGGCCGTACTTTTCACAGCGTATTTTCCGTACGTGTTCTTTCTGGCGTTGACCTCCTATCTGGAAGCTCCGTTTAAAAGGACCGCGATCCTACTCTCCATCTTCACCTTATTCCTGTTATACGCACAATACGCCCGTTTGTCGACGTTCCTAAACGACTATAAGCTGATGGAGACGACGGATTCGCATATACCCTTATCCAGAGAGGAAGAGGAAAAAGGGGAGAAGGACGCCGCGGAAATCATCCGGAAGGCGATGGAAAAGGCGAAATCGGAAGGACATCAAACGGAATAAGAGGAATCGATATGGCCAGAATCCAACTGGAACTCCCCCAAAAATTCGTATGGTCCGTGGACTTGGACGTACGGATCTACGACGTCAATTTCGCGGATCACCTGGCGCACGACCGCGTGATCTCTTTGCTTCACGAAGCGAGGGCGCGATTTTTTCTGGAACACAATTATTCCGAACTGAACGTGGACGGCCTCGGAATCATCATGACGGACATCGCGGTCGTTTATAAGGCGGAGGCTTTTTTCCGCGATAAGATCCGTGTCGAAATCACCGCGGGGGATTTCAACTCCAGAGGTTGCGACGTCTATTACAGAATGTCCCACGCGGACGGACCCGCCAACGGGAAAACGATCTGCGAAGCGAAGACAGGAATCGTGTTTATGGACTACAAAACGAGAACGCTCGGAAATCTTCCCGAGGGTTTTCGAAAAATCTTTCCGTAGGCGGGCCGCCTAACGCATCTTAGATGCGGATCCCGAACGATATCTGAACGCAGGGTTCGGTGAACCGATACGTCGTATCGGGATTCGATAAAAAGGTGTTTCTGTATTGGAACGTCAAGTCTGCGAAGACGGAACTTCCGCTCCAGCGGATTCCGGAACCGAAAAGCAGCGAACCTTGCAGGAACTGGTTCGTATACATTCCGCTCCGATAACTTCTTCCCAAACCGAACGCAAACTGCAAAAACCAGGAAAAGTGCGGCGTTTCCAACAGATAATATTTCATTCCGGGCAAAAAAGAAACCGCGTCGATCCGGAACGAATTTCGCGTGCGAAGCGGTTCGTAGGCCTCCTCCGAAAACGAGGACAAACCTATTAGAAGATTTGAAGATTCATTTTTTTGAATATTATCGCCGGACAAAGCCCAAAGAAAAGCCGGGTTCGAAAGAAGATTCGAATCGCTTCTAAAACCGAAGCTGGAATGTTCGAAACCGAGAGTGATTCCGTATTTTCCTTCGAATCTCGTCTCGATTTGGAACAACACGGATTTTACCTGAACCGAAAAACTGCCGATCCGATCCGGTTCTCCGGCCTCGGTTCCCCAATAGGAAATCCCCGAAGCGTAGGAAATCCTACTCGAATCGCCTGAATCGGATCGTTTAGAATCGTCGTCCTTCTTCCGTCCGGAGTTTTTTTCCGAAGGCCGGGAAGATTCCGTTTCTTCGGCTTCTCCGGAAGGTTTCACTTCCGCCATCACGATCTTTTTGACGAGTTTAGTTTCAATTTTTCTAATATTCCCGGACTCGCCCTCCACGATCAATTGTTCTCCGCCCATCTTCGTCCTAACGTTTCGAAGTACGCTCCCGTCCTTAAGAAGAATCGTATCCGCTGAAAGAAAAAACGGATTCAACAACAGCATCGACGTGAAAATCAAACGGAATAGAATCCCTTTTTTATACGGCATAGATCGACGTTATCTTTTCCGTTTGAACGCGGATTGGATTCCCTTACGAGATCAAACCTTCCAAGAGGTGAACATCCTTCCGATCATAAAAACGGTGAGTTTAGTTCCGTTGACGATCCAGGAAAACGGATTTTTGGTAAAGTTAAACCGCATCGCCGCAAGAATCGCCTCATAGGAGGTTTTGTCGAACGGATACCACCAGATATTCCGTTTGGACGGAATGATGTCCCAGTTCACGAGTTTGGGCTGGGTCATCTCGTCGAAGCCGAGCGAGGAATGAGTCCGCCCCAGACCCGATTCCTTCCAACCGCCCCAGGGAGTTTCCAATTGACCGTGCGTATATAAATGATCGTTGACCGTGGTCGCTCCGGATTCCAATTTGCGCGCGATTTTTTTACCCAAAGAGACGTTACGCGTCCGTACCGAGGAGGTCAAAGCCATTGTGGAATCGTTGGCCAGTTCGATCGCTTCTTCGACGGTTTTGAATTTCATCACGGGAATCACGGGACCGAAATTCTCCTCCCTCATCAATTCCATCCGATGATTTACGTCCACGATCAGGGTCGCGGGGTAAAAATATCCTTTGGTGTTTTCCGCAGCCTTGGACTGAGCGAGGATTTTGGCGCCGTTTTTAACAGCGTCGTCCACTTGACGTTTGACAGTGTTCAGCTGTTCCTCGGTCGTCATAGCACCCATATCGACGTCGAAATTCCGATCCGCCCCGTGCCGCATCGCCTTCGTTTTTGCCGAGAGTAAGTTTATAAATTTATCATATACTTTTTCCTGCACATACACCCGCTCCACTCCTCCGCAGGATTGTCCGGCGTTTTGATATCCGGCCCAGGCGGCTCCGTTTGCGGCGCGTTCCAGATCGGCGTCCTCCAAAACGATCATGGGATCCTTTCCTCCGAGTTCCAAAGACAAAGGCGTGAGGGTCTGCGTGGCCGCGGTCATCAGGGTCTTTCCCGTGGCGACGGATCCGGTAAAAAATATTTTATCGATCTTATTTTCGAAAAAGGTTTTGGAAACGGCGCCGCCGCTTCCAACGATATGATGGAATAAACCTTCGGGAAGTTCTCCGGCGGCGACGATTTTTTCGATCGCCTGTCCCACCAAAATCGTCGCCTGCGCCACCTTCAGAAGGATCGCGTTTCCGGCCATCAATCCCATGGCGATTTCCCCAAAGGGAATCGACAGAGGATAATTCCAAGGACTGATGATTCCCACCACTCCGAGGGGAACGCGGTGCAATTCGTTCCTTTTATTAAAGAATAAGAACGTGGACATCGGAAGTTTTTTGGGACCGAGATGATGTTTCGCATTCTTCGCATACCAATCCGCGGCAAGAGCGGCCGGAAGAACCTCCGTCGCAAGCGCATCCATTCTGGTTTTACCGTTGTCCTTGCTGACGATTTCGGCCAGTTCCTCCGCGTGATCCACGATATAATCCCGCATTTTCAGAATATGTTTTTTTCGGACGGAGCATTTCGTTCGTGCCCAAACCTTTTGCGCATCCCTCGCTTTTTGAAAAACCGTAGGAATCGTATCCAGATTCGTATTCGGAACTTTTCCGATTTCCTCCAGAGTCGCCGGATTTTGGGCGGTTTGGTATCCGTGAGCGGCGTGATTTCCGTTCGATTTTATGTTTGATTGCGTCGAAGTTCCGACAGACATAGAAAATTCTCCCTTTCCATCCGAGCGGCCTCTTTGTACGGCCGTAACGTTCGTTCGATCCGTCTATAGTACAGGTAGAATGGTTTTTATAACAAGCGTTTTTGCAACCGGTCCCGGGGGCCGCCCGGGAATCTCCTATACAGGAAAAGCCCCCGTAAAAAACTGACAGACAGTTGTATTTGAGGGTTTTTCTATGAAACGCACCGAACTGGAAAGAAGAGAAAGAGACCTCCGGAAGGCAGAAAAAAAGACACAACTCCAAGAAAAGAGACTCGCCTCCGGAAAAGGAAACAGTGTAGGAGATTACATCGACGAATTATCCGCGCTCTTTCGTTATGATGTGACCGAAATTTTCAATACCGGCGACGATATCGCCATTTTGGAGTTGTTGGAAGACATCCAAGCGAACCTTCCGGCAAAGCAATGGGAAAACGTTCTCCGTAAAGCGATCAAAAAAACCGGGGTTCAAGAAAAGGAAAAAGCTTATGTCGAACTCAAAGAGTTGATGCAGGAAGATGAAACCGAAGAAGAGGAAGTCGGGGTTTAATCCCGGCTTTTTCTTTTATCCTTTTTTACGCGCTCATCTCGCACCGCTTCTTCCCGTCATTATCCTTCCCCCACTTACCGATCGTTCGTATTTTTCAGATCCGCTCTCGCATCCTTTCTTTTTCGATTTGGACGCATTGGCATTCTTGCACGCCGTGCGATTTTTTCCGAATCCGGAACAACATTCGCTTTTTTGCGTGAGTTCCCGCACAATTTGTAGGAACAATCATAGCTAGAAACAAAACGGGATGAGAATTTTTCTTAACGACCACGATCGAAAGCGATCTAAAACTGCAATCCGTCTTTTCGTATGAGTTCCCACACGCCGTCATTCCTTTCGAACGATCGCGACAAAACGGGAATTCAAATAATGCTTGATCTATCTCTCAGATAGTATCTAACAGATATATTAAAGACGATCGGAAAACCGTTCGTATATCCTATCCCCGGATTCTGAATTCGATGACCCACCCTCGCAAAACGAAACGATTCTCTTTGAAACGAACTGCCGCAGCACATTTTCGATTCGGAGAGAATTCCTGAAATGGCGAGACTAAACAAGACACGTTATGCGCTCTTGGGAATTCTCGCAAACCGTTCCATGAACGCCTATGAAATCAAAAAGAACATAGAACAAAGTATCGGTTTTTTCTGGCAGGAAAGTTTCGGCCAGATATATCCCATCCTGAAACAACTCGAAAAAGAGGAATGTCTCAAGTCTTATAAAGCCCAAAAAGGCTCCGGGGCCGAAACCACGGTTTATAAGATCACACCCAAAGGAAAAAAAGAACTTAAGGACTGGCTGGAACGGCCCGTTGAAAAGACCCCGTATCGAAACGAACTTCTTCTTAAATTGTTCTTCGGGAATCACGTTTCCAAAGAAGTTCTGATCCGTCATTTGCAGAATACGAAAGAGGAAGTGATCCGACTGACGGAAATCTATGAAAGCATCCGTAAAGTCGTGGGAACCTCCGAAATTCCTGAAATCAATCGGACACTCGGACTGGTAACTTTGGATTTCGGAATCACTTCCGTAAAAAATTTCCTGGTGTGGACCGAAGAATCCCAGGATAAGATAAAAAAATCCGATTTTTGATTTCGTATTATTTTTCTTCTTTCCGGTTTCCGAAACGCGTCGTATTCTAACCTCTATTTCGAAAATCCAGAACGAAAAAGATGAATCTTCCCCCACTACGTCAATCCATGGATCTTACCTGGTCTCCGTTCGCGTTTTATTCCGGCTTCGCGTTCGTAATCTTCGTCATCAACCTCTATATCACCTATAAAAATCTGAGGGTTCAGGGAAGCCGCGAATTCCTTTTCGTGATCTGCGGTTTCGCCTTTTATTCTTTCGGAAGTTTTTTCGAAATCCTATCGAGAAACGAAAGCTGGATCGTGTTCTGGGACGACTTCCAATTCATAGGAAACGACATCATCGTGGTAGGCATCTCCTTCTTCATTCCGCGCATAACTTCTCTTACGTTCGTGCATCGCTTTCCGCTTTCCGTTCTGCTCGTATCTTTTCCGGTACTCAACGAGATGCTGATTTGGTCGGGAATTCATCCGGAATGGATCCGCGCCAACATACGCTTCTCCTCCGAAACTCCCTGGAAGGCTTTGATCTACGACTACGGTCCTTGGATGAGAATCTTCGTAACGTACTACCTTTCCGCGCAGACGCTCATCGCGATCATTCTGATCTGGAAATTCGTCACGCTCAAAGGTTTCAGAAAAGCGCAGATGTTTCTGGTCCTCCTAGGAATCCTATTCCCTTTCATCGGAGGTTTGATGACCGTAGCGGGCCTTTTCCCGTTCATCAATCCCCATTTGGACGTCTTTCCGATCACGGGCTCCGTAACCGCGCTCGTCTGGGTATACGGACTTTTTTATTTCAGAATGATGGATCTGATTCCGGTGGCGCGGGACAAGGTTTTCAATCTGATTCAGGACGGAATTGTAATATTAGATAAAAATAATATAATTTTGGACTACAACGAGGCGGCCTTTTCCGTTTTTTTGAACCGATTGGATTCTCCCGGGATCTCGTTGCGGGACGTCTACCCGGACCTGGAATATCTGATCGAAAAATTCAAACGGAACGAAACGGATTCCATACCGGATCTGAGGCTTTTTATCGGAGGGGAACTACGGTATTATGAAGTGATTCTCCGTAATTTCGCGGGCCAGTTGGAGCGGAGCGATTTCTGGATTCTCTCCCTAAGAAACATCACCGAAAGAAAGTTAGGCGAAGAACGGGCCATCGAGGAGAAGAACTTTCTGAATATGATCCTCGATTCCACGAGAGTACTGTTCGTGGCGTTGGATCGGGAAGGAAGGATTCTTCGTTTCAACAAAGCGTGCGAAAACGCGTTCGGTTATCGGTCCGACGAGGTGAAGGGGCATCCTTTCTGGGAAATCTTCGCGGAATCCCATAAGAAGGACCGAATCCGCAAGGTGTATCTGCGGATGGTCCGCGGAAAATTCCTTCCCAAAACCCAGGAACATTGGATCGGCAAATACAGGGAACGCAAACTGATCCAGTGGGAAAACCGGGAAATCAAGGACCGCAACGGAAGAACCAACTTCATCATTTCCGCAGGTGCGGATCTGACGGACGTCCACAAAGCGGAGAACGAAATCGCGAATCTGAAATCCGCCAACGAGGAGATCACCCAAAAAAACCGTCAGATCGAAGACCAGAAAAAGGAACTGGAACAAACGATCGAAACGCTCAAAAAAACGCAGGCTCAGCTCGTGCAGGCCGCGAAACTGGCCGATCTCGGCCAGCTCGTTTCCGGAATCGCGCACGAAATCAACAATCCGTTAGGCGCCATTCAAGCGTCGAATCAGAACATCCAACACTATACAAGATCCTTCCGCGAAAAATCGAAAAACTACTTCGAATTGTTAAACGAACTTCCGCGGAATATACGGAATCAGATCGCAGTCTTGATCGAAAATTCCGCGGACCATTCGGATCTGGTTCTAGGTCTGGAGCGCAGAAAACGGATGAAGGAAGTGCGCGTACGCTTGGAAACATTAGGAATCCCTAATCCTCCCAACGAGATGTGCGAGTTCGCGGTGGAATGCGGGATTTTCGGGAAAGAGGAACTTTTCGCCGATCTTCTAAAACACGAAAAGGCCCTTCCGATCTTGGAGATGATCACCGATCTTCTGGGTCCGGAACGGAATTCGAAAACGATCCAAACCGCGGTGGAGCGCTCCTCGAAAATCCTCTACGCGCTCAAAAGTCTGGCGCATTTCGAAAGCAACAGCGTTCTCGAGGAATCGGAATTGAAGGAGAACGTAGAAATCGTCCTCGCCTTATATCAAAACTTATTCCGGCACGGAGTGGAACTTTCCGTCCATTTCGACGAGATTCCGCGGATCCCGATCTATCGGGACGATCTTCTCCATCTTTGGACGAACCTGATCATGAACGCCGTGCAGGCCATGAACTATTCCGGGAAATTAACGATCACCGGAAAAAGGGAAAACGGATTCGCGGTCGTGGAAGTGCGGGACTCCGGCCCGGGGATTCCGGAATCGTTGCGCGAAAAAATTTTCGATCCGTTTTTCACGACCAAACCTCCGGGAGAAGGAAGCGGATTGGGATTGGACATCTGTCAAAAAATCGTCCAAAAACATAAGGGGCGGATTTCGTACAGTTCCAAACCGGGCGACACGGTCTTTAAGATAGAACTCCCCTTAAATCAAAAAAATTAAATTATAATTTTATAATATACCTTTTCTAGGCAGAAGACGGATCTCGTCGGGATAAACGGCGTCCGGAAGCGTGGACAACGTGGCCAGCCATCTGCCGAAATCGTCCACGGGAATCATATCGTCCTGGTCGAAACCCTCCCTTCCCTTCCAGATATCCGTGTAAACCGCCCCCGGATAAACGGTGATCACCCGGATTCCGTCGGATTTCAATTCCTCGCGAAGAGCCTTGGCGAAACCGGCGATCGCGTGTCTGCTCGCGCAGTATGCGGTGGATTCTGGAAATCCCTGATAACCCGCGGTAGAGGAAAGATAACACAAAAACGAACCCGGACGCAACGTCGGAAGGAGTTCCTTCGTAAGTAAGAAGAGGGAGTTGAGGTTGAGTACGAAGTGCGCGTTCCATTCCTCAAGCGCGATTTTTTCCACCGGCTTGAACAATCCGCTTCCGAACGTAAAATAAACCCCTGCCAAGGAAGAACACTGAATCTTCAACGAAGATACGAATTCCGTAACTTCGCTGGGACGGGCCAGATTACACCGGAAATTCCTGCCGAATTCGAACGTTTCCCCCGGTTTCCATTCGACTCCGGTCCTTGAGATTCCGACGGCGGGCTTGTTTAGTAAATTCAAATTTTCTAATACGGATTTTCCGATTCCGGAACCGGCTCCGGCGACTAAGATGGGTCGGTTTTCCGAAGTCGAATCCACGGCGTTTTCTCAGGAGAAAGAGGCGGGATAAACGGGGAATTCGGTGGAGAACACCTCTTCCCGATCCAGGGCAGCCGCACTCGCGGAGGGGAGAATCCGTTTTTCTCCCGGATACGAAAAAGACTTCCAGGAAACCATATATTTGAGGATAAAGTCCGTCGCTTCGAGATTGCGGTTCGCCTGAACCGAGTCCTTTCCCCAGACCGTGATCCCGTGTTTTTCTATGATACAAAACGGAACGACCGGTTTGTACGTCTTCAGATAACGTTCCAGACAGTCGGATATGTCCTGAACATTCGAAAAATTGTATATTATAGGAACATAAACTTTGGGATTTTCGTCCCAAATTCCGTACGCCTTGAGGATCTCCACGTTCGGAAGCTCCAAAAGGGCGATCGGTTCCTCGGACGACGTCCCCGCTCCGATCAGATTGGATTCCAACGTATGAACGTGCAATCCGCAACCGACGTTTTCAAGCGAGCGGTATACGGCGCGATGGATGGAACTTTCGGCGCTCGGTTTTAATCCCTTTTCGGTTTTTGAATTTTTCGACGCGTCCGGTTTCCCCGTCTCCAGGTCGATATAAAGAAAATTACGTTTATTTAATAGATTTTTATCCAGTCCGCTTCCGCTCACCCAAAAACCGGATTCGCCGGGAAGGCGGACGGAGAGATTTCCCGCGGTGCCGGGCATCCATCCGTTTTTGTGATAGGAGGCCCCCAACGCAGCGAGCCTCTCCAGTTGTTTTTTGACGGACATGTCAGTCCAGCGAGTTGGTTTCTTCCACGTAATTCGGCACCCAGCCGCTCATGTCCTGGAAGTAACGAACCGCCTTGATCCTTTTTTTGTCGTCGAGATAAAACCAATGATTGGTATTTCGAGGTACGGAAATGAAATCGTCCTTTACGACGTGGACGAGGAATTTTTCGCCTTTGAGGGCGAAACCGAAAACGCCGGAGCCGTCGACGATGTAGCGAACCTCTTCGTCCGTATGATAATGAACCCTATCGAACTTAGCGAGCATTTCGTTCAAACCGGAAACGTTCGGGTGAAGCACGATCAGGTCTCTGGATTGATATCCTTCCTTTTCCTTGAGCGTTTCGAATCGGTTGTCCAGTTTTTTGAGAAGTTCCTCTTTTTCCAAGTCGACCAACACTTCCTTGTCGGTAAGAGAGGCCGCGTGATCAGGAACCTGCCAGTGATCATAGTCGATTCCCCTTTCCTTGAGGAAGGATTTGACTTCGTTTGTTTCCTTGATTTCGGGAAGGCCTTTTTGCCTTACGATCGTTGCCATGATTGTACTCCGCAGATATTATTTGCTGACCCTTTCTACGTAAGTGAGATCCCGCAGGTCTATTTTTATGACGTCGCCCTGCTTAACGAAAATAGGAACGTTGATTTCTCCGCCCGTTTCCACGGTGACCCGTTTTTGGGCGGTTCCGGAAGTGTCCCCTTTGAGACCTTCTTCCGCATACGTGACTTCCAAAACCGAAAAATTGGGGGGAATGACTCCGATCGGCTTGCCCTCGTAAAAAGTAACCTCCATCGGGGTTTCCTCTTTTAGAAACGGAAGGATTTCCTCCACATATTCCTTAGACACCGGCATCTGCTCGAAGTCGTTGGAATCCATAAAGATGATGTCGTCGCCTTCCGTGTAGCAGATGGTCATGTTTCTTTTTTCCAATTCCACGCTCTCCAGTTTTTCGGCCGCTTTGAAGGTCCGTTCGATGGAACTACTCCGGGTAAGGTTTTTGAGTTTGGTTCTGATAAAGGCGGAACCTTTTCCTGGGTTAACGAATTCGCTTTTAACGACCGAGTAAAGTTCCCCTTCCACTTTGAGAACCATCCCTTTTTTTACTTCTGTGATGCCGAGAGTCATGGATTTTCCTAAGAATAGATTACGCTCCTTCTATTTGTTTTCCAAAGGGCGCCCTGTCAAGAAAAAGAACCCGGAACCTTCGCCCGCAAAGGGCTCCGGAAGCCGTTTTGAACGGAAGCGGGCAAATGTGGTAATTTGTAATAATTCGAGCGCGAATTGTAATAGACTTTTTCGGGACCCCAAACACGATCCCGGGAAGTTTAGGCAGGAACATAAAAACAAGACCGTATGAAATCGAATTTTATCATTTTACCCGCGATCCTTGCGGCGATTCTTCTCGGCGGCAATTGCAAACCGAAAGAAACGATTACGATTACCGGATCCGATTCCATGCATGTAATGTTGCAGATGATCGGTTTGGAATACGCCCGCAAACATTCCGGAATCCAAGTGGCGGTCCACGGAGGCGGTTCGATCGAAGGAATCGAAAAATTATTCCAATCAAAAACGGACATCGCAGCCGCGAGCCGACCTTTGACCGAATCGGAATTGAAGGAACTCGATTCCAAAGGGAAGTTCGAGTCGTTGGCGGTGGCTTATGACGGGATCGCGATCGTGGTCCACCCATCCAACCCCGTAAAAAAGATCGATTTAGAAACCGCATCCAAAGTGTTTTCGGGAGAAATCGTCGACTGGTCCAAACTCGGAGGAAAGCCGGGGAAAATATCCGTCGTGATCCGAAACGATAAATCCGGTACGGCGGCGTATTTCGAAACCCACGTACTCCAACAGAAGGACTTGGGTTCCAAAAACTACGAATCCAGAAAAAATCTGGATTATTCCAAAGAAGCCAAGGTTGTCGCGGATAACGATACGATGGCTGCCGCGATCGAATCCGATCCGAACTCGATCGGGTTTATGGGAATGGGGAGTGCTCTTTATGAAAACAAAGGACGGGTCCGAGCTTTGGAATATTCCCGTTCGGGTAAGGAATCATACGTAACTCCGAGCATCGAAAACGTTTATAATCGTAAATACGAACTTTCCCGAGGTCTGTATCTTTTTTATCTTTCCGATCACGGACAAAAGATCGACGACTTCGTCACTTTCGTAACGAGCGAAGACGGACAAAAGATCATACTCAAGAGCGGTTATTTACGCGGAAGTCTTCCGACCGTGGAAGTGGAAGCGCAAAAATAAACGAATTCCCGGGATTTTTTTCGAGGAAAAGGATTGATTTTCATAAATCCCGGGATCTAATCACTGTATGAGCCGCCTTATGCTCGCAATCGTCTCCGTGGGAATCGCCGCATGTTTTCTTGCGGACGGCTTTGCGGAAAGCAGGTTAGAATCCTATAAACCCGCCGTTGCACGGGCCAAGGCTCAATCCAGAACGATCACTCAAATTTCCAATCCTTTCACCAAAGGAATCACGGCGTCGGATGATGACAAAGGGCACGTTTCCTTTTTGCAGTTTGATTGTTTCTCGGGAACGTATTTACCTTCTTTCAAATCCTACAAATTCGAACTTTTTTCCGGAAGGATATCCCTCTCGTTTCGATATCTTTCCCTACCGCCCCCGGCTGTTTAAGGTCGCATTCAATTCTGTAACTTGGGAGTAAGTCTCCCCGTTGTGGAGGATTCGGTTTCTTGGGCAAAGGAAATCGTGTGCTTCGAACGCAAACAGAATCTCTTGATTGGAAACATTCTCATTCTTGTCCTGAATCTCCTAAACGTGAGAATCCCCAGCGGAGATGCACAAAAAAATCGATGAGTATTGCCGGAAGCAGGTTTCGAAAGTCCTCTCTTCCGGCTTTTTTTTAAGAAATGAGAAACGACTTCTTGGTTGACGGAACGCGGGACGGTTTCGACGATTTCAGTTGAACCTCCGGAGCGATCCACTGTCCACTTCCCCGTCGCATACTACGCAGATCCGAATCGATTTTCCTTCCACCGACGAAGAACGCCGGTCGGACTGGAAATGGCAACTTCAACATAGAATCAAAACCAAGGAGGAACTTTCCGCAAAACTTCGTTTGACCGAAGATGAAATTTCCTCTTTCGAAAACTGTTCCGAATTTTTCGAGTTTTCGGTGACGCCTTATTATCTCGCGCTCGCCGATCCGAACGATCCCCGTTGTCCGATCCGTCTTCAGATCGTACCGAGGGGAGAGGAATTGATCCGCAATCCGCTCGAAAGACAGGACCCTCTCGCCGAGGAAACGTTTATGCCGGTCAAAGGAGTGACTCATCGTTATCCGGACCGGGCCATCTGGTATCTTTCGCACGTATGCGCCGTGTATTGCAGATTCTGCACCCGCAAAAGAAAGGTCAGCAAGTCCTTTCATACGCCCGGCAAAGAGGAATGGGAACAGGCGTTGGAATATTTCAAAACCCATTCCGAAATCCGGGAAGTGATCCTATCCGGGGGAGATCCGCTCAATCTCTCCAACGAAAAACTGGATTATCTTCTCGGGGAATTGAAATCCATTCCTCATATCAATCAGGTCCGGATCCATTCCCGTTATCCGGTGACCCTTCCGATGAGGATCGATTCCGAACTCTGCGCCATATTCAAAAAACATTATCCTTTGTATCTCGTGACCCACTTCAATCACGCCAAAGAGATCACGCCTTTGGTCAGGGAAAAGACGGCGCAACTCGCTCTCGAAGGAGGGGTTACGATCCTAAATCAAGGCGTTCTTTTGAAAGGGATCAACGATTCCGCGGAGACGTTGACCGAACTTTTTTACGGTCTGACCGCGATCGGAATCAAACCTTATTATCTTCATCAATGCGACGAGGTTTGGGGAAGCACCGGATTTCGGGTGGAGATCGAAAAAGGAGCGGAGATCATGAAGAAGATTCGCGGCAGAATTTCCGGACTTTCCGTTCCTTTATACGTGGTCGATCTGACCGGCGGCGGGGGCAAAGTCCCCTTACCCGGAGATTATCTGGTGGAAAAGAAGGAACGTTCCTATGTGTTCCGAAATTACAGGGATGATTTGTATGAAATCGGTTATTAATGCGAAGTGCGGGGAAAACCGCAAACTCGACCTGCGCTCCGAGACGAAGACGAACCGCACCCGCACCCGCACCGCGGAAACGCTTCCGGGATCGGCTGCGAAATTTACTTTCCTATTCTACGTTTTGGGAATTCTTCTTTTTGCGCAGTGCAAAACACCGGAAAGTAAGGGCGTCTCCTCTTCGGCGGAAACTCCCCGCTATCTCCGTTTGAATTACGACGTGGTTTACGATACGAGCGAAGGAGCGACCTTGTTCGAGTCCGGGAAATTGTTCGCCCGCGGCCTTTTTTACGATTTTCAGATCCATTCCTCCAAAAACAAATTCGAACGGATCCGCGCCTCTTCGTATACGGAGGACAATCAAATCGACTTTAAATATATCTTAAGTGCCGACCAACTGGGTTCGCTTAAGAATAAGCAATATCAATATTTTTCCATGCCGAACGATTCGCGAGCCGGGGTAATGACCGGACTTCACGACGGGAATTGTTATATTCGGTGGGAATGGCAAAAGGAATCCTTCGTTTTCGTGTTCGAAACCGACGTGAAAAACGAATCGGGGGATGCACAAGCCGTTCTCGGAAAGGAATTTCATGAAAATATCCGCAAAGGTTTAAGAATTTTTTAGTCTTCTTGACCAATTCCGTACAGGTCCGTATCCTATCCACTGCAAGGATCTGAAATGTGGCTGAAGCTGGGAGATTCGGAAGTTATCAATCTGGATTACATATCCACCATTAAAAAAAGCCCCTCTTCCAACTCCATCGAGATCGTTTACAACGACCTCAACCATATCAAATCCCTGCCGTTCCGAAATCCGGAAGAAAGAGACAGGGCCTACGACGCGATCCTGGAAAATCTTTCGAGAATGAAATTATTTTTTGAATGATCGGAGGAAAGATGGAGTCGATCAAAGAGAATCTACAAACCGTGTTTTCTCTCAAGCCGTTCGAGGTTCTGTATTACGGATCCAGACAAAGGGGAGAATTCCACGACGGTTCCGATTTCAATTTTTTTCTTTTGGCGGATCCGAGCGATCAGCTCAAAAGCACGTTTCTTCGGGAAATCAACGCGGTCCTCAGTCCTTTGGAGAAGATCGCACCCGTTCATTTGGTCACCGCGGATACGGATTCCTTTTTAGCCAGATTGCGCGTATTCGAACCTTCCGCGGTCCATATCTGCGAATTGGGAGAACCGTTCTTCGGGAAGGAGAATTTTCCGGCTCTTCTTCAGGAATGGAACCAACTCAAAACGCAGAACATAGACGCGACCTTAACCGGCAGACATCTCAGAAAAAGATATCGTTTTTATAAGAGCATCTCCCCTAGAAGTACCAAGGAAGAGATCATGAGAATGGAGCGGCTTGTGGCTCTGTATCTGCAGAATTGGATCTTCCGTGAAATCGAAGACGTAAGCTGGATCGAAGTCGTACATTCCGATATTCCGAACCGGCTGATCTCCATGATCCGCGAATTGTACAAAAAAGAGGTCTCGGATTCCGTCTTGGAAATCCTGGATCTTTACGAGGAAATCCTAAAGTTGAAGTCGGAAATTCGAAATCATCAAAATCCGTTCTCCGCGGAACGATTCCAAACCCTCAAGGATACGATCCGTTTCGAAGAAAAAGAGATCAAAATCCTCAAATTGAATTACTGACCGAAAACCGGGCCCTACCTTACGAGGCGGGGATTTACGAAGGAGAACGATTTCGTCTAACGTTTCTCGAAAAGATAATGGGAAACGATCCATTCCTCCCCTCGTTTGAATTTCCAGAGTTCGGCGCACGCCATAAAAAAAACCTTCCAATAGACGAACCACTTTAGGGCGAGTTCGGGTCCGTAAACGTCCGCGAGAACGTTTCGAATTTCGGTACGATTCCTGTACATGTTCCGCAACCAAGCTTCGGAAGTTCGCGCGTAATGCGTTCCTTCCACGATCCACTGATCGAGAACGATAAAATCCTTCTGAAAATACAAAAACAGATCGTGGGAAGGCATTTGTCCTCCGGTAAAAAAATACCTGGACATCCAATCCGTGTCGTCCACGACTTCGAACGCGTACGGGAAGGAACGATGCGAAAATATGTGAACGAAAAAGAGGCCTTTCGGTTTGAGAAATCCCGAAAATCGTTCGAACAGTTTTTCATAGTTCTTCATGTGTTCGAGCATTTCCACGGAAACGAGCCGATCGAATTTCTTATCGATCCGGAATTCGTTCATGTCGGCGGTCACGATCGTGAGATTTCTCAACCCCCTCTTTTTTGCTTCGCCGTCTATGAATTTCTTCTGACTTTTGGAATTGGAAACTCCCGTAATCCGGGATTTGGGAAACCGTTCCGCCAAATAAAGCGAAAGCGAACCCCAGCCGCATCCGAGATCCAGCACGCTCATCCCGTCTTCGATCCGCGCCCTTTGACACGTGATCTCCAACATTCTTCGTTCCGATTCGTCGAAGGTCGTATCCTTCGTTTCCCAAAAACCGGAACTATATTTCATGTGTTTCCCCATCACCAACCGAAAGAATTCTGCGGGGACTTCGTAGTGCTGTTCGTTGGCGGCTTCGGTATGAAGCGCGATCGGCGAACGTTTTAGGTTTTGAACGTATGCGATTTTATGCGCCTGATTTTTTTCTAGAGAACCCTTATTCTCCGATTTCAGTCTTTGACGGAGAAACGTCCGGATTCGGAACCGTATCAGCCAATCCGGAAAAACGTCCCTTTCCAGAAGTTCGTATATAAACCTCATACATTCATACCTTTTAAATATTCATAAAATATAATTTATTGGAACATCAAATCCGATCCCCGTATTTCGGGCAGCGGATACGGTTCATCCTTTTTTGGGAAACCACGGGAAAAAAGCGTTCGTTTTACGCGCGTATTTTCCGTAAAGTTCGCCTTTTGATTTGAATTGCCCCGCCTCGTTGAGCGGAACACCGGTGATCCTGGTCAAAAGAACGAACATCGCCAACGGCGACAACAACCCGATCCATCCGTACGGGGAACCGAGGGCAAAAATTCCGAACGCGACCCAGACCAACCATTCGAAAAAATAATTCGGATGTCTTGAATATCTCCATAATCCCGAATCACACACCTTCCCCTTATTTTCCGGGTTTTTTCTGAACTCGTTCAATTGGAAATCGGCGATTGCCTCACCTAACACGGATAAGATGAATAGAATTATCCCAGTCGTCTCGAACGGATTGTCGTTGGGGTTGTCGTTCAGATTGGGAAAGACGAACGTAGAACTCAATAGGACCGCCAAAAGACCCTGGAACTGGAAGACATTGACGAAAAACTTTCGATCCACCTTATCCCCGTATTCCGCCCGAAACGCGGCGTAACGAGGATCCTCGTGTCCGGAAAACGCCCGGGTCACAAGAATGAACAAGGATAATCTCCAGCCCCAGATCGCAGCGAGAGCCGTGATCCACGCCGAGCGTAACGGAAAGCCTTCGCCTAAGTTATAATATACGATCGCCGCGGCGGATATACAAAGCCCCCAACCAACGTCCACGATCGAATAATTACCGGATCTCTTGCCGAACCACCATAAAACCGCCATCATCACGGACACGACTCCCCAGGCGGAAAACATCAAAACAATCGTCTGTAAAAACATAATCGACCACCGATAGTATATTCAAATTATTGAATTTTCTTTTTTTCCAAAACCTTACCCGCCTTTTTTATGAAAGGCAGAAGAATCCAATAGGCCGTAAAAGACGCAGCGGGCACCCACACGAGCCAACCCAATACGGCGAAACCGGCCACATCAAAAATCCCCTTGGCTACTTCGGATAGGTTCTCCGCCGATACGTCCTCCGCCCAAGTCAGATCCAAAGAAACTCCCGATACGGTCGAACCCGATTTTAAAAACGGAAAGATCAATAGAATCTGCAGAGGATACACCAGGTAATTGGCCAGTTGGATCGAAACGGGATTCAAACGCAGGAGCACCCCCAAAATTCCGCAGATAGTCATCGTGGTTCCTATCAACGGAAACACCCCCACTCCGGCGCCTACAACGACGCTTAACGTTAGTTTTTCGGGGCTCGTTCCCGATTTCAGTTCCCGTTTTACGATCTCGATCACGTTCCTCGGGGAAAATCTCCTGAGAAAACGGAACGCGGACCTTTCTTCTTGCGATTGTCCGTCGGTTTGTGTCGAATTTTTTGTTTCCACTGTGAGAGTTTCCGAAACGGACCCGTTTTTTAAAAGTTTAAATTGTTCGGTCTTACGTAAACCGCCTGAACGACGCTGATATTCCGGGTAGCAAAAGCCGCTGCACAATAAGAAAAGTAATATCTCCACTTTCGAAGAAAGGGTTCGTCGAAACCCATATCCCGAACGGATTCCATGTTCGAATCGAACCGTCTCAACCAAGTCATCAGCGTCCGGTCGTAGTTCGTTCCCATATCCTCCAAATCGAAAAGATGAAAATTCCCGGTTCGATTGACGGCTTCGTTGATCCTTCCGACGGAAGGCAATAACGATCCGGGAAAGATATGTTTCTGTATAAAGTCAACACCCTTACGGAAGGATTCATATCTGGAATCGGGACAGGTAATGATCTGATGGGCCATCACACCGTCCTTTTTCAAAACCCGATCGCACATCGCGAAAAAATTCTCGAAGTATTCGTGTCCGACCGCTTCCAACATTTCGACCGTCACCAGTTTATCGTAGCTTCCCTGCACGTTCCTATAGTCGTCTTTTCTGACTTCGATCTTATCGGAAAGACCTTCCTCCTTAACCTTATGTTGCGCATAACGGAACTGCTCTTCGGATATCGTATAAGTCGTCACCTTACATCCGTATCGTTTGGCCGCGTAAGTGCACAAAGCGCCCCATCCGGTTCCTATCTCCAATAGATGATCGTCCGGTTTCAGTCTCAATTTTTTACAAAGAAGGTCTAGTTTCGCGACCTGGGCCTTTTCCAAGGAATCGTCCTTCCCGGCAAAATAAGCGCAGGAGTATGTCATCGTAGAATCCAGAAATTTTCCGTAAAATTCGTTTCCCAGGTCGTAGTGTTCGACTATGTTTTTTCTGCTTCCTCGAATAGAATTCCTTCTGAAAAGATGGAGGAGACGGTTTCCCAAATTCGTAAGACTCAAATGCGCGAAACGATTTCCGCTTCCGCTGATCGAAGGAGAAGTTTCCACGTTGTAGATAAACCAGGAGATTACCGCGCGTATGTCGTCCGTGTCCCAATCCCCGTCCATATAAGATTCCGCAAATCCCAAGTCTCCATTGAGAACCGACTTCTTAAAAAAAACCGGATTCCGAACCTGTATGACCGCCTTATGGAATTCGTCGGGATCCGCGCTTTGAGGATCACCGAGATACGTCTTTTCTCCGTTCGGCAAATACAATCGGACGGAACCCTTCCGCATAGGCGCGAGCGCTTTTAGAAAAACGTTCCTATAAAAACCGAATTTTTCCCCTTCCGAAGCGGGGACTTCGATTTCAGGCTCCCTGATTTTTACGTTCGAATCGGTGATTCTTTCCAAAGTGAACTCCTTGTTGAAGATCAGTATTTTCGTTTTTTCTAATAAACGGAAGGCCTTTCAGATACAACTTGAAAGCCTGCCAATGAATGAGGACGATGACGCGCAGAGTGACCAAAGGGTAAGAAAAGAACATTAAAAAAAGATTAAAGTCGGTGAGCGGAATACGGCTTCCCGTGTACGCGGTAGTCATCACCTTTTCACCGTTCTCGAAGGCGTCGATGCGAATGCGAAGGGCCTCGTCCGGAAGCCCTAAGGCGAATTCAAATTCGGAACGCAGATCCAAAAAGGGGGAGACGTAGAAAAATTTTCCGGTCCGCATACGAAAGACGCCGTCGTCCCAAGCCGTCCTTCCCAAAAAGTACGGCTTCCGTTCTCCGAACGTATTCCCCAC
This sequence comes from Leptospira ellisii, assembly GCF_002811955.1. Lineage (GTDB taxonomy): Bacteria > Spirochaetota > Leptospiria > Leptospirales > Leptospiraceae > Leptospira > Leptospira ellisii. The sequence continues at coordinate 29,705 of NZ_NPEF01000001.1, forward strand.
CTCGGCCACGGCGCAGACGGGCCGGTCGGACTCTTCGTAAAGGAAATAAAACGAAACCGGATTGAATACGTATCCTAATACTCGTATATTCGTAATTAATAAAATTCTTTTGAACGGACCGGAAACCCCGTTTTGCAGAAGATATTCCAACAAATTCTCCCGAAGCGAAACCTTTCCGTAATCCAGATGATCGTCCTTGGAGAATTTGAAAACGGCCCTTCGTTCCGATCCGAAAAACCTCAATTCCGAATCCAGCCGATCCAACTCGTCCAGATCCAGACAGAAGGTATAGATCCTATATCGAAACCGGTTCCTTTTCGGGAAGGTGCGATCGTGCATTACGTTCGCACGAAAAATGCACGAATTCAATTCCGAACCCCTTTTCCGAGCAGGGATTGTGCGAGGACCTGCGCGGACCATAATCCGTCCTCGTGGAATCCGTTCCTAAAATACGCTCCGCAAAAGTGTATGTTCCCTTCCGCGTTGAGTTCCTGCAATCTGGACTGAGCGCGCAACGAACCGAGCGTAAATAGAGGATGATCATATTCGATTTCTTGAATAATCTTTCTGCGATCCGCCGTACCCGGATCGTTTATGGAGAGGAAGTAATTTCTCCTCCGCGACACGTTCTGCAAAGAATTCATCCAATACACCGTCGAGGAGACCTTTTCACCGCGAATCTCCTCGATACGGTAATTCCAGGAAGACCAACAAGACTTCGTCTTAGGCATGGAAGAGTCGTCGGTATGCAGCGTGGCCACGTTTTTCTGATATTCGAATTCCCGCAGCAGTTCCTTTTGCAGCGCGGTCGGTTTTTTAAGGAGTTTGAGGGAGACGTCGGCGTGCGTCGCCAAAACGACCTTGTCGAACAGGCTTGATTCGCCGTTTTTTAATACGACACGCACTTTTCCGTCTTCCTGCCGAACCGCCCGAACCTGGGCGTTCAATCGGATTCGGTCGCGGATCGGAGCGATCAACCGCTTAACGTATTCGCGGGAGCCGCCGTCCACCGTATACCACTGATGTTGCGTGTTTAAACCCAAAAATCCGTGATTGAGAAAGAATCGGACCAAAGAATAAGCTGGAAATTCCGCCATCTTTTCGTCCGGTGTGGACCAAACCGCGGAACTCATCGGAATCAGATAATCGCTCAGAAGATCCGGATGGTATCCCGCTTCGTCGACGTATTCCCGGAGAGTTAAATTTAGATATTTAGAATTTTCTAAAATTCCCGGCGCTTCCCCGTTGAATCTGTTTATATTGTAAAGAAGACGCAGAAATTTCGGATTGATATAATTCCTTTTTTGGGCGAACAACCCTCCGATCCCCGAGCCGCAGAACTCCAAACCTTTCGGAACGTTTTGTACGCTGAAGGACATGGACGATTTTTTGGTGGGAACGTCCAGCTCGTCGAAAAGACGTTTCAGATTGGGATACGTTACGTGGTTGAATACGATGAAACCGGTATCGATCGGTATCGCGGTTCCGTCTTCATCCGCCTCCACGGTGTTGCTGTGTCCGCCGACGTAGTTCCCTTTTTCGTAAACCGTCAGATCGTATCGATCCTTTAAAAAATGAGCGATCCCCATTCCGGCGATCCCAGTTCCGACGATCGCAAGTTTCTTTTTTCCGGCGCCGTTTCTTCCCGAAGACGCCGATTTTTTTTCCGCATCGATCCGTTCGACGGAACGTTTAGAGACGACTTTTTTCTTTAAACCCTTCTTCAAAAAATCCACTTCCTTTCGTTCGTGTATTTATAGACGGGGGACGGGAATTCGGATGTAAAAAAAAGTTCAAGAAGGGATTACGATTTCATTTCACTTGTAAGCACGTGCGATACAAGCGTAGCTACTTTCGGAAATAATTTGTAGAACTTACGAGAAGCCGACTGCGAGAACGATGTAACGTACGATACGAAGAGTGAACACCGTAGCGATAAAGATCCAAATCCGTTGCCCGAAAAATCCGGAAAGAATTGTTATCGGATCGCCAACAACGGGTAAAAAAGAAAAAAGAAGAATCGCGTGCCCCCAAGTTTTCATCTTTTCCGCGATACGGGAGTACAGGGAAGACCCCGAGATCCGACTCTCCACCTTGGAACGAAACCAAACTCCGAACGCGTAATTGAACATACAGGCGCAACAATTCCCGACGGAGGCCCATACGACCGCCTCGACGACGGACATTCCTGAAACGACGGCGAAAACCAGGGCCGCTTCAGAACTAAAGGGAAGAATCGTGGCGGCTGCGAACGAAACGATCGCCAATCCGATTCCTCCGTAAAGAGGAACCAATTTCGTCAGTAATTCCCATAGCCCGTGTTCCAAAAGAGGTCCCCCGTTTTCGTTCCTGCAATCGCCTTCTCTTCTCCAATTTCGATCCTCGTGGATGAAATTCCACTCCGAAAATTTCCGATTCGAGCGGGAACCCTATTTTTTCCGTCTCGGTCCTATCGTCAGATCGACGCTAACCCGTTCCGCACACGACATCTCCGCTCTTCGCGCGCTCAATCCTTATTAGTATATAAAATTATAATATTCTTAATCTACATCATTCGCCGCAATTCGAAACGGCATCTTTTTATATTTCCGCACCGCCGAAACGAAATCCTTCTCCGGCCGAGGAACCGCTTTATCGGAACCTAAGGTCTTAAGCTGCAAACAAGAGGTGACTGTTTTTGAAGAAAGAATATTCTATTTTATTAATGGGATTGGCATTTTCCGCCGCCCCTGCGCTCTCGGTTTCCGCGAACGAAAGCAAAGAAACGTATTCCCAATTTGCGCCCTGGACTTTGAAAGCGGGAGGCGGGCTCGGACGAGTACAGGAGACGAACTACGGCGAAAATACGGGTAAAACCAACGTCTATCGTATTTCTGCGGAGTACAACCCTCGTTATTTCGGTTTCGAATTCGGACTCACCCGTTCCTATTTCAAAATGGATTTCGAACCGAAAAACGGACATATGGGAGAATACGCGCTGGCGCAATATCTCGGAGGCGGCCCATTTTTACGTGACACCGTATTCAGAGGAGATCCGTCTTCCCAATCCATCGAATCGAGGGACCGTTTCGATCTTACGTTTCTGGATTTAGGTCCGACGTTCCACTTCCGCCCCGGGAGAACGTTCGATCCCTACGTTTCGATCGGAGCCGGAACGACCGGGTTCGACGCGAGGGCTTCCTATCGCGGTTTCGGCCGTCTCGGATTCCGTTTGAACTTCGACCGGTTCTACTTTTTTACGGAGGCGGAAGGAAGCGCGATCAACCGTTATAACGCAAGAGACATCCGGACGCATTACAACGAATATTCCGGTATAGTCGGGGTAGGCTTTTATTTCGGCGGAGGCGATTCGGACGAAACGAAGAGGGAAACCCCGGCTCCGGGTCAGGCTGATCCGATGTAGAAGCGGCGATTAGTCAGACAAGCGCGGGATATGATATAAGTATATTATAAATTATTAAACTGCGCTTGCATTTGCCGGTGGATTTTTTCGGCTTCCTGTCCGGCCCTGGACGCGAAATCCGCATCGTTCGAAGCGAAATGGATTCCCCGAGAGGAATTGATCAGGGACAAAGGGCCGCATACCGGCAACAAATCCTCCAATCTGGCTCCCTGCGCCCCGAATCCGGGAATCAAAAAGATCCGATCCGGATTTTGTCTTCGAAGCGCATCCAGTTCGCCCGGGTTCGTGGCGCCCACAACAAAACCCAAATTCAACGGAGACACCGATTTAGATACGTATGCGACTTCCTCGTATAAGGTTCTGCCCGTTTCCGAAAACCGTTTTTTCTGAAACTGAGCCGCGTCCGGATTGGACGTAAGACAAAGCCAAAACACAAGATGATCTTGATATTCTAAAAAAGGTCGGAGAGAATCGAGACCCATATAAGGCGACAACGTAAGACTGTCCACCTGCAGATCGCCGAAATAATACCGCGCGTATTGTCTCGCGGTATTATCCAGATCTCCGCGTTTGATATCCGCGACGATCGGAATGTGAGGATGATTGTTTTTGAGATGTCCGATCATTTTTTCGAACTGCAGTATTCCGGAAGATCCGAAAACTTCGAAAAAAGCTATATTCGGTTTGTACGCCACGGCGTACGGAGCCGTCGCGTCTATGATCTCCCTACAAAAATGGAAAAGAGGTTCCGGACTTCGTTTAACGATTTCCGGAAGTTTGTGATAATCGGGGTCGAGACCCACGCAGAGAAGTGATTGTAAGGATCGGCTCCGGGTCAGGAACTTACTCTGGAAATTCATCTTTCCCTCCCCGGACGACGGAATTTATTTACGGACGATATGCTTCTGCGCGAACTGAGGAAGCACGAATGCAGCCTTGTGCATTTCCGCAGAATAATACTTCAGCCCTTGCGGCACCCGCTTCGGATCGGGGACCACGGTGTATGGATCGGGTCCTTTCGAACAATACGTAAACCCGATGATTCCGGAAGGATACGTAGGAACCACGGTGTAGTAATAACCGCAATGTTTGAAAATCTCGGGAATGAAGTTGAACAATTCTCGGATGATCGGTCCGTGATAGTAAAAACTTTCTCCCTGAGTCGTGCAGATTCCGCCTTCCTTCAAACAGTTGGCCATCGTTTCGTAGAAAGGTCTTTTAAAAAGAACTTCCGCAGGACCGACGGGATCGGAAGAATCCACCATGATACAATCGAAGTAATTCTGATAGTCCTTCACGTATTTCGCGCCGTCTTCGTAGGCGTGTTTTACGCGTGGATCCTTCATCGCATTTGCGATTTCGGGAAAGTATTCGTAACAAACGTCGATCACACCTTTGTCGATTTCGCAAAGATGGACTTCTTTTACGGAAGGATGTTTGAGAACTTCGCGGACCGTTCCCCCGTCTCCTCCTCCGATCACCAGAACCTTTTCCGGGTTCGGGTGACTCATCATAGGAACGTGAACGATCATTTCGTGATACGCAAACTCGTCCGCTTCGGTCATCATGACCACTCCGTCCAGAGTGAACATTCTGCCGAATCCGACCGACTCGAATACGTCGATCTTTTGGAAAGGAGTGGTTCTGGAATGCAGAAACTCCTTTACTTTGATTTTGAGGGCGCGTCCGTTTTTAAGTTCTAAGGCTTCGTCTAACCAGAGTTCCATCAATTTTCCTTAGAAGCGGTTGGTCACGGTGAGTCTCATCGCGCCGCCCTGGAAAAATTTACGGGTAAACTCGGAAGCCACCTTCGGATCATACGACTTACAGGAGAAAATGTCGATGTACGAGGTGTTGGTATCGTTCGCGAAGTGGGCGGAGATACAGGACGTT
>NZ_NPEF01000001.1:37500-47379 GCF_002811955.1 Leptospira ellisii
ATCGATCTTCTCTGGCCTTCAATAGATCCTTTAAAGGAACGGGAAATTGTTGTACTACCTTGTATTTCATTCGGGCCTCCGGCAAGTCGCGTTCGAAGAACGTCCGTTTTCCAATCCAGTAAATAAAAAACTATGGGAAGAATTTGCAAGACATTAATTCTGGCCGCAAGGTCTTCGGTGGTATTCGATGAAAGAAATTGCCTCTTCCTGGGTGGAAATCTCCAAACGAGCGCTTCGCACCAATCTGAATAGTTTTCGGTCCGTTCTTCGTTCCGGTTCGGTTCTTACCGCCGTCCTAAAATCGAACGCGTACGGTCACGGCTTGGAGACGATGGCGCGTCTTTGCGTCGAAGAAGGCGTAACCCGGTTCGGAGTCAATTCCCTCGAAGAGGCTTTACGAATTCGTAAACTGTTTCCCTCGATCGAAATCCTGATCATGGGGGAAATCCAAAATCCTTCCGAACGCAGGGACGCGTTAGCCGATCCGGCGTTTCACGTCGTCTTTTCCCGAGCGGAAACGGCGAAGATCCTTTCCTCCCTCGTTCCCGCCCCGAAACTTCATCTCAAGGTGGACACGGGGATGGGTAGATTGGGCACACACGACGATTATCTTCGTGCCGTATTATCGGAGTTAAAGGATTCGGGGATCGCTCCGGAGGGAATCTGCACGCACTTCGCGAGCACGGAAGACGTTTTAGAACATAAATATTCCCTAATACAGATCCGAAGGTTCGAAGAAGCGGTCGCGACGGCCGGATCCTTCGGGTTTCGGAATTTAATCCGACATGCGTGCGCCTCCGCGTCGACGATGTTGTTTCCGGACGCGCACTACGAGATGACCCGGATCGGAATCTCACTTTACGGCCTTTGGCCGAGTATGCAGACCAGACTTTCGCTTCATCTTTCGGGCAATAAGGACTTTCGGTTGGATCCTGTGTTGAGTTGGAAAACCAGAATCGTTCACGTCCAGAATCATCCGGCGAACAGTTTCATCGGTTACGGTTCCACGTTTCAGACCACCTACCCGACCAAGGTAGCCGTAGTGCCGATCGGTTACTACGAGGGTCTGGATCGGAAACTTTCGAGCAACGGGGACATGTTGATTCTCGGAAAACGTGCGCGGATTCTCGGAAGGATCTGCATGAATATGACCATGCTCGACGTCACTCATATTCCGGGCGCGGAAACGGGAAGTGTCGTAACCGTCATAGGCAAGGACGGGGAGGAATCCGTCACCGCGGACGATATGGCGGATCGTACGCATACGATCAATTACGAAACGGTGACGCGGATCAGCGAATCGATCCCCCGGATTGTGGTAGACTAGAAACTCTCGCTTTCTTAGTCTTACTTGTATTCGAAATTCTCCTTAAAACCAATATCACAAGGCCCGCATGTCCGAGACATCCTCTTCCATTTCAGAAACTTCCGCTCCCGCAAACATCGTCTACTCCACGAGAACCTACGACTGGCTGATCGGTCTCGTTTATAGAACGAGGGGAATTCTGTTCGATTCCATCGAGGAATATTTTTCCGATTCCAACCGGAACCAAATTCTGCGCGCTCCGTATCCTACCGTCATCATAGGAAATCACGTCGAGGAAGGGGACGTTCCCGCTCTCGCCGCGATCCACAGAACGGTTCATCCCAAAATCAAGTTCGCGATTCCGGCGCGCGAGGATATCCTGCAGAGGAACTTTCTCGTGAAGGAATTCCGACCCAAAGGAACTCTCAAATTCATCTTTCATCTGATCGACAAGTCCAACGTAATTCCGGTTTTTCTCAATTACATCGGTTGTTTTCCGGTGAAACGTCCGTTTCGGGACAACGCGCGCGAACTTCTGAAAAAGGGGGAGCTCCGGAACATGGTGGATCAGGAGTGGTCCGCTCTTGTGGAACGCGTGCGTTCGGGTCGGAATCTTTTTATGTTTCCGGAAGGAACGTTCAACCACGACGGTTATCTCAATCAGATCAAAAAGGGAGTTTATTTTATCCGGACCAAAATCCGGGACGTTCACTTCATCTCCTTCACCTTGACGTACGATTATCTCTCCGCTAAAAAAACGCAGCTCCATATCGCCTACGGAGACAACTTCGACATCTCCGAAAAGGCGGAAAGCGACGAAGTCGCCAATATCGTAAAGGAAAGACTGGGCAAAAACTACGTCGCCACTTCGGGGAATCTTCTTTCCGCGATCCTACTACAACTCGGCTCCGAAACTTCCGTCGGCAAGGAGACTCTTTTGAAACGTCTTCAAAACGCCGCGGAGGAACTTAGGAAGAAGGGAAAGGACATCCACGTTTCGGGAAAACTTTTTTCCTCCCATCTCGAGGAAGCGTTTCAGAATATCATAAAAAAGGGATTGGATCAGAAACTTCTGAAACTGGACGGTAACGGAAACGTATTAGGAACCGATAAACTGAAACACAAGGAAGGGGACGTCAAAAATCTGATCAAAAAGAACACGTTCCAGTATCACGCGAATCAGCTCACGTTCCACAAGGCTGAATTGGATAAGATCCTTCTTACGCTCGCGTGAGTTAGGGATTAAGAATCGCTCATGGGATTTTGGAACAGTTTTTTTTCCCCTAAAAAAAGATACGCTTCCGCCGCGGAAACCTGGCTCGAGGATCCGGCGAAAGTCAAAAAGAGTGTGGCGAGGGTTTCGGATTTTTTATTCGATTCCACTCTCAAGGAATTATTGCCGGAAAAGATCTCGGTCTCCCTCGAACCCGTCGCCGGAATCCGCGTGCCCGACGAAAAAATCCGCCATATCGTGGACGGTCTGGATTTGAAGTCGATACTTCCTTTCTCTTCAGTTTCGGAAGCGATGAGTTTGGAAACCCAGGAGGCGATCCTGGAATTGGCGTCCGGTTCGATCGCTGCGCCTTCCAAAATCTTTCTCATGAACATCCTGAATCAAAAGGAGATTCAGGAGATGTTCTCCGGCGGTTTGGAAAAGCTGCTGGTCGAATTCAATAAAAAATTGAATCCTCTCGCGGGCGTGTTTCAAGCGGCGGGTTTCGAAAAACAGATCTCCGGTTTTTTATCGGCGTTCCTTCCCGGTTTCACCGAAAGGATGGCGGAAATACTACACTCCTCCTCCGAAAGCGAAGCGGGTAAAACCCTGATCCGCAACACGTTACGGATCCTCTTCAATTCGGGTTTCGGAGAATTCGGTCATTGGGAAGCGGCCGACTTAAGAAGGCATTTGGAGAAATTGAGGGACGCGGTCTCCCAGGATCCGCTTCTTGAAAAAAGTCTGGAAACGTTTTACGGCAACTTCCGCGATTCCGTTCTGAACGAATATCCCGGCGAAACCTTAAAGGAATTTTTCGGTTATTCGGACGAGGAATACGAACGTCTTCGGGATTCGATTTCGCAAAACGTCGCGGAAAACGTCGTTGCCGTCCATAAACAAAGACCGCTGACCGGACTCTTGTCCGGTTTACTGGAGGACGTGCTTGGATGAAGAAGGTAATCAATCAGATCGGAAAGGCGCTCGAATATCTCGATAAGCTGGGTACCGGAAAATCCTTCCAGCTGTTTCGGTCCCTAGGTTACGAAAAACTGTATTCGCTTTCCGAGAAGGTGGATCACAAAACCCTCCTCTATATAAGTCAGAACCTCGACGAAAAAACCATTATAGAATTCTTAAATAGGATTCCCGAAGAGACCCTCGTGATACTTCTGTCCACGGTCAAACCGCAGGATATAACTTATTTCGCAAGCAGCATTCCTATGGACGATCTGGTCCTGCTTTCCACGTCGATCCCGGCCGCCGACATCGCGGAAATGTCCCTGAAAACGGGAAGGGAGAATTCCGCGGAGCTCCTCAAAAACATAGGCGCGCGGAAATCTATAGAATTGTTAAACGAAGTGGGCGTTCAGAATTTCGTAGAACTTTCGCTTCGGATTCCGCCCACGGAACTAATTCCGGTCGTCCGGGAACTGACTCCGGAACAGGCGGGGATTTGGATCCGCAAACGGGGAGTGGGAGACATTCCCCGTTTGATCGAGGCGTTCGGAGTGCGGAATCTGCTTACGTTTCTCAGGACCCTCGGTTTCGAAAAAAATCTGCACATCATGGCCGTTTTGGGTTTGGAGGAATTGATCGAACTCGCGTATACGATCTCCGGCATGGAACTCCCCGGTATCAAACGGAAACCCGCGGCGAAAAAATCGACGCCTTCGAAAAAGAAGGTCAAAAAGAAAGGACAAACGAAGGTCAAGAAAAAGACGAAACCTTCTAAACGTTAGACGAAATTACGTTCGGCTTTAATCCAACAACCGCGCGAGAGAATCGGCGTCGCGCACGCCGATCCTCTTCTTATCGATCTCGATCCATCCCCTGCACTTCAGATCCGATAGGGTTCGAACGAGTGTCTCCGTGGTCACTCCGATGATGGAAGCCATCACTTCGCGGGTGAAGGGAAGTTCTATCTCCGATCCCTCCTCCCGAACGCGCTCCAGCAGATATTCGGAGACCTGCGCGTGTACGTGACGCGTTCCCATGGAATAGATCTTATTCTCCGCTTCCCTGCTTTCCCGCGCCATTTTGTCGAAAACGAGATTTCTAAATTCAGAATCGGTTTGCAGCAGCAGACGGAATTCGGATTCGGATACGAACTGCACCTCCGTATCTTCAAGAGCGACCGCGTTGTGGAGATAGGTTCCTCCTCCGATGGAATCGCGTAGACCGACCCAACTTCCTTTATAATGAATTTTGAATGTCTGCTGCTTGTCCGCGGTTTTGGACGCCCGAAAGGAGCGCACGGCGCCTTTTAATACGACGTAAAATCCTGGGGAAGTCTCCCCTTCCTGAAACAGGGTTTCCCCTTTCTGATAGAATCCCGTCTTTTTATCCTGAAACAATGAACCCGAAGCAGGCACCAGTCGTAACGGCTCTTTTTTGTCCGATGTCGACGTTTCCGAAATCGGCGCGATGCTCTTTTTTAAGGCTGTCATGGGGTTTCTCCTTCCTTTAGGAATTGTCCTATTCTTACCCCAATCCTCCCCTTTCGTCAATGGGTGAAGGGATTTGAGGCGGATTGGGCAGGTTTTCGGCGGATTTAGAGGAGAAAAAACCGGGAGAAAGAGGGCATGATAAATATCAGTTTTCTATATCTTCGAAATCGGTTGTGAATCCCTTCGTTTAGAGTTCCAATAAGACGAATCAAAGGAGTTAGGATTATGCAAGTTAACGAAGGAACAGTCGATCGAATTTTGAGAATCGCGGCGGGAATCGGTCTCATCGCTTTCGGTTATTGGACGAGCGGGGGTTTGGGCACCGGTATGATGATCGCCGGCCTGATTCCGTTGACGACGGGCGTGTTGGGTTGGTGCCCGTTGTATACCGTTTTCGGATTCAACACCTGTCCGGTTAAAAAGTAAACGTATAAAATCGAACCGGGATTTTCATCCCGGTTCGATTTTTATTTTCCGGAATAGTTCGAACCAAATGTGGAGAACGATCCGCCGGGATCCGTCATTCCGCGAATTCCGAAACCCTCCTTTTAGGATCCGCGAACCAACGTAACACCGCCTCCGAAACCAATCCCCACTTCTGCGGCTCGTCGAAATGGCTGGGAGAACCCGGTATCAGATACAAACGTTTTAACGGCGTATCCATACGATTGAGAATGATCTGATTGGTTTCGATTCCTCGGAAATCCAACGCTCCCAGAATATTCAACACCGAAACGTCGCTGAAGACGATGTTCAAAGGCAACAATCCGTCCCCGATCAAGGCCATACTTTCGATTTCCCCCTTTAGGGAAGAGGCAGCCCTGAAAATTCTCTCGGATATATTCGATAAACCTAAATAAGCGAATTTCAATTCCTTCGTCTCAGGACGGATACGCAACTGACGAGTTGTCTCGATCAAACGATCCGCCAACAGGGATTCGTCGAAACGATTGGCGGAGATCCTCCTTTCGTCTCCTGTCAACAACTCGGATAGAAAAAACGTGGCGATCCCGTTTTCGTTCAGGACGGTTCTGAGTCGATCGAAACGGTCCTGATATTTTTCGTTGTTCTCGCCCAAAACGAGGATCACAAGGGATTTCGCGTTTTCGGGCAGGCGCAGATTCCCCTTGATATCCACACGATTCACGCGAACGATCAGTGTTTTCGTTACAGTATCTCTTTCCATCGCGACGACCGGTCCTCGCCTCTTCTCTTGAACGGCGTAGAAGTTCCGCAGTTTAATTATGATCGGACGGAATATACTAACCCGGACGGGATCGCCGGTCAATCGGCGACGGGGGATGTTGCGAACGTATGGGGTTTTCGGTGAACTGAAAGGGTGAAAACGAACGGCAGGATTCCTGCCCGCCTCCACAAAAGATACGTTAGGCGAAACGCTACGATATCCTGCTACTTAAGTCACAGCAGTTCCTTCATTTTGGAGACGTATTTCCTTCCCACGGGTAACTGCGTCTCCTCGTCGTCCTTCAGATACACGGTGTAGTTCCCCGTGTTGTCGCTTTGAAGATGCGATAACTTTTCCAGGTTGATGATGTATTGTTTGTAGATCCGTAGAAAACGCGTGGGCGGAAGTTTCGTTTCCAGACTCTTCAAGGATTTATACGTCACGTATTCCCTCGAATCGGTATGAATGAGGCTGAAATTGTCCCGCGAAGAGATGTAGTTTATCTCCTTATACGGGATAAGGAAGTGATTCTCCTTTTCGAGGATAAAAAGTCCGTGTTCGTTGAATACGTTTTTAACGGGCGGTTCCTCGGTCTTACGATCCAAAAACTGCACCGCCCGATCCACGGCCTTGTAAAACCGCTCCTTGGAGAACGGCTTTAACAGATAATCGATCGCACCCATTTCAAACGCGTCGATCGCCTTGTCCCGAACCGCGGTGATGAAGATGACGTAAGGGGGAGTTTCCAAGCGCTCCAAAATCTCCAAACCGGACAATAAAGGAAGATTGATGTCGAAAAAAGCGAGATCCGTCTCCTCGTTCAGAAGATATTCCAAAGCTTCCTCCCCGTCCTTGGCGACCTTGACGAGTTTCAATTCGGGACGGGAAAGGCAGAAGTTGACGAGAAGCTCCCGGGTGGGAGCCTCGTCCTCCACGATGACGGTTTTCCATTCCTTATTTGTGTTGGTCATATCGCGGGAGATCCGGCAGTTCCTCGTTTTTGCGGTTGTCGAAGGTAACGGTCACGACCGCCCCTCCTTCCGGATGATTTTCGATCTTCACTTCCGATTCGTAAAGATAAAATTTAAGACGTTCGGATATATTCATAAGAGTTCTTGAATGTATGTTCTCGGTTTTCAATCCGACTCCGTCGTCTCGGACGACGATATACGTTTTGGTTCCCTCCACGAACGCGCGGACCCAGATCGTGCCCTTCCCCTTTTTGTTCCTCAATCCGTGCAGATATGAATTCTCCACGATAGGCTGCAGCGTCAGCGGGGGCAGCATACACTTGGAGAAGTTCCCGGTCTTTTCCACGCGCACCTCCAGAAAATCGGAGAACCTGAGTTTCAGAAGCTGCAGATAATTCTCCATAAACTCCCATTCCACGTCGAAGGATACGAGTTGTTTGTTCGCGTGGTCCGTCAAAAAACGGTAGTTATCCGCGAGCATGAGGATCGCCGAATCCGCCATCGACGGATTGGTCTGTAGATAGGAATGAATGATACTGAGCGTGTTGAAAAGGAAGTGAGGGCTCATACGATCCTGCAGAGTCTTCAGATTGTTTTCCGCGTGTCTCGCCTTCTCTTCGGTTTCCTTTCGTTCGGTGATGTCGTTTCGGATCGCGAGATATTGATACGGTTTTCCGTTTTCATCGAGGATCGGAGAGATCGTGGTATCCACCCAATAGAACCTTCCGTTTTTGGCCTTGTTCTTGATCTCACCCTTCCAGATTTTTCCCTTGGAGATCGTTCCCCAAAGTTCGCGGAAAAATTCCTTGGAATGATAACCCGAGTTGATGATCCTATGATTCTGTCCAAGAAGTTCGTCGCGGGAATATCCGCTGATGTTGCAAAAATTCTGATTCACGTATATGATCGTTCCGGCTCGGTCCGTAAACGCCACGATCGAAACGGCGTTTAACGCGGTTTGAAAATCGGAAAGTTCCTTAAGAGAGCCTTTCAACTCCCGTTCTATCTCCTTCGTATGAGTGATGTCCACTCCCACGAACCACTTCTCCCATCCGGGCAAAGGGAATTCGGAGGATAAATTGGAGAGAAAGATCGTCTTCGTCTTTCCGTCTTTGGCGAGAAGTTCCAATTCCCAGTTCTTAAAATCGGAATCGAAAATTTTGGAATCCATCCTGCGGGTCGAGGAGACTCCGGATTCGCGGAACAATTTTTCCCGAAGGAAATCCTCCTTCCCCAACACTTCCGCTTCCGCATATCCCATGACGCGTTCGCATTCGTGGTTCCAGGAAACGAGACGGAAGGATTCGTCGACGGCCATAAAAAGAATGGGCATGTTTTCCAGAACCTTCCGCATTCGGCTTTCGCTTTCGCGCAAGATACGCCGGGTCTTTTTTTCAGCGATCAGACTTCCGAGATAACGGGTAACGCAGTCGAGATACGCCGACAGATTCTCCCCTTCCGTCGGCGAAGACGATTCCGCGTACAACAATAACGTTCCCGCACGCAGGTTTTCGTTAAAGACGGGAACGATCAGCGCGGAAAGGATGCGGTCCGCAGCCGCGGCTGGAATCGCATAATCACCGTTATAGGACGGATTCCATTCGATCCGTCTTATCGTTTCGGATTCCAGAAAAGAAGGAGCCGAGCCGGCTTTCGAACGGGGAACGTTCCGCTTATCCTCGGTACGGGTTTCGGTTTTTAAAGCGGCGGAGGAAATTTCTTTCGACGCAATTCGATCGGTTTCCAGAACGAAAACGTTCGAATTGGAACGGCAAACCCAGGCTTGTCCGTATACCGCCGCGGACGGATCGGACAATTTTTCCAATACGACGGAAAGCGCGTGCTCCAAAGAGACGTCGTCCCCGTATAAACGGGAAAACAATTCCAGACAATCCGCCAGAACCTTTACACGCTTGAGTTCCTTTTCGATTTCGTTCATAACAGATCGTTTTTTCGGACGGAAGTCCGCGACGACCCCCTTCCGTTCACCGCAAAACGGCGCTCCGTTACGGAGTCTGATCCAAATTCTTTTGAGCGGAGAGCAATTCCTCTTTGCTTTTTTGCAGGGAAGACAAACGTTCCTCGATGGTCTTCAACGAAGCCGCCGGATAATTGTTTTGAGGATTGTCCTTAAAAAGTTTGAGACCATACGCCAGAATTTCAGTCATATCATCCGATCGTTTGATCTTGGAGTCCAGATAAAATCGCATTTCCGATTTTGGAACCTCGCGTCCTTCCAATAAGGCGGCGCGGATTTCTCCCATTCTTTCCTCTTCCTTTTTCCGTTTTGCTTCCTGTTCTTTGCCGAGTTCCCGAGGTATAAGCGCGTTGTTCGGAAAACGTTCCGCCAAAGGTTTTGCCCTTTGGATCATCTCTTTTCTGAGTTTTTCCCTTTCCTCCGGTGATAAACCCTGAATTCCGCCGACTTTCCTTTTATTCGGATCCGTTTCGGAGTTTTCTTCGGTTTCGTTTTGTGCGACGGTCTCCGGTTCCGACGATTCGGAAAAATCCAGAAAGTTTCCGGATTCGAACAAAGAATCCTCCTGCAGAGTTACGGTACTTTTACTCAAACCGCTTTTTAACGTTTCGTCTTCTCCGTTTTTGGACGGGGACTCGTCTCCGAAAAATGCGAAATACACAAGGGATGTCAATACAACTACGATCGGTGCGAAGATAAAAATCCGTTTCATGTAGTTTGTAAGGGTAAAAAAATCCGGAAATTGCTTCCACCATTTACGCGCGATTCCAAACGA
>NZ_NPEF01000010.1 GCF_002811955.1 Leptospira ellisii
ATGCGACGGATCAATGTTCGTTTGGGCACGGGAAGTTGGACTCTACTCGGAGCCTTGGCGCAGGCGCACGGAGTGTCCCGTTGTTATTTGTTTAATTATCTTTTGTATTTGGAGGAATCGGAAATGGGGGATTCTATCGAAGAGATGATGAATGAGGGAGTTCCCACCTTTCACAAGAACTACAGTTATATCCTCCACCTCGATCTCACCTTCAACCGAGTGACTCGGAAGCTCCAATGCCTCCCCGAGTCCGCTTTTTACACATTCGAATACCGAGAATGGTTCCGAGAGCCGGAATAAACCCACCAGTCAGACTAAAAAATCACCGAAGGCCGACAGACCAACCAAACCGGTCTCACGTCACGCTATCACGCTACGCAGCAAACAATTTCTCGATACGCCAACGCGGGCCGGTCGCACATAATTCTACGATTTGCGCAACGGGCAATGAAAACGGTAATGAGAATGGACAACGCGAAGCTCCCCAACCTACGTTAGGCGCCTTTAGATTCCATCCGAAGTGCCTTCTTCAATAACTCCTCCAAATCCTTCCCATAAATGACGTTCAAAAGACTGGGATTATCCGTCAAAAACCGTTTGGCTCCTTCCGTAAACTCGGCGTCTCCCAAAACGTACGCCTTATCCACTCCCAGCTCCTTCAACTGACTCAACGTGTCCCGCAGAAAAATATCCGAAATTTTCGCGTCCTTCCACTTGCGGAACTTAAACAGAGCCCTCGTTTCCTTATCGGTTTTGTTCAAACCGGTTAAGTTGAGACCGTCCCCTTCCTTGTTCGGAATCTCCCTGCTTACCGTATAATTCAACGCCATCACGATTCGGACGCATAGGTTTTTGAATTCGACTCCCTTGAGCTGACGATAATGATCCATCACTCCGACGCCGATCTTGGATATGTCCGTCAGAAGTTTGTTCCCCTGCTCGTCCAGAATCCCTTTGATATGAAAGGACTTGGACGACTTTAGACCGGATAGTTCGTAGAATCTTTCGACCGGAAACAACTCGCCGAAAATCCTGCCGATCTCCTCATCGATGGAGAATCCGCTCTGAGTGGTCTTTCCCGGTTCGAGACGTTTCGTCTCCAGCTGGAATTTATAATTAGCTAATTCTAATATACGTTTGTCGTCGATCCGTTCGGACTCGGCTTCGATCAGATATTCGCTCGCTTCCTCGAGCTTTCCTAATTTGACCGCCAACAGCGAAAAATGAACGTCGGAGTCGATCATCTCCTGTTTCCAACCGCTGTTGCGGGCCATCTCCATACAAAGACGCGCGTATTTCAACGCTTCCCCGAGATTTTTTTGGAGAACGAAAACGCACATCAGGAATTGAAAGATCGTATAACTCACGTAATCGTCTTCGATCAGATCCGCCACCGAATTGGCGGCCTTGGCCGCTTCGTCGTATTTTCCCTCTCGAGCCAAACCGAGCGCGTATAAAAACCCGCATACGGGAGAAGCCGGATCCAATTCATACGCCTTCGCGAAATATTCGCTCGGATTTCCCTTCCGCAAAACGGCCGCAAGAACGCCCTTTCCGATAAACAGGGACGAAATTTTGATTCTGTCGTTGGGAATCTTATTCAGAAAACGATCGGCGATCGCGAATTCCTTCTGCCCGAGCGCCATAAATCCGATCCGTATGTTCGCCTCCGGGTTTTCCGGTTCTATCGAAATCGTGTCCAGATAATGAAACAGCGCCTCTTCGAATAAATCCTGCTGATAATATATGTCCGCGATTCTGTTGGAAACCGCCACCTCGTTGATTCCCTTTTCATAGGATCCGATCTTTTTTATCTTTTCGAGGTGGCGGGCCTCGTTGACCGTATCCCCTTCCATCGCGTAAATTTTAGCGATCACATAATGCGCTCGAACGTTCGAAGGGGAACTATCCAGAATGTCCCGGATCATCACTCGGGCATCCACGTAATTCCCCATAGCCGCCAGAGCCAAAGCCTTTTCGAACGCGTCTTTCTTGGTCTGGATGAGGAAGGATCCAAACGCGACGATCAGGATGATTCCGATGGCGACAAGAATGACGAAGATCATTTTTTTGTTTTTCTTTCAGGTTCCGGTTTGTAAATGGATAAAATCCCGGGGGGCCAGACCGGGTATTGTCCGATCTTGGGATAAAATCAAATCATTTTGTAGAAACGAAATCAGATGGGAAAAATTACCTACTTCAGATTCGCGTATTCGATCGTAAAACGCGATATTATTATCAGTGTTCTTCATATAGGATTTTCCGCGCTCTTTTGTTTTTTTCTGATCTTCGGTATCTTTTTAATCAGAATGGACAAAGCCCCCTCCAACCCTTCTAGTATCGAACTCTTTCGGAATTATCCACAGCTGGTTTTATTGCTCTGTTCGGCGGGATTGGTATTTATGGCGTTGACCCGCACTCTTTTGCGAACGAGCGACGCCGGAATTATGATGGCGGTGGGCGGGAATCGGATCGGAACCGTCCGTCTTCTCGTCGCGGAACTTTGGATTCTACACGGAACGGGGTTCCTGATCGCTCTGATCCTTTCGATCGTTTTCCCTCCCTGGGTGGACGAAAGCTATAGCCTGCTGGATCCGCTCAAAAGTCTTTTGGTCTGTCTTTCCCTGGTTTCCGGAATCGGGGGAATCATCGCGTTCATCCTTACGTTTTTGGATCCGTATCGGGCGATTCGGAGGGGCAAATGATTCTTCGTATCAACAATCTTTCCCGGGAATACGGCAAAGCCAAAGCAGTGGACGGAATCTCCTTCGACATGAACCAATCCGACTATGTCGCCATCGTCGGTCCGTCCGGTTCGGGAAAAACGACGCTTTTATCGATGATCACCGGAATGTTGAGCAGCAGTTCGGGAGAAATTTATTTCGACACGACCAAGGTAAGCGATATGAGTCACGGAACCTTGGCGAATTTCCGGGCGAGAAACATAGGTCTCATCTTCCAATTTTCCGAGCTGCTTCCCCATCTCGACGTGGAGGAGAATATACTTCTTCCCGCGCTCCTCGTCGGAAAGTTCAGCCCGAAGGAATATCAGGAAAAATGCGAATACCTGATCCAAAGTCTGAACCTGCAGTCGATCCGGAAAAGTTATCCTTCCAAGTTGTCCGGCGGTCAGATCCAGATGACGGCGATCGCAAGATCCTTGATCAACGAACCGGAACTTCTTCTGGCGGACGAGCCTTCGGGGGATCTCGATCCGGAGAACAGCGAACTCGTGCGCAATCTTCTTTACGATTTTAACACGAGAGGACTTACGATTCTATTAGTAACTCATGATATGAATCTCGCATTCGACGCAAAGACGATCTATGAGATGAGAGAGGGAGCGTTTACCCGGGTGGTGAAGTGAATTCCTATTTAGGGATCGACGTCGGGGCGGGAAGCATCAAGGCCAGTCTCGTACATCCGGACGGAACCGTCCTCAAAAACGCGTCACGGCTCACGGGAGCGGAGACCGATTCCGGAAATTTTTTGGAATCCCTGGAGAATATCGTTTCGGAGATGCGGGCCCCCTCTTTGACCGCGATCGGAATCGGAAGTCCCGGACCCATAGACTCCGAACGCGGGCTTCTCCTTCAATCCGCCAACCTTCCCCTTCTCAAAGAGGTTGCGTTGGTCGATCATCTAAGAAATAAATTTCCGTATCCGGTATATTACAATAACGACGCGAACGTCGCCGCTCTCGGAGAATACAGATTCGGCAGGGGAAAAAATTCCTCCAACCTTCTCATCCTCACGTTGGGAACCGGACTCGGCGGCGGATGGATCTATCAGGGAAAATTGTTCAACGGTTATCGGGGGAGCGGAATGGAAGTGGGTCACGTAACCTACGATCCCCGCGGTCCCGTCTGCGGCTGCGGGCAAAGGGGATGTGCGGAAGCGTATTTCAGCGCGAGCGGATTCCTCAATCGATACTCGGAGAAAACGGGAACCGCCCTTCTCTCCGCGGAGGAATTTTTCCGCAGGGCGGAACGCGGAGAGGGAGCCGCATCATCGTTGTTAGATGAAGGAATCGAGGCCCTCGCACAGCTCTGTCGAGGATTGATCCACACGTTGAATCCGGAGAGGATGATTTTCACCGGAGGATTGATCCGTTCCTGGGAACTGTTCGGAGACGGACTCAAACAAAGGATTCAAGAACTGATCTTTCCCGTTTTTAGGACTTACACGCAAATCCTGCCGGGGGAAAACGTATCCGGAACATTGGGCGCGGCGGCGCTTTGTATGGAGCATCACGAATGAACGAATCGAATTGTATCTTCTGCAAGATCGTAAGAAAGGAAATTCCTGCAAGGATAGCGTATGAGGACGACGAAATAGTCGCGTTTCACGACATCTCTCCCCAGGCTCCGGTGCACGTGGTGTTTATTCCCAAAAAACACGTCGTATCCTTGGCCGAAATTTCGGACGAAGACGCGACGTTGTTCGGAAAACTACTGCTCCGCATACGCGACACTGCCAAAACGTTAGGCGTCACCGAAAACGGATATCGAGTCGTCAACAACACCGGAAAAAACGGGGGACAAACCGTCTTCCACATCCATTTTCATCTTTTAGCCGAACGCCGTATGACGTGGCCGCCGGGATAAACCGAGGTAAATCGAATTGAAACGAATCATACTGGGAACCGTAGTCAGCCTCGGGGCGTTGGGATTTTTATTCTACAAACTCGATCTCGGGGAATTTACGAGAATCCGCGAACGCTGGGAACCGATCTATCTCGTCCCTTTTTGTATCTCCAGCGCCTGGGGACTTTTGTTGTTCTCCTGGCGATGGCATCTGCTGATGGGAAAACGGATCCGCTTCCGTTATGCGCTCTTGTCCTCCTTCATCGGAGTGGGTGCGAACATGTTTCTCCCGGCCCGGGGCGGGGACATCTTCCGGCTCTACTTCTGCAAAAAGGAATCCGAACTCGCGTATCCCACGCTGGTCACCGCGCTATTCATCGAAAAGGTGCTGGACTTTTCCTTCATCTTCTCCGCGGGAATCTGCGCCCTTATGTTCCTAGGGATCAAGGACGCGAGCAGCGATTCGTTCTTTATCCTTTCCACGGCGGCGATCCTGGGAATCTTTCTGGGTTTAGTCGCGGTCCGGTATTTCAACGAACTTCTGGTTTCCGTACTCGCGCGGATCGCCGGACTTGCTGGAAAACGGGAATGGTTTTTGAACCGGTTGGCGCACTACATCCGCGACCTCGGGAATTTTTTGGTCTTTCGCAAGTTTCTTCTTCCCGCGGTTTTAACCGCGTTCACTTGGCTGATCGGTTATGCCCTGAGCTACGGAATTCTGCTCAAACTCGTGGGAATCGAAATGAGTTACGCGGGAATCGTCTTAATCATGTTCGGCGGAGCGGTCGGAGTGATGGTTCCTTCCGCTCCTTCGGGCGCAGGAGTGTTTCACGCTTCGGTCACTTCCTCCTTCGTGTTGATGGGAAGAAAGGCGTCCGAAGGATTGTTCTACGCGACCACGGTGCATCTGGCCCAATTCATTCTGCAGAGTTTCTTCGCGATCGTACTCTACGTCTATTGGATCTTCGACCGCAGAAAGCGTGGACTCGGCAAAACCGAATTCTCGCTCAAAGAATCGGAAGTCATAGAACAGGAAAGTTGAACCGGGGCCCCATCAAGGAGCCGGAATTAAAACCTTTTGTCCGATTAGATTTTGGGAAAACTGCGGACTCCATCTTTGCAACAGGGAAGAAATCTCGACGCAGGAAAAATCGTTGTAAGTCGAGGTGTCCAAGTTTAATTTCGGGCCTTGGTAGATTCCGGGAGGCAAATTGCCTTCGTCCCGGTCGACGGTTTCATATTGTATTTCCTCGTCGTTCGGTTTTCCCAGATAAAGATCCAATGATATGATGGCCGCGACCGACGGATTTTTGAACCTACTCTGAGCTTCAAGTTGAACTCCGTTCATCCTTGTCTGAATACAAAGACCTTCACAATTCCCGATGACCGCGGGAGGAGGAAGCGCACCCGCACAAACTCCCGCAGTCGGAATCGGAGGAACGGAAATGATTTCTTTTGCCGAATGTTCCTTATCGCTTTGGGCGATTACGATAATCTTAAAATAGCGGTTCGTTTCCATCGAAGAGAAGGAAAACCGATTCGGATCCTCCGCATCCGGAGTCAAATTCTCCGAAATCGCATCGGTAACGCTGACCCCGTCCGCGTTCAAATGCATCAAATCGGGTTTTCCCAGATAGGCTTTATAGACGATCGGGGCGGCGGAGGGATTGGAAAGCGCAAACCTTATCTTGATATCCTGCGAATGTTGGGCGCCTTCCACATATTGTGTGTCGACCGTAAGTTGCGTAAATCCGAACTGATCGTGATCCTCCGTAGACGGGTCGGGCGTTTTACCGGGATCCTCTTTTACCTCCTGCGCGCCTCCTCCCAAAAGGGCGAAAAGCGCCGCGGTATCCGGATTTTCAGACCGGCTGCTCGTATTACATGAAAAAAAGAATCCATTCCATGCGAAGATTATGATAAGAAAACCCGCGCGCATTTCAGATGCTTTGAAAAAAACCATTGAAGATCCGTTCCTAAGAAAGATTATGAAACCTCGAAACGTTCCGCGCCGAAGCCGAAACTTCAGCGAAAACTTGTCGAGGTATTCAAATCATATAACACTTGAAGAAGCGGATTTCACTCCCCTAGGAATGTCACTTGTTCCTTATTGAATGCATTCTATTCCCAAAAAATCGAATTTGTGCGTTTACGGAACGATGATCTTTCCGAACAAGTAATGATCCGAAAATCCTCCGGGAGTACCGTCGTCTTTCACTCCGTAGGAGCTGATATCGAAGCAGGCGTTCGGATAAGTGCCTCTGTCGAAATCGCTTCTCGCTTCGTAAACTCCCGCCGGAGCGTCGAATTGCTCCACGTATTCGAACGGAGTCGGTCCCGTTCCTCCGGAAGCGTAGGAAGTCGTCAAATCCAGATACAAATACGCCATCATCGCGGGGTTGGCAAAACGAGAAACCAATTCGATCCGGTTTCCGTTTAAGGTGGCTACGATACAATGATCCGCGCAATTGCCGATCGTCGTCGGAAGCGCAACCGCACCCGCACAAGGACCCACAGGAGGCGTAGGCGGTGTGGTTATGATTTCCTTGGATGAATTTCCGAAGGAGCTTTGAGCGATCACGATGACTTTGTAGGACTGACTCGTTTCGGGGGTGGTAAAAAGAAAGCGGTTCGAAGATCCGGGCTCCGTATTCGAAGTTTCCTGAAGATAGTTCGACACGCTCACTCCGTCTGCGTTCAACTGCATCAGGGTTGGTCTGCCGAGATACGCCTTGTATGTGACCGGATATGCGACCACAGTATTCAACAAAAACGTAATACGAATGCTTTGAAAATCGCCCGAGCTGCTGATCCCGTAATTCGTCTGAGAGGCGAGATCGTTCAATTGCGGCCCCGAAGTTTCCGGATCGGGAGGCGGAGGGTCGCCTCCTCCATCGGGATACGGTGCGGGACTCTGACCCGAGATAAGTAGAGCAAGCCCCGCCAAAACGTCCTGACTATTGGAATCTTTCCGACAAGAACATAAAGAAAATAAAATACACAAAAGAGCAAAAACCGTAGCCCACGACCGGAAGAATTTAAATTGTATCTTCATTTGCATCAATCCTTT
The DNA here is from genome assembly GCF_002811955.1 of Leptospira ellisii. Lineage (GTDB taxonomy): Bacteria > Spirochaetota > Leptospiria > Leptospirales > Leptospiraceae > Leptospira > Leptospira ellisii. The sequence continues at coordinate 7,657 of NZ_NPEF01000010.1, forward strand.
GAATTTGAAAATTTGACTTATCGTCTAATGTTAAAAACCGAATCGTTAAAATGTTTTTTCACGCGATTACAAAGAGCCATTCCCTACTTATAAGAATACAAAGAGTGATTTCGCATTTTTTACGCTCAACCCACCAAATAGTTTTGCTTTTAAACTAATCCTTGCAAAGAATTCGGGACAAAATATGGAAATTCCTGTCACAAAAGGATACACAATAGCGAGCTTTTCGTTGACAAAAATATATCGTTAATCTTGGATATATAAATATGAAGAAGAATCAGGGAATCGATCCCCGCATTCAAGAGTTTCTATCCGCTTTAGCGAGCGAGACACGCCTGAATCTTCTTCTTTCTTTTGCGGATGGCAAAGAAAAGACAGTCGGAGAATTGGTCGAACTTTCCGGATTGGGGCAATCCACGATTTCTACGCATTTAAGTCAGCTAAAAAAAGGCGGAATTTTAATTCGCAGAAAATCCGGGAAAGAAGTATATTACAAGCCCGATCGCGAACGGATCTTGGAACATATTTCCAAATTGACATCTTATCTTCGAAGTTGCTGCTAATTTTTGCGTCTATTATATCGTTAATTCTAGATATTTAGGAGTATACAAAGTATGAAAATTTTTAGACAAGGGATCAGATACGTCGGATTCCCTATCCTTTTTCTTTCGTTTTCGACGATTCTCATCGAATTTTCGGGCAATCTTTGGGTCGCTTATTCGACCCTTTCCTTTTTGGTGTTGATGGGTATGACGCTCGAAAGATTCATTCCCTTTGAAAAGACATGGAACGGATCCGATTCGGATTCGAGATCCGATCTATTTTTTTTCGCAATTCAACCGATCGTTGCGCCCTTAGCAGGTTCGGTCGTTGCGGGAATCGTTCACCGATCCATGTCCGTATTCGACGGATCGGCGACTAGCTTGATCGGGTCATCTTTATGGTCTCAAATATTGATCGGAATGTTTTTTTCCGGTCTCATTCCTTATTGGATCCATCGTTTCTCCCATGCAAGAGACGGTTTTCTCTGGAGAGTCCATTCGATTCATCATTCTCCTAAGAGGTTGTATTGGATGAATGCGTTTCGATCACATCCAATCAATACGATCTTAAACACCGGAGGGGCATTACTTCCGGCGCTACTACTGGGATTACATCCTGACGCGGTTTTGATCGTGGGAATGCTGAATAACTTCGTGTCGATCTATAACCACATGAACATAGACTTCCGCTTGGGAATCTTAAATCGAATATTCAACATGAATGAGTTGCATAGATGGCACCATTCCAAAGTGCCTGCGGAAGGGAATAATAACTACAGCTCGGGCGCGTTCGCTTTTTGGGATATTATTTTCGGTTCTTATTATCTTCCTCCAAAAAAAATGGACAGGAATTTAGTCGGGTTATACCAGCCGGACAAATTTCCATCACGATCGATCTTAAAACAAATTCTATTTCCCATTTGCAAGTGTTCTTAGATAGAGCGGCACTCGGTTCTATTTCATTCTCGGTGCGACGATCTCGCACGGAACGCCGCCCAAATCCCGAAAGAAATAAAAAACCCGCGAGTTCGATCCGAAAAACGGTCGAATACGCGGGACAAATATTCAATATCTATAATATTATTTCTTATTCAAGGAAGCGCAAGCCTCCGATTTCTGAAGAGGATTGTTCGGAGACATCAATTCCGCACAGCTCGTCTTTTCGATCAACCCCATACATTCCTTGGCGGCGGCCAATTTTTCCGGAGTGGCCTCTTTCCACTCATCCTCTTCGGTTTTGCCGGATTTAGCTCTTGCATCGGCGGCGGATTTCGTTAAGGATTCGAGACAAGCTTCCTTGGATTGCAGCATCGGAGGAAGGAATTTTCTCTGCGACTCGGGAAGTTTGCTGAACTGTTCCTGAGCGCACTCAACGGTTTTAGAACAGGTGATTTCCTGCGACTTCTTCACCAATTCCTTCATTTCGATAGCGACGGAAGCCGCATCTTTTTTACAGCCGATCGCCGAAAACAATATCAATGCGAGAACCGACCAACTCTTATTTTTTAAATTCATAACCCTTTCCTTTTTTAAGGCATAAGGATTATTCACTCTCGATTTTTGAAAATAATTATTTCCGAATCTTTTTCGGTTTTCGAATTCGGAACCGACCCCTTTTTTTAAAAAACCGCGGCGAGTTTCGCGCTTCCCTCGTTTTTAAACAGCTTGTGTACGGTCGCCTTCCGCCCAACTCCCTTAAGGGAGGTTTCGTGTCTTTCGTAACCGTATCCTCTTTGATTCAATTCCTCCAAAATCCCGGGCACGGAAAGGATCGGTTCGGTAACCCAGATTTCTCCTGCGGAAGCGAGCGCCTGAACCCGGGCCGCGATGTTCACGCTTTGTCCGAAGTAATCCAAACGTTCGTCGTTGATCACCGCGAGAGCGGATCCTTCGTTCAATCCGACCTTCAATCCGATCTCGTGTCCGTGTTCCTTGAATTCTTCGTTCATCTGATCGATGCGGGTCATCATCTCCAAGGCCGCGAACATTCCGTCGGAAGGACTGGAGAAGGTGGCCATAATCGCGTCACCCATCGTTTTTACGATCGCGCCGCTGAATTTTTTGACGGTTTCCGCAAGAAGGCGAAAGTGTTCCTGCACCAGACGGTACGCGAGTATATCCCCCGCCTTGTCGTACATCTCCGTGGAACCCCTCAAATCGGTGAACAGTATCGTGAGACTTTTTACGTTCAGATTGAGTTGATTGCTGAGCTGCTGCACCCTGAAAAGTTCGCGGAAGGTCTGGTTGTTCAATAACATTTTGGCCGTTAGGAACGGTTCCACGACGGTCGGATGTTTTTTCACGATTTCTAATATTCTTTCGATATCGGGAACGAAAAGAAGAAAGCCCGACCTCGCAATCGTTCGATTGGAGACCTTGAGCTCGTATTCTCCCGGAGCAAGATGAAGTTCCGTCGGCGTAAAACCGGAAGGAAGCAGACTGAGATCGATGATCCGATCCTCCGCAGGACCTTCCGCGTCGAAACGCAGATAAACGGCCGAATTATTCTCCACGGAGCTGAGCTGATAAGCGGAAACGTTTTTCGCGTCGAGTCGGATCGTCTGCGCGGAACCCGGCTCCAATACGACCAAACCCTTCGTGTTTGCGAAGATGAATTCCAAAAGCTCCTTCGACTTATGAAAGTTATGCGAAATATGGTAGTTTAGATACGTTTCCGCGTCGACGAGCGGTTGAAGATCCGACTTTTTCAGCGAAGGATTTACGGAAAAACTCACTTCCACCTGATCGTCCAGCGTAGTAGGAACGTCGAGATTGCAGATGGAACAATGAAAACTTTTCTCTTCGATCTGATCCAAGGAGGTATGGGACGCTGCGATTCCTCCGCAAGCGGGACAAATCATGTTGTAGGAGAAATCCAAAAGACCGATCTTTCCCGAATGTAGGAACAGATCGAACGCTTCATGCGCGGTAAGTCCGTTTTTTTTGGCGAATCGGAGCGGATTGATGCGATGCAATTCCCATTCGGTTTGTTCTTTGAGACTTTGGATAAACCGTGCGATCGTTTCCTTGGATAATACGGCAAATCCCTCCAGTGCCTTTTTCTTTTGCGCTAAAAGTGTTTCATTCCACATCACATTTTCCTCCGACGTTTTGGGAAGAATCACAGTCTGTTTTGAATCGATCCTTTGACAAGCATTTTGTAACTTTTTTTGTTACATTTAATGTGATTCGCGAATCCCTTCGATTCTTCTTTGTTCGAAAAACGCCCGTTTGTCGAGGAGTTCCGACCCGGATTCGGATCCTTTTCATTTCATTGCGAATTTGCAATTGGTTCTCAAATTTTTTTTGTTCACCACCTTCTCCGAAAAAAGTATACATTCTTACTCTTTCTCGAAAGGATCCCGTTCGTCGGAACGAATGTCTTTTTGTCGGGAATGGGGAGTTCCTACGGAGAAGAATCTTTCGAAATATTAGAATCTTTTTGAAAATGCGCGTGAATGTATGAGTTCCCGCACGATTTGGAACTCGAACCGTAAAAGAACACGTAAAGACCCGCAAACCCTGTGCTACTTTGGAAACAAATTCTTCCCCGGACGGCATTCTCGTGTGGGAACTCATACAAGGATCAACAAACAAGGCTTTGTTTTTCCCCTCCTAAGTCGGAACACCGAAAGAAAATCCAAAAAATCCACATTTGGTTTTTTTGATTTGATTTTTCACGTCGAATTCAATAACTGAAATCGCTTTCTTTCCCGACGAATCGATGGGTTGCGGTTTCGACGCCTCGCCGATCCCAGCCGAAAAATCGAAATGATATTGCGTTGTTTCCGTTTTAAAGGTGAAAGACGCAGATCGATTGGATTATGGACAAAACGAAACCGAGCAAAAATTCAAGAGTGGTCATCACGGGAATCGGGGTCATCCTACCCAACACCTTCTCCGTCGGAGAATTTTGGAAAAATCTTTCCGAAGGACGTTCTCAGATCGATACGATCACGAGATTTCCGACCGACGATTTACCGGTAAAAGTCGCCGCAGAAATGAACGATTTCGACTGGAAACAGTTTCTTCCCGATCTCAACGAAAAACACGCGAAAAATTATAACCGTGAAACGTTCGCGCTCATGTCCGCGATGGAGGAAGCGAGACGGGACGCGAAACTCGAAAAGGATTCGGTCGATCCGTCCAAAGTCGGCTTTATCGATTCTTCTTCCCGAGCCTCCTTGGCGTGGTGGGAACACGCATGGAAACTCTATCATCAGGAAAAAAAATCCGGCGTCTTCGATCGTTATTCCGTCCTTACCTCGATGGCTTCCAACCCCACGAACCTGACCGCCATTTATGCAAACATCCAAGGATTCGTCACTACGATCACTGCGGCCTGCGTCGGAGGTCATCACGCGATCAGTCTTTGTTATCAGGCCATCCGAAAAGGAAGGGCCGAAGTAATGTACGCCGGCGGTCACGAATTCCCCCTCATCAAACCGTTGATGATGATGTATTCGGATCCCGCGAGTTCCGTCATGTCCGCGGAAAAGGACAACCCCAAAGCGGCGATCAAACCCTACGATCGAAATCGAGACGGTTTCATTTTGGGGGAAGGCGCCGCGGTTCTCTGTTTGGAAAGAATGGACCACGCGCTCGCCCGAGGCGCGCGCATCTACGCGGAAGTCCTCGGAACCTTCAGTTACAACGAAGCCGATCACGCGATGAGAATGGATCTGACCGGTAAAAAAGCGGCAGCGGGATTGAATCGACTCTTAAAAATCAGCGGGCTTCGGCTCGGCGACATAGACTATTTCTGCGGACACGGAACCGCGACGATCAACAACGACATGGCCGAAAGCCGCGCGCTAAAGGTCCTATACAACGGACTCGCGAAAAATAAATGGGCGCCTTTGGGTTCCATAAAGCCGATTTTCGGTCACACGTTCGGCGCGGCCGGAATCATCAACGTCGCGGCCACCGCTCTTATGTTCGAAAAACAGACCATCTGCCCGACCATCAATCTCAAAAACGTCGATCCGGAATGCGACCACGACCATATCACCGAAGGCGCGAGAAAAGTCCGGCTTCGGAACGCGATCTCCATGGCCTTCGCCATAGGAAGTCAGTCCTCCTTCGTGAGCATGACCGCTCCCGATCTATAAGATTTTTTGAATATGAAATCCGCGGGACTCCACAGACAGTACGACCATTCCAAAAAAATGAGATCCGTCCTCTATTACCAAGGCGCGGTCACGCACGAAATTCTGGGAAGTCTCACGGAAATCCTGAAGGACAGAATCGTCGGCGAAAAACGGAAAAATAAGATTCTCAACGTGTTCGTGGAAATGGCGCAGAACGTAAGTCATTATTCCTCGGAACGAGAAAACGACTACGGCGTCGGCCTGATTTTGGTGAAGGAAAAGGCCCACATTCTCAAACTCTCCACCGCCAACTTTCTGCATCGAGAAACGGCGCAACCTCTTCGGGACAAACTGGATCATTTTCTTTCGTTAACGGGAGAGGAGATCAAGGAATTGTATCAGGAGAAAATAAAAGGCGAAAGACCGGAGGACAGCAAAGGGGCAGGATTGGGATTTTTAGAAATATTAAAAAAGTCTGATTTTCCGTTCCGATCCTCCTTCGAGGAAACGCCGGAAGGGACGGTGTTTTTTACCCTTACCGTTTTCTTTCGCTTGGGCTGAGTTTCCAAGGTTCCGCATAGGACAACGCCATCTCTTTGACTTCGATCACGATCACGGAACTGTTATCCTTGGTCATACGCAGATTCGCCTCTTCCGAAAGATGGGAACAAGCCTCCTTCACGTTGGAAGCGTTCGACAGAATCTCCTCCAGATCGTCTATCTTGATCACGTCCGTCAAACCGTCCGTACAAAGCAGAATTCGATCCCCTTCCTGAAGCGCGTCGGTGATGTCGAACAGATCCATCTGCAGATCGGTGGTTCCTCCTCCTATGCAGCTCGTGATGTAACTTCTCGAATTGGAATTGTCCTTCGCCGCGTCCGAAAAGGAATGATCCACCGTGATCTTATGAACCCCGCGCGGAGAAAAGTGATACGCCCTACTGTCCCCCATATTGAAGACGAGAACCTTCTTTCTTCCGAAGAGAACGCCGACTAACGTGGTTCCCATTCCGAGACGGCCGGTCTGCGTCGCGTGCTCGTTGATTTCATGATTGATCTTGCGGAATAAATTCTGCCAGCCGGCCCGGGGCAATTCTTCGAGAGGTTGAATCCTCTTGACCATCCAAGCGAGTTTTTCCAAAGTCATTCTGCTCGCGATCTCCCCGGAGATATGACCTCCCATTCCGTCCGCCAAAGCGAGGATCAAAGGAGAATCTTCGGAACTCTGAAATCCGGAGGAGGAAAGCGAACCGGAAATCGTACCGGCTACGATTTCGCCGCACGCATACATCGAGTCCTCGTTATGCGAACGAAAGTTTCCCTTTTCCGTAATTCCAAAATAATTGATGACCATGTAAACGTAGAAATTGAGACAATTTCCAAGAAATTATTATAAATATGTGTCACAAAGCGGATTCAAGAACAAATTTTCACGAATCCGCATTTTTCCGGGAAATCCCATCTTATATTAGAGTCGTTCCGGCGAGAATCGGCCTCGCTTTTTATGACGGATCATTTCGCGGAATAACCGCCGTCGATCGGAAGGGCGGTTCCCGTGATGAAAGCGGAATCCTCTCCGCAAAGCCAAACCGCGGTCTTCGCAACCTCTTCGGGAGTCGCGATCCGGTGCATCGGATGTTGTTTGACCAGTTGTTTTTCCGCTTCCTCCGGATCTTTCGCCATATGAAACAATTCCTCTAAGATATCCGTCTTCACCGCGCCCGGACAGATCGCGTTCACTCGAACGTTCTTTTTGGCGTATTCCAAAGCCGCGCTTTTCGTCAAACCGACGATCCCGTGTTTCGCAGCGGAATACGGATTGATTCCCACCATACCGTTGATTCCGGAGATAGAGGAGACGTTTACGATCGCCCCTCCTCCGACTTTGATCATTTCGGGAATCTGATATTTCATCGAAAGCCAAGTGCCTTTGAGATTGACGTCGACCACCTTTTGCCAAACGTCCTCCGGATATTCGTGGATCGGAAAGTTGACTCCCATCATTCCGGCGTTGTTCACGCCGAAATCCAATCTGCCGAACCTTTCCAGGGCAATCTCCGAAACCTTTTTCACTTGGGAAGAATCGGTCACGTCGCAGTTGACGAAAACGGCCTCTCCGCCCGAGGAACACATCTCTTCTTCCGTTTTTTTTCCTTCTTCGGTTCTACGACCGCAAAAAACGACCCGAACCCCTTTGGAGACGAATTCCCGGACCACGGCTTTTCCGATACCGGTGCTGCCACCGGTGACCATAGCGACCTTTCCCTTCATAGAACCTCGAATAATATATTATAATTTTAGAATTATCTAAACTAGATCCTTCTCGTTTTTCCGTTGCGGACCCGAGCCAGGTATTTTTTCAGATGTTCGTTGATGATCTCCAGATCGGAAAGTTCCTCGTCCACGGAAGCGGCCTTGAGATCCCCCGCGAGCACCAGAAGATAACGGAGTTCCTCGAGATGGACCTTGGCCTTGAGTATGTTCCGTATCTTTTCGGAATAAATCCTGCTTCCCCAAGCCGCGGCTATTTTGACGGGAAGCAGGGTGGAAACGGAACGCAGATGTTCGAATACCGCGGAATGTTCCCTGGCCTGCGTTCCCCCGATCTCCCTATCCAATTTATGGATTTTTAATATAAGGTCGTGCGCCAATCTCCACACTTCCAACTTGCCGAAATTTCCCAGACGCGCGGCATTACCAAAGGTCGCTTCGTCCGGACTTCCGACCTTGGGAGAGGGATAAAGGGGAAGTTTTCCGTCCGTGAGAATTTTTCGAAACCCTTCCGGAATCGGGACCACCTTACGCGCGGAATAATCGAAGGTAAGGACGCGTATCTTGACGAGCGCGACCTTTTCCTTTCTACGATTTTTGGAGAGACGGAAGTAAAGGTCGAAGGACTTTTCGCCTAAATTATCGAGAACCACGTCCACGGTCGTAAGATCGTTGTAGAGAAGTTCCCCTTGATATAAAATTCCCGCATTGGCGAATATGATGCTTCTACCGAATATATCCGTCACGGAAAAACCGAGATACTGAAAGAACCGAAGATGCGCCTCCATCACCAAATCCAGAATGGACGCGAAGGAAACGTGAATGTCCAAAGCGAGATCGGTCTTTCGAATCGGTATGTCCGTCGAAAAATGTTGGTTGGCGGGAAATTCTATCTGTATCTCTGACATAGGATCGATGAAAACGCAGAACCTTCGTCCGGATCGAAGTTATACGAAACGGATTTTCGTATACTGAGGCTCTATTACATTTTCGGAATCCGAACTCCCGATCTTGAAACACTTCCCGGATTCGAAGTAGGATCCGGCGAAAACGAAACGAACCTTCCTCGAATGAGACAAAAGATTTCCCGAGACCGCGCGCTCCGCAAAACGGGGAAGAAACGATGTCGGAATAAAAAGTTCTTGATGAGAAGTATTCTTCAAAGAATATCCTTCAACCGTTCGAATATAATTTCTTGCTCGTTATTTCTCCGAAAATTCGGAGGAAATAAATCCGCAGGAAATCGGAAAAATCGTATTTTTCCGTAATGAACCTCCTTTTTTTTTCGTATGTCCCTTTTCTTTTCGGAATTCGGCGTATAACGGAAAAGAAACGGTTCTTCGTCGTGGATTGAAAAGGGAAATTGAGAATCATTGAAAACGAACACGAAGATCTTCGCTAATCCCGATGAAATGATCCGTGAAATCGTACGCCCCGGCGCGTATCTTCATCTTTCCGCCACGATGTCCCGTCCCAACGCTCTTATCTATTCGCTCGCGCGTCGTTTTCAATTTACGAATCCGGAATTTACGATCAGCATGGCGGGAATCCATTCGAGCGCGCACGCGCTCACCATCTCCAAAATCGTAAAGAAGATGATCACAGGATTCGCCGGGGACAACTATCCTAAACCCTCGCCTAATTCATTATATTCTAATTTATTCGAAGGGAAGCCGTTCGAACTCGAACTCTGGTCCCTCCTCAGCATCGTTCAAAGGTTGATGGCGGGAGCGATGAGACTTCCCGGATTCGTCACCAACTCCCTTTTGGGAAGCGATCTGATTCTGGACAAGTTAGGCAAAACTGCGTTTCTTTTTCCCGATCCGCAAAGCACGAGCGCGGCGGCACATACGAACGGATCCTATCCTCCCGATTACCGCGGGAAAAAAGGCTCGGATCTGGCCTACATTCTCCCCCTCAATCCCGACTATACGCTGTTACACGCCGTGATCGGAGACGAGGAAGGCAATCTGGTGCTTTGTCCTCCGAGCGGCGAAGGGAATTGGGGAGCTCTCGCCGCCAAACAGGGAGTGATCGCGACCGTGGAAAGGATCGTCCCCAAAGGTTCCATTCCTTCGGAACTGGTTTCGATACCGGGCAATCGCGTCGTCGCGCTCTCCGTCGCGGAATTCGGAGCGCATCCGCAGTCGCTCCGTGTGCACAATCTTCCCGGAGTAAAGGCGTTCGAAGGTCTTTCCACCTATCTCGACGACTACGAATTCCAAATCGAAGCCAACGAAGCGGCTAACGTGCCTTCCAAAGCGGAAAAATGGTACGCCGATTTCGTCAATCTTCCCGGAGGACATTCCGAATATTTGGAAAAATTGGGAAGCGCTCGTCTCAGAAGATTGAAGGACGTTCCCGCCGAAAACAAGGCGCAAAAACAGGAGGATCCGAAAACCGTCAACGACTCGGAACAGATGATCATTCTGGCGGCGAGGGCGATCCGAGAATACGTAAAGGAAAAGGGTTACAAAACGATTCTTGCCGGAATCGGAGCGGCCCATATTTCCGCTTGGACCGCCGCGCATTTTTTGGAAAAGGAAGGGATCAATGTCAGCGTCATCACCGAACTCGGTTTTTTTTCGATGAAACCGCATACGGGCGACGTGTTTCTTTTCAGCCAGCTTCATACGAAGGATTGTTCCATGCTTTCGGACATAGCCAATATCCTGGGAACCGTAGTTCCCGATCACTGTTTGGGAGTTCTCGGAGCCGCGGAAGTGGATTGGTTCGGCAACATCAATTCCTCCATGACGTCCAAAGGAAAATTTCTCGTAGGATCGGGAGGAGCGAACGATATAGCGGCCAACGCGGATTGTATCGTCGTGGCCAAGGCCAACCGCGGAAGGTTCGTCAAAAAGGTGCATCATATCACTTCGGTGGGAGACAGGGTGATGGAGGCGATCTGTCAGTTCGGTAGATTCAAACGCGCTCCGAACACCGATCACGTATTCGAATTCTCCCACTGGATCGCTCCGCCTTCCGACGAGGAGATGGAGCCGGAGGAAGCGGTGCTCCGGTTCACTTCCTGGCTTCCGCCGGACGAGGACGTTCCGCTTCAAAACGAAACTCCCGTGACCGCGGAGGAATTGACCGTTTTACGCGAACTGGATCCGGAAAAGATTTACATAGAACAGTTTATGGTATATACAAGACTTCCATAATAAAATGAAATTCGAATTTATCAGAGGAAAAAAATGAGCGGCAAGAACCTAACGTCGAACGGAGTGCGAATCACCGGATTCGGTCATTATTTTCCGGAAACGATCGTGAGCAACGAAGAGATACGTTCACGATTGAAGTTTCCGGAGATGCACCCCGCGGAAAAGGCCGTGATCGGAAACATAGGAGTCAACGAAAGGAGAAGAGCGAACGAAAAGGAAACCCCCATGTTTATGGCGGCCCGGGTCGCGGAGATGGCCTTAAAGGACGCCGGTAAAAAACCGGAGGACGTCGATCTTTATATTCTCGCCAATTGGACCGATCGTTATTATCTTCCCGATCTCGCGCCGCAGGCGTCCAAACTTTCCGGAACGTCAAACGCCCTCGCCTTCGACGTAAGCACGGCCTGCACCGGTTTCGTACACGGAGTTCAAACCGCTTCCGCGTTCTTGAGCTCCGGTAAATTCAAAAACGCGCTCGTGATCGGAAGCGAACGTTTTTCGGTAAGAACCCGGATGGGCGGTTACGGAGAATTCACCGCAGGAGACGGGGCCGCCGGCGTTTTTTTGGAGAATACCGGGGATAAAAACTTCGGATTGATCGACTCATTTCTTCAGGACGACGGAGATCTTTCCGGAATCATCGTAACCGGACCTCCTCCGCAAAGTTACGTGAAAAGTTATCCGGAACTCGTCACCAACGCGGCCGATCTTACCTTAAAATCCATGGATCTTCTTTTGGAGCGGAACGGATTGAAGATCGAGGACGTGGACTGGGTCGTTCCGCATCCGGGAACGGACGTCGTCGTGCAGGACGTGCTGAAACGCACCAAGTTCCCCGGGGAAAAGATACTGATGAACTTCGAAAGGGTCGGCAACACTTCCGCCGCCTCGATTCCCATCGTATTATCAGAATATTATTATAAAGGAAAATTCAAAAAAGGGGATTTATTCCTTACACCGGCCGTCGGCGGGGGATTTTATTGGGGAGGTCTTCTTTTCCGTCTCTGACCTCGGCGCGGACAAGACCTTTCGGGATATTGGAGAATATGAAAATAAACGGATACGAACTAAAAGACAGATTGAACTCGGACTCTTCCACGGAGGTATACAAAGCGATACGGACCAAGGACGAGGTCCCGGTCGTGATAAAATACATTCCGGTTCTGGACGAACTTCACCCCGCGGTCGTAAACCTCAGGAACGAATTCGAAATCCTCAACCATCTTTCCTCGGAAAGGATCATCCGCGCATTCGGCATGGAGCGTATCCCGGAGGGTTTCATCCTGATTTTGGAGTTCGTGCAGGGAGGTACACTCAAGAATTTTTCGGGGAAAAAACCCGTCAACCTCAAGGACTTCTTCCGGATCGCGATCGACCTCACCGAAAAACTCGGCGAAATACATCATAAAAAGGTAATACATAAGGACTTAAAACCGGACAACATCATCTTCAATCCGGAGGGAAGCGTGCTCAGGATCGTGGATTTCGGAATCTCCACGAGACTCTCCAAAGAGGAGACTTCCTGGTCCAATCCGAACCGGCTCGAAGGAAGCATTCACTACGTTTCTCCGGAACAGACGGGAAGAATGAACCGTTCCGTGGATTACAGAAGCGACTTCTACTCGCTGGGCGTGACGTTCTACGAACTTCTCACTGGAAAACTTCCGTTCGAAAGCGAGGACCTGCTGGAACTAGTCCACTTTCATCTCGCCAAACCTCCCGTGGATCCCCGTAAATTGCGCGCGGAGATTCCGGAGGCTCTCTCCCAAATCGTAATCAAACTTCTATCCAAAACCGCGGAGGATCGTTATCAAACCTCGGAAGGTTTAAAGGCCGATCTGGAAACTGCCCAAAAACGATGGCTGGAAACCGGGGAAGCGCCTGCGTTTCCTTTGGGTTCGAAGGACGATTCGCACGAATTCAAAATTCCGCAAAAACTCTACGGAAGAGAGGAATACATCCGTTCTTTGTTAAGCGAATTCAAACGCGTGACGGACACCGGAAGAACGAGCGTCGTCCTCATTGCGGGTTATTCGGGAGTGGGAAAATCCTCTTTGGTCAAGGAGATCAACAAACCCCTCACCGAATCGAAGGGATATTTCATCTCCGGTAAATTCGATCAATACAACCGCAACGTCCCTTTCAGCGCCGTTATACAGCTTTTTTCGAATCTGATCGAACAGATTTTGACCGAGTCGCCGGAACGGATCGACGACTGGAAAGGAAGAATCAGAAATTCCCTGGGAAGCAACGGAAAGATCATGACCGACGTGCTTCCCGAGCTGGAGTTCATCATAGGAGAACAGCCGCCCGTTCCCGAACTCGGCGCCCAGGAAAACGCGAACCGCTTTTACGCGGTATTCCAGAACTTCATCAAGGTTTTCGCGAGCGCCGAACATCCTCTTGCGATCTTTCTCGACGACCTCCAATGGGCCGACACCGCCTCTCTCGAACTCGTGAAGAATCTCGTGGAAGACGTTTCAGTAAATTATCTTTTTCTAATGCTTGCCTATCGCGACAACGAAGTGGACGCGACCCATCCGTTTTCTACGCTCGTATCCGGTTTGGAAAAGGACGGATTCCGCCTGGATCGTATCCAACTGCGGCCTCTAAGCCTGGAGAACGTGAACGAACTTCTCTCCGACAGCCTGCGCAAAACGAAGGAGGAGACGTTCCACTTCGCGGAGGTGGTATATTCCAAAACGCGGGGGAATCCGTTCTTCATCAACGAACTTCTCAAACAACTCTCCAAAGAAGAAGTCATCTCGTATCAGAGAGGCGGTTCCTCCCTCTCCGGACAATGGATCTGGAACCTCGATAAGATCAAAGGAATCGATATTTCGGATAACGTGGTCGAACTTTTGGTGCGCAGGATCAAAAAGTTGTCCCCTCGAACCCAGGAAACGCTCAAACTCGCATCCTGTATCGGAAGCAATTTCGATCTTGCGGTCCAATCCAAAATTCTCGGAGCGAGTCTTAAGGAAACCGCGGCCGCGTTGATGGAAACGATGCAGGAGGAACTGATCGTTCCCTATGGAGATAACTACCGTTTGGTGGATTCGTTCGAGGAAACCGAGGAAAATTCCGAAAAAAATTTCCAAACCGCAAGGACGATCCAATTCCGCTTCCAGCACGACAGGGTGCAGCAGGCGAGTTACGAACTTTTGAACGAGGATCAGAAACAATCCGTCCGTCTCAAAATCGGAAGAATCCTGCTGGAGACCCTCAACGAAAAGGCGCTCGAAGACTCCGTATTCGACGTGGTCAACCATCTCAATACGGGTTCCTCGCTGATCGAGGAGATCCCCGAAAGAAGAAGATTACTACAATTGAATATACAAGCCGCACAAAAGGCGAAGTTGTCGGCGGCCTACAAACCGGCGAAATTATATTCCGAAAAGGCGAGAGAACTCCTCTTTTCCCTGCCGGAAGCCCTCAAAGGGGACAAGGAACTCTGGTCGAAGGAATACGATCTCGCATACTCCGTCCACAAAGAACTGGCGGAAGTCCTTTATCTGAACGGAAACTTCGAGGAATCGCAGGAGATCATCCAAACCCTTCTCAAGGAATCCAAAACCTCCGTGGAAAAGGCGGAGGCCTACAACCTGCTTATGATAGAATATTCGGCGCAGGGTAAATTCGACCTCGCGCTTCCGACCGTCATCAGCGCGTTAAAACCTCTGGGAATCGAGATTCCGACCTCGGGTTTCGATAAGGTGACGGATAAGGAGATCGAGGAGGCCAAAAAGAATCTCAGGAACCGCAGCGTAACATCGCTGTTAGACGAACCTTTGATGACGGACCCGACTCACGTGTGGGCGGTAAACCTTCTGATCAGCGCGATTCCCATGGCCTACAACAAGGAACCCGCCTTGTTCCCCATCATCTGCCTGAAGATGGCCAATCTGTTTTTGAAATACGGCAACCTTTCCGATTCGTACGGATATTCCTGCTACGGAATGGTTCTGGTCGGCAAAGGCGACTACAAGGGCGCGTACGATTTCTGCGAACTCGCGGTGAAGTTGAGCGAAAAATACATGAACTCAGGAGGATACACCAAGGCAGCGAACATCCTCGCCAACTATTCGTCTTCCTTCGTAAAACATCTTAAGTTTTCGGAGGAGACCAACGTTAAGTGCGTTCAGTCCGCTTTGGATTCCGGGGAATTTCTACACGGAAGTTACGCAGCGATGAACGACGCATCCAACGTTCTTTTCCAGGGAAAAAACCTGGAGATTCTCAAACCCAAAATCTCCCAGCTACTCAAGTTCGTGCGCAAAGTGAAGAACAATCTCGCCATCGATACGATCCTCGGAGTTACGCTGATTCTTTCCAACCTAAGGGGAGAAACGGGAAGCCATCTCGACTTCTCCACCCAGGAATATCAGGAAAAGGATTACATCGATCTCTGCAACGCGCATCAGAGTTTGGCTCCCATCTGCACGTTCAAGGTGATGAAGATCCGTTCGCTTCTTATGTACGGAGAATATCAGTTGGCCCTTCAGGAAGCGGAGGAAGCGAACGGAATGATCCTCTATTTAGGAGGTCAGTACGGTCCGTTCGAACACAATTACCTTTATTCCCTCACACTGGCCGCCAACTACAAGAAGGTCGCACCGGACAAAAAGAAGGAATATCTCAAAAAGATAAAAGAGAATCAGAAACAACTTCTCACGTTAGCCGAAAGCTGCCCCGAAAACTTCTACCATAAATATCTTCTGGTGGAGGCGGAACTGGCGCGATTGGAATACAAAAACTGGAAGGCGGCGAGAACCTACGAAGCGGCGATCCGGGAAGCGCGCAAGAACGAATTCCCGAACGACGAGGCGCTCGCTTCCGAAATGGCGGCGATGTTCTGGCTTTCCAAAGGAAGCGTAAAGATCGCGGGAGAATTCATCAACGAAGCGTTTCATAGATACGGACTTTGGGGAGCCAATCTAAAACAAAGCCTTCTCAAATCCAAGTTTCCGGAATTCGTCCGCGAACGGGGAACGGGAACGCTCAGAACCCACAGGACGATTTCGACCACGACCGCGGCGGCGACCGAGGTATATTCGGGTCAGACTTTGGATCTTCAGTCCGTTCTCAAAAGTTCGACCGCGATTTCGGGAGAGATCAAACTCGAGAATCTCCTCGACAAACTGATGAAGATCGTGATCGAGAACGCGGGCGCGCAACGCGGCGTTTTGATCCTCAAAAAGGAGGGAAGACTTTTCGTCGAAGCGGAAGGCTCCATCATGAAGGACGACGTGGAGATCCTCACGGGAATTCCGCTCGGCAACAGCAGAAATCTTCCCATTTCCCTGATCTATTACGTGGAAAGAACGAAGGAGAATCTCGTCCTAAGAAACGCGAATCAGGACGAAAAATTCAACAAGGACGAGTATATTAAGAATTCGAAAATTAAATCCGTCTTATGCGCTCCCGTGATAAAACAGGGTGAAATTTCGGGGATCCTATATCTCGAAAACAACCTTTCCGAAGGTGCGTTCACGTCGGATCGGCTTCAGATCATGAACATCCTCTCCTCTCAGGCGGCGATTTCCATCGATAACGCGTTACTCTACTCGAACATGGAGGAAAAAGTAAGGGAACGTACGAGGGAATTGGCTCAAGCCAACGCGGACCTCGGACTTAAGAATCAGCACATAACCGATAGTATCACGTATTCCTTAAATATCCAACAGGCGATACTTCCGTCCCAGGATGTGCTTGCAAAAAATCTAAAAGAGCAATTCGTAATCTTCCGTCCTAAGGATATCGTATCGGGCGACTTCTATTGGTTCAGCAAAAAAGACGGATCAATTTTTCTCGCGGCGGTCGATTGTACTGGACACGGAGTCCCAGGTGCTTTAATGTCAATGATCGGGAACACCCTTCTCAATCAGATCGTCAACGAAGCGGGAATCAAAGACCCCGGCAAAGTGTTGGAACACCTAAATCGAAACGTCCGTCAGGCGTTGAAGCAGGATACCTTGGACGCGAATTCGGTGGACGGAATGGACGTTTGTTTCTGCAGAATCGACGGAGATCGGGTTCTGTTCGCCGGAGCCAAAAGGCCGCTTTACTTTTCCAAAGAAGACAGAATCGAAGAGGTCAAAGGGGACAGACATTCGATCGGCGGAAGACAGAAAGAGGATTCCAGGACCTATACCACGCACGAAGTGAAACTGGAAAAGGGAAAACCTACCATGTTCTACCTCGCGACCGACGGATATATGGATCAACCGAACCCTCAAAGACAACGGATAGCGAGTAAGGGACTTATCTCGCATCTGCAGAACGTCTCCTCGTTGCCTGCCTCGGAACAAAAGGAAAGACTGGAGGCTTTTTTGGACGGTCACCAGGCCGGAGAGGCGCAGAGAGATGACATAACTTTGATCGGATTCCGAATCTGATCTCGAAACGGAAATAAAGGAGTATGTTAAAAAGAAATGATGGAGAATCAGTCCGTAGACCTTTTTAAACAATACAAAGAGGCCTGCGATTATCAATTAATTGTTTCCTTTAAGGGAAGACTTTCTCAGGAGGTCCTGACCGAATTCGGATCCATGATCCGAACCTCCCTGAGTGCGGAATCCAAAATCAAGAAAATCTTCGCGGTTTTTATCGAACTAGCGCAGAATATGCTGCACTATTCCGCGGAACGAAGGGCTCTCGAAGACGGAAGAGAGGGAGGAGTCGGGATCATTATGGTCGATGAAAAATCGATTGGCTATAATGTTTCATCCGGGAACCTTGTACTAAACGAGAAAATCGAGTCGCTGAAAATGAAATGCGACAAGATCAATTCGATGTCCAGGGAAGAGCTCAAGACGTATTACCAACAACAATTGCGCTCGGACAGACCGGACGACAGCAAAGGTGCAGGAGTCGGATTGATCGATATCGCCAGAAAATCGGACGGACCGATTTCCTACGGTATCGCACCGATAGACGATAAACATTCGTTTTTTACGCTCTCCGCATACTTCACAAAGGAAAATTAAGAATGGAATCTTTACACATTCAACAGACAAAAACTTCTCCCGAAGTGATTTTAGATACGGAAAAGGGCGTTGTGGAGATCATAGGAGAATCGTATCCCGAAAACGCGATCGCGTTCTACAAACCCGTCTTCGATTGGCTCAACGCATCCATGGGGGCGAAAGGACCGATTCAGGTCAAATTTCAGTTGGATTACTTTAACACCAGTTCGTCCAAAGTGATCATGGACATCCTGGATTCGCTTCAGAAATACCACGATCAAAGCGGTAAAGTCAAGGTCCTCTGGCTCTACAAAGAGGACGACGACGATATGCAGGAAACCGGAGAGGAATTCTCCTCCGATCTTTCGTTGCCGTTCGAATTGAAATCCTATAAGTGACGATCGGGGTTCGCCGTTTACGATGGAATCTTCATCCGCGCAGCAAAAGGACTTTAGTTCCTTCTTCGAATCCGAATTCCAATTATTAAACGAAGTCAACGAGACTCTGGAAAAAAAGGAATCCCTGCAAAAGGAGGACCTGATCCAGGAATTAAAAAAGGTCGGCGACGCCTACGAAGCGCTTTTAAAACAATCCTCCAAGCTGATGAAGATCGGCGATTCCACGCAGAATCGTCTGATCAAAACGCAGAACGAACTCCAGGATTCCAACCAAAGGCTGGTATCCTCCTATCAAAACCTGAAACAACTTAGCGAGATAGGTCAGATGATTACCGCGAGCCTCGAACCTAAAATCATCCTGACTTCCGTCTACGAAAATACGAGATCCATGGTTTCGATGGACGTTCTCGCTTTCGGGATTTTGGAGGAAGGGAAAAACGAAATCAAATATAAGTTTAGTCTGATAGAAGGGCGATACACGCCCGCCCCTTCCGTGGATTTGTTAAACGAAGACAACCCGTCCTCTTTCTGTTATAACCGGAATCAGGAACTGATCACCAACGATTTGGAAAAGGATTTTCCCCAGTACGTATCTCCGATCCAAAAACACTTCGGCGAAAAATCCAACTCCGTGGTTTATCTTCCGCTGAAAGTGGAGGAACGTTTCGTGGGAATTCTGACGATCCAAAGTTACGGAAAGGACGCATTCAACGAGAACCAACTCAGCATTCTCAGAACCCTGGCGAACTACGTCGCGATCGGAGTCGACAACGCGGACGCCTACAAAACCCTTTCCAAACGGAACAGGGAACTCAAGGACTCCCTGGAAAAAATCAACGTATTGAATGAAGGACTCGAAAAGGAAAGACAAAAGTCGGAAAGTCTTCTACTCAACATCCTTCCAAAGTCGATCGCCGAACGCCTAAAAGGCGGCGAAGGCGTGATCGCGGATTACATCCCCACTTCCACCGTTTTGTTCGCGGACATCGTGGGTTTTTCCAAACTATCCACGCAGATTCCCACTCCGAATCAATTGGTCGAAATTTTGAATCAGATCTTCACCTGTTTCGACGACATCGCGAGCAAATATAAACTCGAAAAGATCAAAACCATCGGGGATTGTTATATGATGGCTGGCGGAATCCCCAATCCGACTCCGGATCACGCGGAGAAAATCGCGTTAGCCGGAATCGAAATGATCGCCGGGTTAAAGGATCTCCAGAAATCCTGGAAATACGAATTCAACATCCGGATCGGAATCCATACGGGAGACGTCGTTGCGGGTGTGATCGGGAAAAACAAATTCGTTTACGACCTTTGGGGCGATTCGGTCAACACCGCCTCGAGAATGGAATCCCACGGGCAACCGGGCAAAATCAACTGTTCCGAAGCCACTTATAACGCCTTAAAGGATCTTTTCGAGTTCGAGGATCGCGGAATCATAGAGGTGAAGGGAAAAGGTCCGATGCGGACGTTCTTTCTTTTAGGCCGGAAATAAACGTTTCGAAATCCGTGTCCTTTATCCGGAAGTTCCGGCGCTCTTGTTCTATTTATAGAAGAACACGACGTTCCGTATAAATATTCTTGAAATTCTTCCCGCGTGAATTCGCATATTTGAATCGATGAAACGCGTCGGTATCGTTGGATATTCCGGTCACTTCGGAAAGGTGATCACCGTGCAAATGACGGGTGATTTTCCGGACGTACAATTCATTTTATTGGGAAGAAAGAAGACGCTTCCGGTTTCGGAAAACGTCTCCTTCGTCGCTTTCGATTATCTACAACATCGATTCTTACCGGAAGAAGCGGGAGCTCTCGATCTGATTTTGGACTTAACCGGTCCGGTGCGGAACGAAGACGGTCGGTTGTTCGAATTATGCGCCGCTGCGGACGTGCCGTATATGGACATGGCGATCCACAATTCCCATCTCGACACGATTGCCCGGATCCGGGAACGATATCCGAAATCGACGGCCTTCGTTTATTTCGGTTTTTTCCCCGGCGTTTCCAATCTGATGTTGGCCGCCGCTTTGCAGGAGAACGAAAGGCCGATTTTGATCGGCGAGTTTCCGGTGTATGCGGGGGGAGGTAAAAACGTATCCCTCAGTCTTTCGGATCTGATGAACGAATCCGAAAAACAATACAACGTGATCGATGGTTCCAAACGTTTCTTTCGTATGCACTCCGAGAAAAGATATTTCGTATGGAACGGCGCTAAAAGAACGTTTTATCGTTGGGAATATCCGGAGATAGGTTCCCTAGCCAGATCCTTTCCGAAAGCCGAATTTCTGGAACGGTATTTCAGCATCAAACCCGCGTTCTTAAACCCGGTCTTTGACGCGATGATTTCCTTTTGGAATTCCCGGTTTTCGTTCCTATTCAAACGACTGCTCCCCTTTTTCGTTTACTCGGCGAAATCCACGATCTTTTCAAAACAGGATCCGCCTCTGGAGATGAAGGTAATCGACCGAGACGGCGGGGAAACGATCTCCTTAAGGGCCAAATCCGGAGTTTCGTTTCACGGATCGGTAATGTCCCTATTTTTCCGAGCGCTCAAGGATCGAAAGATCGGACCTGGTTTATACACTCCGGAACAGCTTTTTCATCTTTCCGATATTTTGAAGGAAGGAGATCGGGAATTTTATTCCCTTATTCGCAGGAGGAAAAAATCCGCGGCTTAAAAAAGGGGTTCTTTTCTTCTAAAGGATTATATTTTTTGAATATTCTAAAATGTTCCCGTTACGGAACGCGTGAGCGATCGATGCGGGGTCAAGTTATTGAAAAGAGGGACGGTTCGTATCTTCGAAGGTAAGCTACAATAACTTGACCGAAGCGGAGAGCGCGGCCGCGCAAACGAAAGTTTTTTTCGTTTCGAAAAGAATCCCGCGGCACGCCCGAAAAATCTAACCGAGAGCCGCGATTACGTCGGCGGGAGCCTGAACGAGCTCTACGAGAACGCCTTCGGACGAATAGGGGAATTCGTCGTTCGCCTTCGGGTGGATAAAACACACGTCGTATCCGGCCGCACCTTTTCGAACACCGCCCGGAGTGAAACGCACACCCTTTGCGGCGAGCCATTCCACGGCTTTGTGGATATCGTCCACCCAAAGTCCGATGTGATTGAGTTTGGGATCGTGAACCTTGGGGCTTTTGTTTACGTCGATCGGCTGCATGATATCCACTTCGACGGCGTAAGGTCCCTTACCCATTCTTAGGATATCCTCGTCCACGTTTTCCTTTTCGCTTTTGAAGGTTCCCGTTTTTTCCAGCCCGAGTATGTCCACCCAAAAGGTTTCGAGTTTTTTCTTGTCTTCGCCGCCCACGGCTACTTGCTGAATTCCTAATATTCTAAAAGGTCTCATGATTCCTCGCTTTGTTTTCGGCGTTACGTCCGATCGAAGTTTCTTTTTTCTTAGGAGTCGACTTTCTCCGTTCGGGAAAAGACGAGCCCCATCCAGTGAATTTCCGGCCTCGTCTTTTGCAACTTCAATCTCTTTCGTCGGAATTCCTGCTCTACCCAGGCCGAGATTCCTCTTGACTCGGGAACCTTTTTGTGATAGGGAGAATGCGCCGACTTTCTCCCGCGGGCCCTCCTCCTCCACCCGATTCGGGCGGGGGCGGTCGAAGGGGTCGTCGGAACTACGGCGCGGATCTTAGTTCTTCAGCCCGTAGACTCCCAACAACGGAAAATGATCGGAAATCGTAAGCGTTTTTTCCCCTTGATCCACCCGATACGAACTCTGTCTCAAATTGGCTGAATAAAAAAGGTAATCGATCGTCCGATCCGGTTTCCCGATCGCCGGATCGTTCGAATAATGAGTATAGTATTTCGCACGTTCCGGTCCATTCAAAATATTGAATGGAACCGAGGAGTTCCATCTCTCGAAAAGGGGTTTGATCTCCTCTTCGTCGGAATAAAAAAACGCTCCGTTGGGATGCATGGATTTTCGATCGAATCCGGGAGGAAGCAGATTAAAATCGCCACCCAAAATCCAATAATGTCCCGCCAGATCCAACTCCTTCAGAAGTCCGGCGATGGTCCCGACTTGTTTGTGCATCGTATCCGTTCCCTGAGAGAACGCGTCGAGATGAGTATTCAAAACCGTGAACTTGTCCCCGCCCTCGACCGGAAAATCGTTCTGTAAAATCGCCCGCTTCAAATTGAACTGAGTGGTGACCGGATCGGCGGGCATCAACGGAAGGGCGTGACGGATTCCGTCCGAAATTTTATACTTGCTGACGGTGGCCAATTTCATTCCCACCTTCCCCATCACTTTCGGATGCGGAACGAACAGCGATTTCCAATAAAACGCTTCACTCGAACATACGTACGACGGATCGATCCTGGAAAGGATTCTCTCGAGCTGATTCTCTCCGAACGTATTTTTGGCCCCGTCGTGCACCTCCTGCAAAAGAATCACATCCGGATTTTCCGCGCGGATATAGTCGGCGATCTTCCTTAACGTGTCCTCGATCTCCTCACGGGAAGGCGCCGTATCCGGCCCGTCTCCGTTCGGTACGTCGTACCAAAAAACCCTCTTTTTACCCGCAAGATATTGTATATTCCAAGAAAGGATCTTGATTTTGGAATCGGCCTTTAAGATCGGAGCACCCTCCTTACAACGCACTTCCGCACGTTGCGCTTGATCCGGATGAAACGTGATCGAATAGATCAGAATCAAAAAAGCACCGATCAAAATTCCCAAGACCGCCAAAATTTTTCGAAGCCAACTCATTTCGTTCCTCTCCGCAATTCGTAAAGAGATTCAAGATACGGACGCAAACACGAGTGTAAAGGATTTTCTTTTTAAGAGGGTGGAATAAAACTGACCTTAGAGTCCAAAGATGAAAACGTTCTCCACGATCCTATTCTTATTATTCTTCGCCGCATCCTCCGTAACTTCGGAAGAGGTGGAACTCAAGGTGCATATCAAAAACGGAACCACAGGAAAGGACGGTAGCATCGAGTCGCTCCGTTTGATCGCGTTGCAACAGGGAATGATTCCCGTCCGGGAAATGGGCCCCGCTTCCGGTTCGTTTACGATTCCCAAAACTTCCGTCCCCGATCAGGCTCCGCTTCTGCTTCAAGTGAAGTACGCGGGAGTCTCCTACAACAAGATGATTCCTCCGGTTCCCGTGATGCGATCCGGAATTCAGGAAGTGATCGTCTACGAAAAAACCAAGGACAAGTCTCTCGTACGCACCCGATCCGCGATGCAGATCACTCGAGGCCGCGATTTTCTGAGAGTTTTCAAAATCCTTCTCGTTTCCAACAACACGATTCCCCCAAAAAGTTATCAGGACGAACAAAATCCATTCGAAGTATTCGTTCCTTCGGAGGCGACCGAAGTCGCGGGACAACTCACTCAGGGAGAATCCAGGATGGCGATCCCCCTCCAGCTTCAGAACGGACCCAACTTGGGGGATAAGATTAGGGCATATTAATAATTCCGCTAATTTTCTCCCTAGTGTCTCAAATTCGCTTTCTTTTTGATTTGCTGTAATATTCTGTAATTCCAAAGAAAGGACTTCACGAGGTAATTCAATTAGCTCTATCTCCGCTGAATCAGAAAAATATTCAGGTCTTCTTTTTCGATAAAAATCAGAGGGACTATATTTTTGATCATATTTATCTTTCATATACTTCACGAATTCCATATTAGCCAGCCAAGG
This sequence comes from Leptospira ellisii, assembly GCF_002811955.1. GTDB lineage: Bacteria > Spirochaetota > Leptospiria > Leptospirales > Leptospiraceae > Leptospira > Leptospira ellisii. Next base: position 31,766 of record NZ_NPEF01000010.1, read on the forward strand.
ACGGCTGGCGTCTTAATGAGGGGCGCGGCATTGCAGATAACGAAAGAGTCTCCTCGACGTTTGCGGTTCTGGAGCACGCCTAAGCGTGCAAAAGAATTGGCACGAGGTTCAAGGCGCCTTAGCGCCGTCCCGCGAACCGAAGTGACAAAGCAAATGTGGCTTTAGCCCGAAGTGAGGGTCGCATGAGCGATCCCGAACGGAGCGAGGAGACGAAGTTAGACGCAGTTGCGGAAGTCCGCGACACGGACGTCGCTGGATTAAGTTTCGCTTCCCTCTTTTAAACTTAAATATTCATCCGGCGTCATAATGATAAAATTCTTAATTTTCTGGAGAGTTAATAAATCTTTATCTCCAGTGATTAAGTAATCCACTTTAGCCGCAAAAGCAGATTCCAAAATGTGGTAATCATCTCTGTCTCTTAATTCCAAATAATTCTGAATTGGTTTATTCTTAACAAGTGTTGTAATATCTCTGATTTCAGATAGAACAATTTGAATGAAATTATCATCTAACTTAAATTTTGGTTTAGAAAGAGTAGATTCTATTTCATCTAATATTTCTTTCGAAATATAGCCTGTAAAAACCTCATCAATTAAATCCTGGAAAACGAGCCGAGGTTTTCCTTTAAATAGAATAGCAGAGATATAAATATTAGTATCTAATAATACCTTCAACATTAAGAAACATTTCTTTTATTTCTAACGGATTTAATTTCATTAAAAACGTCTTTTTCCGAAATATCGCTTCGATCAGTAGCTTTTAAAGTAAAATCAAAAATCGCTTGCCATCTAGTTTTTTTCTCAATATACGCTCGTGCAGCTTCACGAATCAATTCTGATCGAGAACGGTGTTCTCTTTTTGCAATTTTATCGATTTCTTTTAAAAGTGCTTTCTCAAAGGAAATATTAACCGTCTGATTCATGATTTTAATTGTATACAAGATTTGTATGTCGTCAATACTATTTTCTCATTTGTACCCCTACTCTCGCCACACGGATGTGGCGTCCCTCCGCAATTGCGTCTAACGATGTAGGTTTTCCGACGTCGCTGGGCCCGAAGGGACGCGAAACGATTTTACCGAAATACATTACTTTTA
>NZ_NPEF01000100.1 GCF_002811955.1 Leptospira ellisii
GCCGGTCCTCAAAAGGAGGCGAAAACGGACGTAACACCGTATCGGGTCGCTTGTTTCGAATTCTCCGCGCTTGTCTAACGTCAAAAGATACGAAGGATGAATGCTTTTGGAGCCGTGTTTCTCGGTTTTTTTATGCCAGTCCCTAAGTTCGTCCAGGATACAACGGGCCGTGGCGGAAAGTCCTACCGCGCCTTCGTTTAAAAAAATATAATCCGGCATCAAGGATTGTATTTCCACCGGCTTTGCTCCGGCGAGTTCTTCGAAGTTTATGTCCTGTTCGGTACTTTCCATATCTCTAATTCGGATAACAAAACGCTTCCGACAAGTCGATCCTTTCTATGTGTCCAATCTTCCAATGCGAATGACGGGATGAAACCTTTTTATTTGGAGAATTTTTCCAATACGCGTCCGATCCTTACGATGCCTTCCTCGATCTCTTTGTCTTCTCGGACGAAACTCAATCGAAAACATTCCTCCCGATGAGACCAGTTCGGATCGGCTCCCGGAAAGAAGGTTTTTCCGGGAACGACGACCGCTCCCGCCTCTTTTAGGATCGGATAAAGTTCGGAAACGGACAAACTAAGATTCTTTACCCAGATCCAAAGAAAAAAAGCGCCTTCACTTTCATGAATCCTATAATCGATCGAGGAATTCCATCTCCGAAGAATCGTCTCGCGCGCGAAAAGCGTTTTTTTTCTGTAAAAGGGTTGGATCACTTCCCGACAAAGATTCTTCCAAAGCCCGGAGCGGAAAAGTTCCAACGCGATAAACTGCCCCGGGTTGGCGTTCGTAAGATTGATCACGGAATTCGCTCTATGCAGCATCGAGATCGTTTCGACGTCGCCCAAAATAAAACCGGTCCGCGCTCCCGGAAGTCCCAATTTGGAAAGACTAAAACCTTGAATCATTCCCGGTTTATGAACCAACGACGCGGTTTTAAAAACCACGCCCGGAAACGGAAATCCGTAGGCGTTGTCGACTAACAAAGGTATGTCGACTTCCGCGGATTTCGAGATCAAAAACGAAAGTTCTTCGTCCGTGATCACGTTCCCCGTAGGATTCGTAGGTCTCGAAACGCAGATACAACCCGCTTCCCGTTTCCAATCCGGATAAGAATCGAATTTATTTTTGGAAATAAAATATTTATAAGAACGATCGCCGGTTTCCCTTATATCCGGCGCAAAGGACAAAAAGGAACCCTCCTCCAAGGTCTGATCCGTATAACCGATGTATTCCGGAAGGATCGGAAACAGTATTTTTCTTTTCCTTCCGTCCGGAAATCGCCCGGAAAAAAAATTCAATAAAAAGTAGAATGCGTTCTGACTTCCGTTGGTGACCGCGATCTGTTCGGGAGAAATTTCCGATCCGGATTCCTCAGAAAAAACGGAGGCAAGCCGTTCCCTTAATTCCCGGATTCCCGCGGGCGATTCGTAACTTCCTAAAATTTTTTCCATGGCCCCGGATTCGATTTGTTTGGAAACGATCTCCTTCCAAACCGCCGAAACCTCGGGAATCAAAGCCGGATTGCCGCCTCCGAGCATACAGGATCCCGGCGGCGGATTTCCGAGATCGTCCATCAGTTGACCGATCCCCGTTTGTTTTAGGAATTTATTCCCGAAGTCGGAATAAGAATAACGCATATCGTACCAAATTTCCTCCGAACCTCGAAGCAGAAACCAGAATCTAAATGAAAAGGGAAATTTTACGGAATCGGAAAACGGAATCGTCTTGTAATTTTAGTCCGATTTCTAAAAATCTCTGCGACGGAAGGAAACCTTAAGGTCGGACCTACGATCCGAACGCATCCGTTCAAAATCTCCCGAGGATATCAAAACAAAGATGGTCGAAACCGTTCAGAACAAGATCAAATCAACCGAAATCCGGGATCTCTCGGAATTCCTAAACCGATTCCCTTGGGATCCGAAATGGATCGAATCGGATCCGTCCATCGACACGCTCTGGGAATTCGAATTGGACGTGGACGTGGAATCTCTCTGGCCATGGTTGATCGACACGTCTTCGTTTAACAAAAGAATCGGCATTCCCGAAATGAAATACGTGGAAAAGGAAGGGAAACTTTTCGGTTCCTCACGGAACGCGGGAATCAAAATGGAATGGGAGGAGGTTCCCTGGGAATGGGAATACTGTAAAGGGCTGAACAACGCCAGAATCTACGGTAAGGGAATCGCAAAATACGTACGGACCAGATATCTCCTGGAAAAACTCCCCGAAAACAGGACGAAACTCACCGTTTACTTCGGATGGATTCCGCGGGGAATATTAGGAAAATTGATTCTTCCGTACGGAATGAAACAGATGTATCTGGAATATCAAAAGGGATTGCGAGGGCTTCTGGAAGACATCGAAACGAGGAGAAAAAACGAGGCGTTCCTCGCCTCCAACCGTTTGCGAAAAGAAACCGCTTCGATATCGGAAAACGTCAAGCTCAAACAGATCCGTGCCGGTCTTATCGAACTCGGAATCGACCGCGAACTCGTGGATCGTGTGATCGATTACGTCCTTTCCGAGGACGAAAACGAACTCTACAGGATTCGTATTAAAAAAATCGCATATGATTGGAAGATTCCCCAAGAGGATCTACTTTTCCTTTTTTTACACGGATGCCGCTCCGGACTTTTCACGCTTTCCTGGGACGTCATCTGCCCTCATTGTAGGGGAGTTCGGTCCGAACTGAGCAATTTAGGCGACGTCCCTTCCCAGGATTCCTGCGAAGTCTGCGGAATCGACTTCGAATCCACGAAACTCAATTCCATCGAAATCACGTTCCACGTTCATCCTTCGATCCGGGAAGTGCAGAAAAGATATTTCTGCGCGGCGGAACCGGCGACCAAAGCGCATATACGATTCCAAAAAACGGTTCCGCCCGGATCGGAATACGACACGGATCTTTTGTTAAACGAAGGGATATTCAGACTTCGTGTAGGAGGGGAAAAAAAATACAACCTCCTCGAGTTAAAACCCGCCGCAGCAGAAACGGTTCGATGGACCGTGGGACAAGACGAAGAGGAACTTTCGGCGCAACCTCGTCCCACGATCCGGATTCTGAACACGGCGACATCTCCGAGAACCTTCATCATCGAAGAGAAAAAGGAGGATTTTTATAGTCTTCGTCCGGCGGAATTGTTCAACTTTCAGGACTTCAGGGATTTATTCACGGAACAGGCGGTCGCGTCCGATCTGCAGTTGGACATAGGAGTTCAGACGATCCTATTTACGGATATCGTTGGTTCTACGAGATTCTATATTTCCGAAGGGGACACGGGAGCCTTTAAGGAGGTGCGCGATCATTTCGTGCAGGTATTCCGCGTCGTAAAGGAACACAGGGGGGCCGTGGTAAAAACGATCGGAGACGCAGTTATGGCTGCGTTCGCAAGTCCTTTGGATTCCTTACGGGCCTCGATCGAATTGCAGAAAATTTTCCAAGTCACTCCGCAGAACAGGATTCAAATCAGAATCAGTCTGCACTCGGGCCCCTGTCTCGCGGTGAATCTCAACAGCAATATCGACTATTTCGGAAATACGGTCAACTATGCCTCTAAACTTCAGGCGATCACCGACGCCGGAGAAATCGCGTTTTCGGAGGCGATTTTTAGGGACGAAGAGATCCGGAAATTCCTCAGGGAATCCGAAACTAAGGTGCGAAAACTGCCGTTTAAGCTTCCCTGGTCGGAGGAGGAACATCCGGCGTATAAACCGGTGCTTCCCTCAAAAAATTAGAAAAGTAGAATATTCTAAACCGTAGAATTTTCGTTTTTCAACTGATCGAACACCTGTAGAAAGAGCGCGGATTCCTGCGCTCCGGAAACGGCGTATTTCTCGTTAAAGACGAAAAAAGGAACTCCGGAAACTCCCAATTTCCTGCCCTGATATTCCGTTTCACGGATTTCGTCCAATAACTCCCGATCGTTTTTCACGCGCTCCAAATCCTCCGGATCGAGACCGGCTTCCTTTAAACTTTCCCGGATCGCATCCGCGTCGGAAAGATCCTTATTCTCGGCGAAAAAATTCCTGAAAAATATTTCCGCAAGTTCGAAAGACTTTCCTTTTTCCTCCGCTTTACGGATCAACGCGTGCAAAAGAAACGTATTCGGCTGACGGCCTTTCTGATCCTTCGTAAAAGGAAGTCCTTCCGCCTCGGCGATGTCGGCCACGCGTTGTACCATCGGTTGGATCCGATCCATGGAACCGAATTTACGCCCCATGTGAAGTTCACGATCCTCTCCTTCCGGGGGAAGATCCGGATTGAGCTGGAACGCCCTCCATTCCACCTGAACGTCGTCTTCGGGATGGGATTGTTTCCAAAGACGAATCGCGTCTTCCATTCTTTTTTTACCGATATAACACCAAGGACAAACGACGTCAGAATAAACGGCGATTTTAGTTTCCAATATTAGTTCCTCGTTTTCGAAAGAATTCCGAAAGGAATCCAGGACCGAGCATGTCCTTTCCGATGTTGAATTTATGGAATAGGATGAAAAGTCGAAACTCGTTCCCGTTGCAAAAACACTTTCTTTTTATAATTTCTGACTTCTACAAGCGCCGATCGGTTTGAATATAAATCGGGAAACGGAGGAATTCCCAAAAAAAGAAATCCGTTTTGAGCGGTTTTACCCGGAATAGACAAGAAAAAAACAATCCTGGAGACGGCGGGGTTCGAACCCGCGTCCTATTGCGCCCCAGATCAGCCTCTACGTGTGTAGTCTGTGTATGAAGTTTTCGAAAAGAGTTTAACCCTCAGACAGGACTCTCTTTTCTATCCGGCTCGTTTACAGTCTTTTTCGGGAACCGAAAACCGAAAAAGCCGCCTCTCGGTAAGTGTCAAAGCGATCGGAACTCGAGAGAAAGAACCGAGACTTCGTAGCAGAGATTAAGCTGCTAAAGCTAATTCGTTATTAGCGGTTATTGTTCGAAGGTTTTGAGAGGAGCCTACAACCTCTACACGCCACATGATCCCTGACAACAACAGTCGAAACCAATTTCGTCCCCTGTTGTATGGATTAGACTGTCAAAATTCCGCGAGAAACGGATTTCTGCAAGTTTTTTTAAATCCGCTCGGTTTGAACGACTGAATTGCGTAGAAGAAAAGATTACGTAACAAATTGAAACTGATTTTTGTATCAAAGCCCGGACCGAACTCGAAAAGGACGAAAAAAAAAAAGTTTCGGCTGTTAATTTGGTAATAATTCAGTGGGAGAGGTGCAGTACTCTATGGATCAAATAAAAGATAAGATTTCTTCGTTCGGGGCGTTTATGTCCTTCGCAGGAATCGTTTCTTCGGTTCTTAGTTTCTTTAATTACAATTTGAAAATTCTTATGTGGGTGGACAACTGGGGAGTTTCCACGGGATGGGCGATCCGCGGCGGCCTGATCGTAGGCGGCGTTATCCTTTATTTCCTCGGTAAGTTGGGAAGAAATTCCGTAGAAGCTTAAATCTTACTCCGATCGAATGCGGATCTACCCGCTTGCAAAAGCGGGTTTTAAAAATAAAAATTCAAAGAAAATTTAGATTCGAGTTCCCCGTCCGTCCGGGACTTTCCTCCGCCGATCCGAATATCAAAATCCCCGCTTTCTTTCGCCGTTTGCGGTTTCGTTTTCGCGGAATAGGAAAGGATCTGCGTAAGCGAAAAATCCAAAAGTAAAACTCCGATTAGACCGGAGATCGCCCTCTCTCTGCTGTCCTGAAGTTTCGAATGAGTCGTATAACCGCCGCTTATCGGATCCTTAACCAAGGAAGCCTGGTGTTCCACCAGCATCAGACTCAAAAAGGACGGATTTTGTGAAAGACCGTTCGGGTATAAATTATAATATGCTAAAGCTATATTTCCCGACTCCTCGTAGAAAGTCACGGTCGGTTTCGCGTACACGGCTACGAGACTGACGAGATAAATCTCCGCGATCGAAAAAAGCGAACCGATGAGCGGATGACCGTTGATGTAAAGATTGGACCAACCCGGAATCAAACTCGGAAGCGCACCTAAAAAAGTGAGCCGCATCAGTTCCGAATTTTTTAAGATTCCCGGATTCGTTTGTGTCTCCGTCGCAGCAGTGGCGCCGCCCGGAGCCCCCCATTTCACGGGAAGCGATTTGATCGATTTAATCGCAGAAATCGGAACTTGAAACGAGGAGCCGGATTCCGTATCTATTTTAACGCTCGATTTCCCCAGGATCGTCTTAACGTTTTTGTATTCCGTCCCCGAACGGAGAATCACCGTGTCCGCATACAATCCGGAAAACCCGAAAATCGAAAAAAGGAAAAACAAAACGCGAAGAGAGGAAACGGATTCGCTTACGAACACGTTCCGTTTAAAAACCTTGGAAAAATTAGGCGTTGATCTCATTTTCTCAGCAAGAATCATTCGAATTTGGAAACGCGGAGAAAACCCGCAGACCACAAAATTCCAAATTATTCGAATTCTATGGAATCGACCGCATCCACCGGAAATAAAAGATTTCCATCCGATTTAAGAAGGATATAAAAATTCTCGTGTTGATACACAAAACCTTTCACCTTGGAACCGTCCTTAAAATAGATCACGCGTTCCATATCAGGCTGATTTCTATCCTTTAAAATCTGGATCAGCGGAGTGTTGTCGAGTTTCGAAACCAAGGATTTCAGTTTTTCCACCTCTTTTAGATCCGAGGGAGGGAAACGCACCATCGACTTGAATTTCTCTTCGAGTTCCTGCTCTTCTGTAGGTAATAAATTCCTTATTTTTTTATCAAGATCCTTTTCGATCGAAAAGTTGCGTTCTTCCTTGATCGTTTTTAAATCGGGCGCGAGAGAAGAGAAAAAATCCTCGTGTAGGGCGATTCCTTTCGATTTCGCCTCCAATATCACCTTTCCCAGCGACTCGATTTTAGATAAACCCGCTTCGGAAATTCCCCTCCAGGAAAGGGCTTGTCCGTGGTTCATCACCACTTTGCTGCTTTTAAATAAGGCAGGAAATTCCAATTGAAAAACGGCGCGTTCCTCGTTGGTCAGAGAATTGGCTATTTTTTCGAAAGCCACATACGGCCCCGTTTCCATTTCCACCGAACCTTCCAAAATCTCCAGATCCAATTGGGAATACGATTCGCTGACGATTCTAGAATATTGGATTTTGGTTCCTAAAAGACGGGCCTTTACATCCGGAGATAAAACGGAAAATACGCCGGCCTCTTCGGGATCCGTCGATTCTTTCGAAATCGAATCGATCAACACCGAACCTTGTTTTACGTTTAAGGACGAATTTTTTCTGGTACCGGAAAGGGAAACTTGGGAATCCGGCAACACGCGGACGGAGACGCTTTTAGTTCCTTCGAACTGAAATTCGCAGATGGAAAAACTTCCCGAATCCAGTCTTTTATCCAAAATGTTTTCTCCCGTTTGAACGGAAGTTCCGCCGATCTTACAATCACCGTAAGAATTAAGAAAGGCTTGGTCCAACGCGGTCTCCGATTTGGAACGATACTCGAGCCAAAAGATAAGACCAGTAATCAGCAAAATCGCTGCCGCCGCAAATCCGGAAACGATCCAAAAAGAGGTTTTAATCGGACTTTTAAAAGTTACGATTTTTTCTGAATCATTTTTTTTTACGGGAGAATCTCCTACGTCGTCGGAAGGTGCAAGAACGTATTCCAACGAAGAATGAAAACGCGTCGCCGACAAATAAAGAGCGCGGGCTTTGTCATTCCGAAAGACGAAGTCCATAAGTTCCTTCTTTTCCGAGGTATTCAATTCTCCGAACAGATACCTTCCGAGAAGTTCTTCAAAACGTTCTATGTTCTCTACTTCTATATTCATCGTAGATATTAAAACTGAAGTCCTTGGCTCTCCATTTTTTCTTTTAAAAGGGCGACTGCGGAAATCAATCTCCTGCTTACGGTACGTTCGGAAATGCCCAGCGCTGAGGCCGTTTCTTTGAGAGTTTTTCTCTCTAGTTCTTTCAATAATATTATACTTTTTTCCGGCTCGGGAAGACTCTGAATCGAATCTTTTATCGCTTTTTCCAAAAAAGCTTTTTCCAGATTTTCCGGAATCTCGGGATTCACTTCGATTTCCAGATGCGAATCTCCTATGCTTAAGTTTCCGAACTCCTTTTTCTGCTTATTATAATGTTTGAAATAAAGGTTTTTTGCAATCGAACAGGCCCAAGTAGTGAACGACCCTCTTTCGGGATCGAACTTAGAATAAAAAGTAAAAACTTTGAGAAAGGCTTCCTGGGTTAGATCCTCTGCGACCTCGGGATCACCGGATATTTTTAGGAGAAAATGATAAATGGTCCGATGGTTTTCCTCGTAAAGTATTGAAAAATCTGTAGAATCGGATTCAACCATCGGAAATAGTGTTTTAAGACCCTAAGTTTTTGCAGTTTCTGGGACAATTTGCGATTCTAAAAGCATAAAAAGAAATTCGTTTCATCGTCCTCAAAAGGAATTCATCGTCAAAAATGGCCTTTTTATCGTATTCTGAAACCTTCAATTCGAGTTCTATAAAAAAACATGAAAAATGGCATTTTCCCGTAAAATATCATTTTTTTTTGATTTTTTTTGTCCTTCATTGTGCCGCTTCCGATTTCAAATCTTCCACGACCGAAACCTGCGCGGAAAAGGACAAAAAGTCCAACGACTGTTTCGAAAAAATTTTCAAATACTGTATCTTCAACGAAATCAGCTCCGACAAACCCTGGGAAGACTTTTGTAAAGGGGATCCGATACTTCTCCTAGGAGTTTGTACCGTTTTTGTTCCTACTTGTCCTACGGGAACAAGCACGAGCTCTTCCGGCTCGGGTTAGTTTAAAAGATCGAAAGTAAATCGAAAAAGTTTCATTTTTCGGAATAAAAAAAACGGCGTTTTTTAAAAAGAAATGAGACTTAATTCTCCGATTCATCCGGGTTCGGATTAGTATACAAAACGTTAGGAATCATTCCGTTCGAAAAAAAACAATTCCGTTACAAATTCCAGCAAACGACCTGTTATTCAATATATGAGTAACAACAAGTTTACTGCGATAGAAATTATCCCCGGTTATATGGGTGGAAAACCATTCATCAAAGGAACCGGGGTTCGGGTTCTGGAAATTTTAGATCTTCTTTTGGCGGGAATGTCTAGAAAAGGAATTTTGAGAGAATATCCGGGAATTTCAAACGACGATATCGACGAGACCGTATCCTACCTGGAAACGCAGCTGGTAAAAGCCAGATTGAACAACCAATACCTTTCGCAAAAAGTAAGCTAAAAATCCGATCGACCTTATACAATACGTCCGAATTTTTAAAGCCCGTCGGAGAGATTAATTTCTCTCTCCGATGATCGGACCGCCCACCTTCTGCATCATTCTCTCTTTCGTAAGAATCAAATCTTCCCGGTTATCGGTCGCCATTTCGGCGGGGCCGTCCAGATAAATCGCTCCCTTGGGACAGGCTTCCTCGCATAACCCGCAAAAAATACAACGCAGAAGATTGATTTCGAACTTACGCGCGTATTTATCTTCCGGATGAAGGTGTTGTCTTTCCGGCGTCACTTCTTCCGCTTCGATATAAATCGCATCGGCGGGACAAATCCACATACAACAGAAACAGCTCGTACAACGTTCTCTTCCCTGTTCGTCGCGTTTCATCGTGTGCATTCCGCGAAAGCGAGTGGAATACTTCCTTTTTTTCTCGGGAAATTCGATCGTAACCGCTCTTCTCAGAAAAGCGGCTTTGATAAAATGTTTTAAGGTGATCCAAAGTCCTTTTCCGACGGAATAAAAATAAAACTTTTCATACCAGGAAAGTTTATGACGACTTGCGACCCGAATTACGTTAACGGTTCCCAACTGAGCTTACCTCCTTTGGAGAAGAAAGAAGTTCCTTCGTCGATTCTGCGAGTTTATAAAAAACGTTTCCGGAAGTGAGTAAACCTTTCGGAGGTTCCATCGCTTTTTGAAACGTTTGACTCAATCCGTTTTTATTGATGAACGAACCGGACTGTTCCGCAAACGTCTGGATCGGAACTCCGTAATTCGATTCCAAAACGTCGGAAGTGAGATTCGTATGCAAGGCGACCGTAACGACTCCCGACGGAATCGACGGAAGAACCTCTCCGAGATTTTCCTGAATCACGAAAACCAAATCGATTTCTCCGGAAGCGACGGAACTACGAATCGAATCGAGTCCTTCCGCGGAAACCATTCCCGCAGCCAATGCGCCTTTCGTGTTCGGTCGGAGATCGGTCGTCATCAAAAAATCCTTTTGTTGCGGCTCCTGCATCTGCGCCGCATGAACCCGAGCTTCCAGAATAACCGTTTTTCCGAAAGAAGCAACGTTTTGGACGATGGATTTTAGATTTTCGGTGGATTCGCTGGCGCCGCCCAGAACCGCGATTTTTTTGGAATTAAGGATCTTTTCGGCGATCGCCGGAAGTACGGTCGTACTTTCGGAAGGTTTTCCGGAGGCGTAGTAGGAGAACAGACGGTTTTCGTTCAGCCAATCGATGTTGAAACGTCCTTCATCACAGAGAAAATACATGTCCTTGTCCTCGTCGACGCGGGGCATGTATCGATACATCTTATTGTCGCGCACGTTAGTCGTTATGTTACATCCCGTGCTACATCCGTGACAGACCGATTCCGCGGTTTTATACCACCAAACCCTGGATTTAAACAGCGTTTTGTTGTTCAATAAAGCGCCGGTGGGACAAAGATCAGCCAACGCACCTTGAAAATTATGACGGATCGGTTCGTTTTTCGCCAAACCGATGATGGAATGATATCCCCGTTCGAAAAGACCGAGATTGGATTCCCCCACGATCTCCTCTTCGAAACGGACACAACGGTAACAAACGATGCAGCGGTTGTGGTTGATGATGAGGTTGGAACCTATCTCTTCCTGAGGGACATTCCGTTTTTCTAATGTGAATCTGGATTTTCCCTTTCCCTCTTTGAACGCGTTGTCCTGGAGTTGGCATTCGCCCGCCTTGTCACAAACGGGACAATCCAAAGGATGGTTGGCGAGGAGAAATTCCATCGTACCTTCCCTGGCTTCCTTAATCCGATCGTTTTTCGTGAATATGGAAAGACCTTCCGCGACCTTGGTATTACAAGCCGCCTGAAGCCAGGGAACTCCTTCTATTTCGATAAGGCACATTCTGCACATGCCCACTATGGAAAGTTTAGGGTGATAACAAAAAAAAGGGATGTCTACTCCGACGTCTTTTGCGGCGGATATGAGGTTTTTCTTTTCGTCCACCTCATACTCGATTCCGTCGATTTTGATTTTTACCATGGAATCATCCTTTTGAATAGGCCCCGATTATCGGGAGGCAATTCTATAGAAACGTACCATTCTCATTCTGGCAACCCGTTTCCAAAAAGTTCAAACATTGTCCGTTGTTTCCAAACGTCGTCCGGTGAATTTCCGTCGAATCGATCCGTTCTTTTTGAGACTGATTCTTAAAGATTCAAATCTTTGTAATAATCAGGAATCCGCGCCCACTTCTGAAACCAAAGGGGGTTGATCGCCCTTTGATACAGATAAGCGTCCACAAGTACGAGGTTGACCACGGCTTCCACGATCGGAACGGCTCGAGGAAGCACGCAAGGATCATGTCTTCCCTTCGCTTCAAGAGTGGTTTCTTCACCTTTGAGAGTTACGGTATTCTGCTTTTTAAAGATCGTCGAGGTCGGTTTAAATGCGGCCCGAACGACCAGTTCTTCCCCGTTGGAAATTCCGCCTTGAAGACCGCCGGAATTGTTGGTTTTGGTGCGAACCCTTCCCGTTTTTTCTTCCACATAAAATTCATCGTTATGCGTGCTTCCGGTAAGGAGCGTTCCGCCGAACCCGGATCCTACCTCGAACCCTTTGCAGGCGGGAATCGAAAGAATCGCTTTGGCAAGATCGCCGTCCAATTTATCGTAAACGGGATCCCCCAATCCGGGAGGAAGATTGTACGAAACGCATTTGATCGTTCCGCCCACGCTGTCTCCGGCTTCTTTCATCTGCAGAATCAATTCGCGCATTTTAGCGGCGCCTTCGGAATTCGGGCAGCGGACCTCGTTCCGATCCACTTCGTCGCGGGACTTGGGATAACTTTCGCCGATTCCGGATTCGATCCTTCCGATGGAATCGACCCAAGCCACGGTTTCGATTCCGAGGTCGTCCTTGAGTATCATCCTTGCGATCGCCGCTGCGGCGACTCGGCCGATCGTTTCCCGAACCGAAGACCTTCCCCCTCCCACGTGAGCGCGGAATCCGTACTTCACTTGATAGGTGTAATCCGCGTGCGAAGGCCGAAACGCGGTTTTTAAATTTTCGTAATCTTTGGAGATCGTGTTTTGATTATCAACAATGAGGGTGATCGGAGAACCGATCGTCTTTCCTTCGAAAACTCCCGAAACGACGCGGACCCGATCCGTTTCGTCGCGCGGAGTGGTAAGATTGCTTTGTCCGGGTCTTCTACGATTGAGATCGTTTTGAATTTCCTCCAATCGAATCGGGATTCCCGCAGGAACCCCTTCCACGACCACACCCACGGATTCGCCGTGAGATTCGCCGAACGTGCTGACTTTGAATATTTTTCCCCAACTAGAAGGCATAATGCCAGAAAAATCGGATCGACCTTAGGAATAAAGCGAGTTTCTCGGGGAGGAGAACTTGGTTTTAATCAGGCGACGGAACGGGGAGCGCTTCCTCTGTAACTCTGATCCACTTTTTCGAAAAGGTTCGGCTCCAACTCGGGATCAATCACGTAAATGACCCTGCGCGGATCCATGCTGTTGTTCAGATTAAAAACGGCCTTTCTCTTATCGTGACGGAAAGAATGCGGATCGTATCCTTCTATCTTGATTTTTCCCTTATTGGTGATCACGGGGCGGATGGTTCCGATCCTTTCCAAAAGAGGTCTGGTTTGATGTCTGTAAATTTCCTTGATGACGCAGGTTTCGAAGTGGACCTTTCTCTGGGAATCCATGGAAACCACGATGATATAATCCCCCGTATTGAGAACGCTTCTGTTTTCGCAAAGGCTAAGAGCCATCAGATCGAAAAAGTCGCGGACGATCTTTTCGTTATAGGAGAAGAAGCTATTGTTCAGGATCAGCTTCATCGAGGTGACGGCGTCGTACGCCTGTCTCCATTCCTGATCGGAACTGAGCGAAGCGAATTCTCCCGCGATCGAAATGATACCCGGATCCTCGTCCGTATAAGTGCTGTTAACCAAGTGATGGATCTGCTTTTGGATGTCCTCCAAAAGGATCAGCTTCGTCCGATCGTCCTTGTATTTCTGAAGATACTCGGTCAATTTGCGGATGAGCATGTTCGTGGTAGGATAGTTGTTGTTCAACCCTTCTCCGCGGAACGTGCGATGGCTGTTTAAAACGGCGGACTTCACTTCCGAATCGATTCCGTTCAGGTTTCCGATCATAAGATAACTGATGATCGGATGATTTTTGATGTATTCGTATTCTTCGGGACGAAGGTTGGAGTGATTGGGAAGTTTCATCCTTGCCTTTCCTATATCCACCATATAGGAAGCTAGCATAACGTTCAATTGTTTGGCCTTTTGAACCTCGTTGTCGGCCTTACTAAGT
>NZ_NPEF01000101.1 GCF_002811955.1 Leptospira ellisii
CTTTTTAATTTCACCGGATGGTAATTTAGATTCTCGTAATACGATTCCCGTTTTTAAATCCATCACTTCCATCTTCAGGAACGGTTCGAAAGACAACAAAACGAGGAGAATTTCCCGCTTCCTCTTTCGGGAATGATGTCCAAAAAGACGTTTCATCTTTTGGAAAAAAACCGAAGTCAGGAGATCGGTTCCGTGACGATCACTCCGTTTTTGCTCCGTCATCCCGGGAACTGCACCGGATTTCGCTTTGAAGAAAAGGGAAAGAGCTTTCTTTTTTGCACCGATGTGGAAGTTCAAGAGCCGGATTTGGACGAATTCCAAGATCTCAAAAAGACGTTCGGTAAAACCGATATGCTCATCATAGACGCCCAGTACAGTTCCGAAGAAGCGGAAAAAAAGGTGGGCTGGGGGCATACGAGCGGAAGAGTCGCCGTTCGTTGCGGAGAAATTTTGGAAGTGGAGCGGTTGGTTTTGACTCATCACGAGCCGGATCATAAGGACGAGGAAATCCTGAGGATTTTTCAAAAGGAATCGGGAGCCACTTCGAAACTTGAGGTCCTTCTGGGACGAGAAAACGATTCCTTTTCACTCTGAGAAAGATTCCTTTTTTCGTTTTATTTTTCGTCTTAGAATTTTTCTAAAACCTATTTTTTCGCGTTCCCGTTTCGTTTCGAAAAATTTTCTTTTCATTCCGCCGAATCGGGTTTATCCTATATGCGCTATGCAAACTGAGATGGGACAACAAAAAAAGACGGCTAGCGATTCCTTTGCGGATAAACGTTTCTATAAAAGATTCCGCAAGAAGAATAATCTAGTAAAGATGGTTCTCGGTAAAAACGAGATTTTGGGGAATCTGGAAGACATCAGTATGATCGGCGCGTCGATCAGCTCAAAAGAGGAAATTCTTTTGGGTCAACGCGTGAAATTTATGTCGCCTATTTTGTCGGTCGAAATCGAAGCGGATGTGATTCGAAGGGATTTGATTCAAGAAACGTACAAATACGGACTCGTGTTCCACGATCTATCCGATGCGGCGATCGTGGAAATTCTGAATAAGATCGCTTCCGTGGATTGAACCGTCGTTAGCTGTTCATTTATAAACCGAGAATTCGCCTTTTAATTTTAAATTTTAGAAATATTTTATGTACCGACCCTTAACTTGGGTTCGCGGGAACCGACACTAGTAATAGAATGAGAATCGGCGGAGAACATAGAATGCAACTCGGCATCCCTCGGGATGAGTCTTTGCATTATATAGGTCACGGACAATTGGAAAGCGCTCCCGCTTCCACTTCCGTACTTCACGTGATTTCCCACGAGCTAGGACATGTGGCCGAATTCCGTTCCGAGGCGACGCGCGATCGTGCCGAGATCCGTTCCCTGAATATGAAAATTCATTACGAGTTTCGAAACGGAAAACTCGTCGCCGTCGCCGGAGAAACCGAGGCTGTAACCGCGAAAAAAGAGGAAGAGCCCCGCAATAAGAACGTTATCGATTCCGTTTTACAAAAACCGGAATCCGCACAAGACACGGATAAAACCTCCGCGGAAAAGGCGGAGAAGGATAAAAAAAGCGAATCATCCAAAACCAAACCCGAAGACAAGGAAAAACAGATTCTTTCAGAGCTCCGCAGAATCGAATCGGAAATCCAGAGTTTTGAAAATTCCCCCGAAGAGAAAAACGGAAGTTTCGGTTCGATCCGCAAATCGGAACTTGAGGAGAAAAAACGAAAACTTGAAATGTCGTTGAATCAGGAAAAACTGAAAGCGGTTTTGGAGGAAACGTTGGACACTTTTCG
This sequence comes from Leptospira ellisii, assembly GCF_002811955.1. GTDB lineage: Bacteria > Spirochaetota > Leptospiria > Leptospirales > Leptospiraceae > Leptospira > Leptospira ellisii. The sequence continues at coordinate 1,800 of NZ_NPEF01000101.1, forward strand.
GGAACTCACCGACAAACAGACAAGAATGAGTTTAAAAATTTTGAATGTAGGCGAAGCCGATAAAATCGGAAGTATCGTCGACGTCCACGCCTGATCGAACGATCAGTAAATCTCCTCGATTTTTTCCGTCATCGTTTCCGCCGCCGTCCCGAAAACTCCGATCATCGAATCAACGATCTTTCTAAGTTCGGGAAGTCCTTTCCCCGACTTATTGGACACGAGAACCGTCTCCAACATGGGATATAATTCGTGAATGTTCTTCATCTTCTTTCTAAGTTTGGAAAGATCGCTTTGATTGAGTTTGTCGATTTTCGTCCTTATCAGAACGGGTTTGATGTTGCGTTCGAAACAGGTTCCGATCAATTCCAACTCTTCCTCCGGCAGATCCCTTTGCGAATCGCAGACCAGAAACAGGGACTTGAGATCCTTCGCGTGATTGAGATAATCCATCAGAAGTTCCATCATCGCCTCGTGATCCTTGTGCGAATTGGCGGAATAACCGAAGCCGGGTAAATCCACCAGATAGATGGAATGATTTACGAAGAAAAAATTGAGAAGTTGCGTTTTACCGGGTGTGGAAGATACTTTTGCAAGCGACTTGCGTTCCAGGATCGCGTTGAGCAGAGAGGATTTACCCGCGTTGGATCTGCCCGCAAATGCGATCTGCGGAATCCCCTTATTCGGAATTTTAGCGGCTTCGCCATAAGACGCGGTGAACTCCACGTCCTTGAAGAATGGTTCATCCTTTTTCTGAGGATTTTCGGTCATCTTCTCGGCTCCTGAAAATCAGGGTAGTATCGCGGTTTCTTTGTCAGCGACTAGATCCCCCAACTTAGGATCCCAAAGACTGAGACAAATCACATCAATTTTCCCTTCCCCGTAAAGTATGGGTAGCATTTTTCTAACCGGAACCGGAATCTCTTTTTGTCTCAGAATTTCGGAAATTTCTAAACTCATACCGTTTTTGCGGATTTTGGCTCCTTCCGGACAAAAATCCGGAATGAACCCGGGAGGAATCTTTTTTTGATTGCCGGTCCATTTCAACGTCATCTCTCTCGGTTCGAATCTGAATTTCTGAAACGCCGGGGAGTTTTTCGGAATGAGATACAAGTCCGACGAAGCGGATCTCCAAAACCAAACCTCCTTGTTTTCGATTCCGAAGGATTGATTTCGCATTAAACAATCCGAAAGATCCTGAAAAAAATTTCTCGTGATCGGATGCAGACCTAGAGAACGAAGGTATCGGTCCAGAAATAATTTTCTTTCCCGAACGGAAAGATCGTTTAACAACCATATGCCGATCCTCAGATACGAAGGCGGTTTAAGAGGGCCGTCCGTTTCCGTAAGGATTTTTTCGGAAGGCCGATCCGGTCTGTGGAAGTTCTTATAAATCCGATCCGGATCCGCTCCTTCGTGTAATAAAAGAGGAACGATATGATTGCGGATCCTGTTTCTCAGGTATTCGTCGCTTCGATTGGATTCGTCCTCGAACACGGGCCAAAATTCGGTTTGAAGAACGGTTTTAATCTCGTCTTTGGTAAACGAGAACAAAGGCCGGAACCGATTTTTTTCGTACCAACCCAAGGTCCGCAGAGAATTCCATCCGCCGCCTCGGATCAGATTCAAAAGGATCGTTTCCAGATAATCCTCCGAATGATGCCCGGTGGAGATATAACCTCCGTATCGTTTCGAGATTTTTTCCAAATCCTTATAACGATAAGCTCTTCCCGTTTCTTCGAGCGTCTTTCCTAGTTTTCTGGATAAGGCGGGAACGTTTTTTTTTTAAAGGCCCTCGGAAAAGGAAACGTGGTTTCCGCATATTCCAAAATCCTACGTTCCTGCTCCAGATTGAAGCGGATCGAATGATCCAAATGATAGATACAAGGCACGGGAATTTTTTTTTCCACCCATAGCCAAAAATAAAAGTGCAACAACAGACTCGAATCCTTTCCGCCGGAATAGGCGATTACGGCCGGTTTGGGTCATCACGGACGAGGAGATGAACTCGCTTCCCCAAGGACTTCGGGAAATGTTCCGAACCTATTCGTATCAGACCGACGGGAAGTGGTTTTATTGTTCCGATAATTCCAAATTCATGAATCACAGCGACGATCCCAATACGAAAGAGGATTTCACCCGGGACGACAGCGATCCGATGGGTCAGGACAGCGCAACGAGAGACATCGCGATGGGAGAGGAATTGACCTGCAATTACAAACTTTTCGACGAGAACTGGAAGATAAAACTCGGATCAGTTTCCTGATCGCATCTGTTCTTTGAGTCGGATGGCCGCGAGCGCGTAACCGCCGTCGGCCGAATCGACGAAGTGAACTTCCCTGACCGAACCTTCGTGCAAAGCGCAGGTCATCAACGCCCGGTCGGAGATATGATAACCGAAGAATATTTTTCCTTCCCCGTAAAGTCGGTTTAAAAAATCCAAAAAGGATTCTCTGGATTTCGAATCGCAGGCTACGACCATCTTTAACGTGCCGTCGTACTTCCGGAAATCGGAGGCGATCACCTGCGACTTTCTGAGTTCCCGCAACTCCATTCCGTTCACTTTAGGACCGAAACCCCACTGCGTTTTGATCGCCAGATCGACGGCGAATCCCTCGATCTTGATCTTTAACATCCGTAAAAAATGAAGGAATCCCTTTCTATTCCCGCTGTGTACGATCGCCTCCTTGCCGAAGTATTTTCCGGACATATCCACGCGGATGTCTTCCTCTTTTAAGGGATGAATTTCGGCGTCGTCTCCGAGCAGAATCCCGACCTGATCCAGAATCAATTTCAAAAGACCAGGATCCGAATCTCCGCCTCTTTCGTTCGTTTTAATGATGAAGGAAACGGTTTCTCCGCGGTGACTCGGAATATCCTGCCAACGACAAGTGAACCCGGTAAAATCCGGTTTGATCGTAGTCTTGTGCGTCAAGGGAACGATATAAGGATTGTTGGAATCGTCCCGTTTTACAAAAGTTTCCGCGACGTCCAGGGCGTTTCCCGTTAGTATCGCCTGATTGTAGAATTCGGAGATCTTTAATTTACAAAGTTTTAATTCTTTTCCGGAGCGTTTCAACTCGCCGACGTTTACGATTCCCGCCCTCAGTTTTAAACCGAAATTCTTTTTCACGAGTTCGCGGATGGAGAATAAGATATCCTTTACCCCCGGAAGAACGCTGTCCGGCAAAAGTAAGGTCATACCGTCCCCTCCGAACAGGAACGGATAATCCATGTCCCCCATAAGATTGGAAACCGCCATGGCCGTAATTCCTCCGGCGATGTTGACGTCCTTATAATTTCCGTTCTGGATCGCATCGGTAGAATTGACCACGTCCGTGATGACCAGATTCCAGTCGTCCGGAACCGTGTAATAATTGGAAGGTTCGATGATTTCCGCGAACGAGGAAAGCGACGGAAGATACTTATAAAAATTTTGCGTGTTTGGAGATCCTTTTTTATCCTGTGTCTGAATCATCTAGTTCACCTAATCGAAGTTATTTTTTTTTAGTAATCGATTTTAAGATCTTTGATTTTCTTATCCAAAGTGTTGCGGTTGATACCCAAAAATTTGGCAACCCTCGTTTTGGTGTACTTGAATTTTTTCATCGCGTATTTGATCAACCGGGCTTCCACCTCGCCGACGACCACTTCGATGGCGCGGCCGTCCAAAGCGTCCAAATGGGAGGAAGAAAAACGCGAATTCGCGATTTCGACGGATGAATCCGATTCTCCTGTTTCGGGATCGAATTCCTCGTCACCGTAAAGCAGACGTCCGTTGATCTCGGAAAAATCCTGTATATCCAACATTTCCAATTGCGATAAGACGACCGCGCGTTCGATTACGTTCTCCAATTCGCGCACGTTTCCCGGCCAATTGTAATTCATCAAAAGTTTATGCGCTTCGCGGGTTACACCGTTGATTTTTTTACCGTTCTCCTCCGCATACTTCGCGATGAAGTGGTTGATCAAAAGAGGAATATCGTCCGCCCTTTCGCGCAACGGCGGAGTGATCATGTTCACGACGTTCAATCTGTAAAAAAGATCCGGTCTGAATTTTTTCTCCGCGATCAATTCCTCCAGATCCGCATTCGTAGCAGCGATGATTCGGACGTCTATCTTCTTGGGTTTTACGGAACCCACGGCTTCGATCTCCTTTTCCTGCAGAACGCGGAGAAGTTTGGATTGAAGGTTGAGATCCATTTCCCCGATTTCGTCGAGAAAGATCGTTCCCGTGTCCGCCATTTCGAATTTCCCCTTTTTATCCGCGACCGCGCCGGTAAAGGATCCTTTTTTATGACCGAATAACTCGCTTTCGAGCAAATTCTCCGGAATCGCCGCGCAATTGATCTTAATGAACGGTTTGTCCGCGCGGGAGGAGTTATAGTGGATTGCGGAAGCGATCATTTCCTTACCGGTTCCGGATTCCCCCGTGATCAAAACGGAAGCTCTGGAATCGGAAACGAGATGGATCATCTCGAACAACTTCTCCATCGGTTTGGATTTTCCGATCAAGGAGCCAAACTTGTATTTGTTCTTTAATTCGCGTTTGAGAAGCACGTTCTCGCGGGAGATTTCCCGTTTTTCCTCGTCGATCAGTTTCTGAATCCGGATCGCCTGATAGATGATGGAAGCGACCACTTGCAAAAAGTCTAAATAAGTTTTCAGATCTATGTATTTTTTATGCACGAAGTAAACGCTCACCACTCCGAGCACGTCCGTATCCGATTTGATCGGAGCCGCGAGAAAACTGACGTTCTCCGGATTATTCTTGAAGTGCGCCGCGTTTCCGACACGGTTCAAAAAGTTTTCGTCGTTTGCGATCGATTCCACGATGATCGGTTCTCCGGTTTCGAAAACCTTTCCCGTAATCCCTTCTCCGGGAAGATAAACCCCTTTTTCCATTTCCTCCGCGGTCAAACCGGAGGCGGCTTCCAATTTTAAAATCCCTTTTTCCGGTTCGAAGAGAACGATACTTCCGCGTTCCAGGTTGAGGGATTTTTCCAATCGATCCATGATGTCTTCGAAAATTTCCTGAAGGATCAAAGTGGAGGTTACGGTTCTGGAAATGTCGATCAGGACCTGTTGAATCTTGTTTTTCTGTTCGAGTTGTCTGAATATCTGAAGGTTTTTAAAAATCTGAGCCGCTTGATTGGCGAGCGTGGAAATGATTTCGAGATGTTCGTCGTTAAAGGCTTCTTTGCGGCTCGAATCGAGGGAAATCACTCCGATCACCACGTCCTCCACGATCATAGGGACCGCAAGTTCGGACATGATATCGTCCTTGATGGAAATATAATGTGGATTGGCGGTCACGTCGCTGACGATCATTCCTTCTCCGGAAGCGGCGACGATTCCTGTGATTCCTTCTCCGACCTTTAGTTTAACTTTTGTCCGAATGGAAGGGTTCATTCCTCGGAATGTCACGATATCAAGAACGTTTTCCTTCTCGTTGATCAACATCAAAGAGCCGGAACCCACTTCACAAATTTGAATACAACGCTCCAAAATCAGATCCAGAAGTTTATCCGGATCCAAGGTGGAATTCATAGCGGTGGCAACTTCTTGTATAGATCTTAAGGGGCTTGGCTTCACGTATCCTGACATGCTTAAAATTTTTGCGATTTGATGTTTTTGAGGTCAACCGAATTTTTTGGCCGCGCTTAAATTTAGAGCGATTTTTTTGCATTTCCGACGAAAAAATAGATCTATCGGTATAAAATTTAGCGAGGCGGGGGACCATTTTTGAAACCGAGGCGACTTTTTGGAAAGTTCGGTAAATAATTTGTATCAGAACAAACCGGATTCCTTATACTTTTACGCAGATGGTCTGTACATTTTGTTCAGAACTTAAGACTCCGGATGGAATGTTTCGAAACGGTCGATTCTTTTGCAGATCCTGCGGCCGAGAATGGATTTTAGAAAAACGGAAAAACCCCCGTTTACAACCTCCTACCGACGCCCGTTTCAGCAACGAGGTCCTGCTCGAATTCCTCTCCTTATTCAATACCAGCCCGAATCTAAGTCATCTTTTGGAGAGTTTCACTTCCCTCGCGTTCTACAAATTGGGAATTCCCGGAGTGAGCGTCATGATCTACGAACCCCGGTTGGATCGTATGACCGTGATGTCCGTAAAAAATCAAAAATCTTCCCTATCGAAAGTCGCCTTACATTTCGAAATCAAAAAAGGAGAGGACAACGGTCCTTTGACGGAATGTATCGAAAACTGCAGATCCATCTACTATAAGTTCGCGGATCAAAAACACAAACATTTCAAACAATACGCGAGACTCAATCGGACCGTGGCCGCGCTCGCCGTACCCATCCATCTCAACGCGGAGGTTCTGGGAATCATCACCGTGGACTACAACCGGGACGATCCGGAAAAAGCGGAGAACGATAGATATTTTTTGGAATTGATCGCGGCCCAATTCGCGGTAACCCTCAAAAACAGGATTCTTTTCGAGGTATCGCAGACCCAGTCGCGAAATTTCCGCTCCCTACATTCCGCGGCGCTTCGTCTTTCTTCGTTGGGTTTTAAATACAAGGTCGAAATCTTCCGGGTCATTCTCCTTTCCTTAACGGAGTTTTCCGAAAACGAACTGTATTCCCTCTTCGAATGGAACAAGGACAATCATACTTTGTTCGGACATTTTTTGACCGGGAACATAACGAGCCCCGAAATCCGTCTCGACGTCGATATGGCAAGACAGTCCACGTTTAAGATACGCATTCAAACGACTCAGGAAGAATCGGAAAACCCGGAGTTAAAAAGAAAAAATCCGAAAAAGGAAACGGGTCCGATTCCCGGAGAAATGTCCATTCCGGTGAAACGTTACGAGTTTTTTTTAAAGGAGATTTTCGAACTGACCGAATCCAAACTCGCGCACTCCTCCGATTTTCCCGAATTGGAAAAATTCGGAATGTGGGGTTTGAATCTTGCGATCCTTCCCGTTGTTCACACGGATAAGTCGGATATAGTGATCATACTCGGAAAACGAAAGGACCGCCAATTCAATTCCGAAGAATTAGAAGTTTTGAATGCGTTTTCGATCCAGGCCGGAATTTCGATCCAGAACTACCACCTTTTCGACCAGCGCGCCCAAAAGGAAAGATTGGACAAGGAGATCGAAATCGCGAAGGAGCTTCAAAAGTCGCTGCTCCCGAGGAAAATGCCGGAACACAAGGGATACGAATTCGCGGGAACCATGTTGGCGGCGCGCGGAGTCGGAGGGGACTATTACGATTTTATAACGGATCCGTTTAACACCGAAACGGTGATCTGCATCGGAGACGTGAGCGGAAAGGGCGTTCCCGCCGGAATCGTAATGGCGACGGTTCGTACGATCATACATTCCCTCGTAAGAAAAAAAGTGAGCCCCTGGGATATCGTCAACACTGTGAACACGTATATATTCCAAAACTACAACGATTCCGCATCGCCCCGCTTTATGTCGATGACCGTAATTCGATGGGATATGAGTAAAAACGAATTCACGTTCAGCGGGGCGGGACAGGGAAATTTATATCTTTATCGGGCCAAGTCCGGTTCCATCGAAGAGATAACGACCGGCGGAATCATATTGGGAATCGACGCCGACATTTCCAAATTCGAGAATATAAGTCGGTTCAGGATGTTTCCGGGGGATCTTTTGATCATGTGCACCGACGGCGCTTTGGAGGCGGCCGATCGGGATGGAGTCCAATTCGAAGCCGAACGTTTTAAACGTACTATTCTGCGACTGCAGAATCTTCCGTTACAGTCCCTATTGGACGAGATCGTTTCCGAAATCCGCAAATTTACGGGCAATCAGGAACAGATGGACGATATTACTCTTGCAGCGATCCGAAGGATCGTTTAAACGTACATATACGATAAACGTATGAGAGACAAGATCTCCGAAAACACCGGAAAAATTTTCGAAACAGCCTGGAGGAGAATTCTTCCGTTTCACGATATGATCCTGAACAAACCGGCCGTAATCGCCTATTCCGGCGGAAAGGATTCGAGTCTGTTGTTGCACTTTTATTTTTGGCTATGGGTGGAAAAAAAAATTCCCGTGCCTTGTATCTATCATTTGGATCATTCGATCCGCTTCAATCTGGAGCAGGAACGTAGGATTTTGGAATATGCGGAAACCACGTTTCCTTTTCCGAGGGCCTTTAAAAAAAAAACGTTCCCGCCTTATCCAGAAAACTAGGAAAGACGCTCGAAGAAACGGGAAGAGCTTATCGTTATAAGGATTTGGAAAAAATCTCGAAACGATACGGAGGTTATATCTCCACCGGGCATCATTCGGAGGATTATCTGGAAACGATCCTTTTGAATCTGATCCGAGGCGGCGGATGGAATTCTCTGCGGACCTTGGGTTGGTACGAAAAAAATCGGTTCCGGCCTTTGTTCTCGTTTACCAAAGACGAGATTAAAACCGTTCTTCAAACCGAATTTTGGCCCGTGTTCGAGGACGAATCCAATCGAAGCGACGAATACCTGAGAAACAGGATCCGCAATCATATCGTTCCTCTTTTATTACACGAAGGAGCGGATCCGGATCGGATTTATAAGAACTTCCACAGACCGGATCGGCCTTCCGAAAAAATCCTTACGGAAACGGACGGCCCTCTTAAACCGCCTTCGTATCTGAGGATCGGCATATGGTTGTTAAACGATCTTTCCGTTCGGGAAAGAAAATTATTTCTGGACCGATACCTTCGTTCTCTAGGTCTGCATCCGATCACGAGAAATTTTTTTCAGGATCTTTCGGATTGTTTAATGCGAAATCAATCCTTCGGAATCGAAAACAAGGAGGTTTGGTTTTGGAGATCCGCTTCGTCGGACTTGTATCTCATTCCGAAAAACTCCCCGGCGTTTCAGAAATTCAGATTCGAACCGAGAGAGATGACGTTGAAATGGAACGCCAATCAAAAAAAGCTTCCTACCGGGTTCATTCCGGATTTTTGTCCGGAAGGAGCCAAAATCCGCAAAAACGGTATGAGTTTAGAAATTTCCGAAATTCTGAGACAAAAAGAGATTCCGGTTCCGGTTAGAAAAATGCTACCCATACTTTACGGGGAAGGGAAAATTGATGTGATTTGTCTCAGTCTTTGGGATCCTAAGTTGGGGGATCTAGTCGCTGACAAAGAAACCGCGATACTACCCTGATTTTCAGGAGCCGAGAAGATGACCGAAAATCCTCAGAAAAAGGATGAACCATTCTTCAAGGACGTGGAGTTCACCGCGTCTTATGGCGAAGCCGCTAAAATTCCGAATAAGGGGATTCCGCAGATCGCATTTGCGGGCAGATCCAACGCGGGTAAATCCTCTCTGCTCAACGCGATCCTGGAACGCAAGTCGCTTGCAAAAGTATCTTCCACACCCGGTAAAACGCAACTTCTCAATTTTTTCTTCGTAAATCATTCCATCTATCTGGTGGATTTACCCGGCTTCGGTTATTCCGCCAATTCGCACAAGGATCACGAGGCGATGATGGAACTTCTGATGGATTATCTCAATCACGCGAAGGATCTCAAGTCCCTGTTTCTGGTCTGCGATTCGCAAAGGGATCTGCCGGAGGAAGAGTTGGAATTGATCGGAACCTGTTTCGAACGCAACATCAAACCCGTTCTGATAAGGACGAAAATCGACAAACTCAATCAAAGCGATCTTTCCAAACTTAGAAAGAAGATGAAGAACATTCACGAATTATATCCCATGTTGGAGACGGTTCTCGTGTCCAATAAGTCGGGGAAAGGACTTCCCGAACTTAGAAAGATCGTTGATTCGATGATCGGAGTTTTCGGGACGGCGGCGGAAACGATGACGGAAAAAATCGAGGAGATTTACTGATCGTTCGATCAGGCGTGGACGTCGACGATACTTCCGATTTTATCGGCTTCGCCTACATTCAAAATTTTTAAACTCATTCTTGTCTGTTTGTCGGTGAGTTCCCGAAAAGTGTCCAACGTTTCCTCCAAAACCGCTTTCAGTTTTTCCTGATTCAACGACATTTCAAGTTTTCGTTTTTTCTCCTCAAGTTCCGATTTGCGGATCGAACCGAAACTTCCGTTTTTCTCTTCGGGGGAATTTTCAAAACTCTGGATTTCCGATTCGATTCTGCGGAGCTCTGAAAGAATCTGTTTTTCCTTGTCTTCGGGTTTGGTTTTGGATGATTCGCTTTTTTTATCCTTCTCCGCCTTTTCCGCGGAGGTTTTATCCGTGTCTTGTGCGGATTCCGGTTTTTGTAAAACGGAATCGATAACGTTCTTATTGCGGGGCTCTTCCTCTTTTTTCGCGGTTACAGCCTCGGTTTCTCCGGCGACGGCGACGAGTTTTCCGTTTCGAAACTCGTAATGAATTTTCATATTCAGGGAACGGATCTCGGCACGATCGCGCGTCGCCTCGGAACGGAATTCGGCCACATGTCCTAGCTCGTGGGAAATCACGTGAAGTACGGAAGTGGAAGCGGGAGCGCTTTCCAATTGTCCGTGACCTATATAATGCAAAGACTCATCCCGAGGGATGCCGAGTTGCATTCTATGTTCTCCGCCGATTCTCATTCTATTACTAGTGTCGGTTCCCGCGAACCCAAGTTAAGGGTCGGTACATAAAATATTTCTAAAATTTAAAATTAAAAGGCGAATTCTCGGTTTATAAATGAACAGCTAACGACGGTTCAATCCACGGAAGCGATCTTATTCAGAATTTCCACGATCGCCGCATCGGATAGATCGTGGAACACGAGTCCGTATTTGTACGTTTCTTGAATCAAATCCCTTCGAATCACATCCGCTTCGATTTCGACCGACAAAATAGGCGACATAAATTTCACGCGTTGACCCAAAAGAATTTCCTCTTTTGAGCTGATCGACGCGCCGATCATACTGATGTCTTCCAGATTCCCCAAAATCTCGTTTTTACCGAGAACCATCTTTACTAGATTATTCTTCTTGCGGAATCTTTTATAGAAACGTTTATCCGCAAAGGAATCGCTAGCCGTCTTTTTTTGTTGTCCCATCTCAGTTTGCATAGCGCATATAGGATAAACCCGATTCGGCGGAATGAAAAGAAAATTTTTCGAAACGAAACGGGAACGCGAAAAAATAGGTTTTAGAAAAATTCTAAGACGAAAAATAAAACGAAAAAAGGAATCTTTCTCAGAGTGAAAAGGAATCGTTTTCTCGTCCCAGAAGGACCTCAAGTTTCGAAGTGGCTCCCGATTCCTTTTGAAAAATCCTCAGGATTTCCTCGTCCTTATGATCCGGCTCGTGATGAGTCAAAACCAACCGCTCCACTTCCAAAATTTCTCCGCAACGAACGGCGACTCTTCCGCTCGTATGCCCCCAGCCCACCTTTTTTTCCGCTTCTTCGGAACTGTACTGGGCGTCTATGATGAGCATATCGGTTTTACCGAACGTCTTTTTGAGATCTTGGAATTCGTCCAAATCCGGCTCTTGAACTTCCACATCGGTGCAAAAAAGAAAGCTCTTTCCCTTTTCTTCAAAGCGAAATCCGGTGCAGTTCCCGGGATGACGGAGCAAAAACGGAGTGATCGTCACGGAACCGATCTCCTGACTTCGGTTTTTTTCCAAAAGATGAAACGTCTTTTTGGACATCATTCCCGAAAGAGGAAGCGGGAAATTCTCCTCGTTTTGTTGTCTTTCGAACCGTTCCTGAAGATGGAAGTGATGGATTTAAAAACGGGAATCGTATTACGAGAATCTAAATTACCATCCGGTGAAATTAAAAAG
>NZ_NPEF01000102.1 GCF_002811955.1 Leptospira ellisii
GGTTTGTTGACTGAACGGGATGCGAAAACAATTCTTGTAGTTACGTATGTCGGAAACAGATCTAAAATCGCCCAAACGATATCCCGTCTCTGTCGCCCCGATGATGGACTGGACCGATCGTCATTTCCGTTATTTTCTGAGATCGATCTCCAAACATACGTTTCTTTATACGGAGATGGTTCATACCGGCGCGATTTTGAGAGGGGATCGTCATCGTTTTTTGCGGTTTCATCCGGAGGAATTTCCCTTGTCCCTGCAATTGGGAGGGGACGACGCGGTTTCTCTCGCGGAATGTTCCAAGATCGGAGAGGACTACGGTTACTCCGAAATCAACCTCAACGTGGGTTGTCCGAGCGATCGCGTGCGGGAAGGGAATTTCGGCGCCTGTCTGATGCAAACTCCGGAGAAGGTTGCGGAGTTGACGGCGGCCATGAACTCCGCTGTTTCCGTTCCGGTCACGGTAAAGTGCAGGATCGGAATTCCGGGAAAGGACCGTCCCGAGGATTTATATCGATTTATAGAATGCGTTCGCCAAGCGGGTGTTAGACGATTTACCATTCATGCCCGGATCGCGATTTTGGGAGGACTTTCCCCGGCTCAGAATCGGGAAATTCCGCCGTTGCGATACGAGGATGTGGAATCGATCAAACGATCCTTTCCCGATTTGTTGATCGAGGTCAACGGAGGAATCAAAACGATTCCCGAGATGCGCGAACGTCTGAAAACGACGGACGGAGTCATGATCGGAAGGGCCGCGTACGAGACTCCGTATCTTTTTTCGAAAGTGGATTCGATCTTTTTCGGAGAGAAGGATTCTCCCAAAAGCAGAAGGGAAATTTTGGATCGAATGGAGGAATACGTCGAAACGCGGATCGTACAATCCGGGACGGGTAAACCGCACCACGCATTGCGCGCCGTTTTGGGTTTGTTTCACGGAGAACCGGGAGGCAAACGTTTTCGCAGGATTCTTACGGAACGCATGTATTCGGATTATTCCGCGAATTTGTTAAGGGAAGCCGCGAACGAGCTTTCCGCTTCGGTTTTGGACGCGATCCCTTCTTCGGAAGAGAACGCGCTTCCCTCCTTCGTTTAAACGATCGTTATCCGAACTTCCGTTTTTTCACGTTAGTTTCTTTCTTTCCGATTCGGGTTTCGAATTTCACTTTACACGACCTGCGAAACGGATACTTTGATTCCTCTCCGTATGAAGACGATCGTATCCGGAATGTTCCTATTATGTCTGATCGTATCCGACGTTTTTGCCGGTCCGATCGATCCTCAAAGGATACAAACGTTAAACGAAGGTTGGGAATATTACGACGCGAACGGTTCCAAATTCCCCGGAATTTTAACCGGGGTCGGTTTAACGAGTCAAGGATTCGAAATTCCGATCCGAGGTCATTATAAGATCGAAGTCGCGTATCCCGAATCCTTTCCCTCCGGTTCTCAGGGAATTTTTTTGGATCGTATCCAATCCGCGGACAGGGTTTATTTCAACGATAAGCTACTGGGAAATACGGGCGAGATCGATCCGTATTCTCCCGCTTGGTTTCGGAGCCGTCTTTATAAAATTCCTTTGGAATGGATCGAGCGGGGTAAACCCAACGTAATCCGGGTGGAGATCCGTTGCGAGGAATACGGATTCCATTGCGGCATCTTCCGCGGGATTCCGAAATTGGGCGATTTCGACGAACTCAAGGACACATTGATCCAAGAGGACGCGTTTCAACTCGTTTTGATCGTTTTGTTTCTGGGCGTCTTTTTACAACAGTCCATCTCGTATTCCCTCAACCGTCATTCGAGGGCCAGCATATTCCTCTCCTTGTCCGCGTTTCTGTTCGTGTTCTGGAGATTGCCTCTGCTGCATAAGGTCCATTACGTGGATATTCCGTTCGGCTTTTTATCGAGATCCTTCTTTTTTTCGCAGACCGTTTTTCCCTCTTGTATATTATATTTTTTGTATGCGTTGTTTCGAAGAAAGACCGGATGGACCGCGAAGTTGATACTGAAGTCCAGTCTCGCGGTCGGCGCCCTTCATCTTCTCGATCTGAGCGGCACACATAGGGTGATTCTGGTCTACGTTTGGGAAGGTCTTCTCGTACTTTTGGGGATTCTTCTTGTGCCGATCTTCTACACCGAACTGAGAAGGAAGGTGATGGAAGCCATGATCATGGTCGGAGGAGTCGGTCTTCTCGCGATTTTCGCGATCATAGACATCGTCCTGGATAATCTGACCGGTAAGAATATGTTTCTTTCGCAGTACGGTTTTTTCGCGCTTTTGATTTCCGGAGCGGTGAGCATCTCGTATCAGAACGCGCGAGCCCATTCCGAATTAAAAAAATTGAATCTGACCTTGGAGGCGAAAGTGGATCAGAGGACGGAGGAACTGAAACGTCAGAACCGCGTCCTTCACGAGGAATTGGAGATGGCCGCCAATCTGCAGACCAGGCTGATTCCTAGATTGGACGGGACGATTCATCGTCTATCGGTCAATTCGGTTTATATTCCCGTGGATCAGGTCGGCGGGGATTTTCTGGATTATCATATTCTAAATGAGAAAAAGATAATGTTCATCCTCTGCGACGTGCTGGGGCACGGGGTCGCTTCCGCGTTGGTTTCGTCCATGTTGAAGGTTTCGTTTTTGGAATTGAGCCGTAAGATCGAGGAGCCTTCCCAGATCCTTTCCGAATTGAACGACCGCATGTTCCAGGTTTTGGAGAAGAATTTCATCTCCGCGTTCGTATGTTTGTACGATTTGGAAAAGGACGAGTTCCGTTATTCGGTCGCGGGTCATCCTCCTCCGGTTCTTCTCCGCGAATCCGTACCGGAACCGGAATTCCTCAAGGGCCGGGGAATGATTTTGGGAATGGTGAAGAACATAGAGCCGACGACGTATACGATTTCGCTCAGAACGGGGGACCGTTTTTTCTTTTATACGGACGGAGTAACGGAAGCGCTCAGTCCGCAGCGGGAAATTTTCGGAGAACAACGTCTGCTCGAAGTTCTGAAGAATAATTTTTCCAGAAATCCTCGCAACCTTAACGAGGAAATCCTTTCCACGGTGCGATCTTTTTCCTCCTCCAAGATTCCGGACGATCTGACGTATCTGACGGTGGACATACTTTAGAAATTCCTTTCTTACATTTCGCACAGAGCCAAATCCTCACTCCAATCCGTTTCTTCGAAACGTTCTTGGAGCGAAGATTTCCACAGCTCCTGTAAGAAGCGGAAAACTACAATATATCCACACTCCGTCGCTTTCCAAATCACCTAAATCAAAATCACTCACTGCTAAAGATCGCTTTAACCTAAAATTCCCTCACTTAAACACCGACTATTATACTCAAATCACTAAGAACTTATTATCTACCCTTTATCCTAAGAATTGTCCTGACTGTAAAATCCCTCTGACTAAGGAAGTGTCCACGAGAGAGAATGTAATTCGTTGTCCTGAGTGTAATTACTTAGAATCAAGAACGTCCGGAACACCTTTAGAACATTTAAAATTACCGTTGTGGGTGTTCTCCTACCTCTTAATTGAATCGATTGAACTCTTTCCATTAGGTCTTTCTGCATCCGCTATTTGTCGAAAGTTATCTGTCTCGAAGAATACTGGAACGTTACTTAAAAGACGACTACAGATTTTCTTAAGTGATTTGATTCCATTGATTAAAGACGAGATGGTAAAGGATCTGAAGAAAGCCTGGAAAGGTAGGAAATTACCAGAATCAGGCGATTTAAAGGCTTTTATCAAAGGTAAACCAGTAGTTCATACTGATACGTTAGCTATCTTCAGTGCTTCTCAAAGAGCGAATGGATATCGAAAGAGATTTAAACACAAGGGTCAAACTGCTTCTATTTACTTAACAGATTCAGTTGCTGAAGAGAAGGGTAAGTATCAGATCGGAACTCTTGTTCACACACTTGCTATTAAGGGTGGTCCAGTGATTCTTTCTTCTATTCCCGATCAGAAACAAAAGAGTATTCAACCTCTATTTGATTTTCTTCCTGAAGATGTTCCTTTGTTTGCAGATGAAGGAATTCCTTGGATGGAACGATACAACAAGAACTTCAGAAGCATCAATCACTCAGCTCGTGCTAAAGATGGTAAGAGAAATGTGTGGGGAAAGAATCGCTGGTCTGAGAATGGAATTCACACTCAAGTAGCTGAAGGAATTCAAAGAAGTATTAAGTATTCTTTCCTTGCTTCTTACAGTTATATTCGACCTGAGAATAGTATTCTCTATTTGAATGAGTATTCGGCTTTGAAAGGAATTCGAGTCTATGGTTTAGAAAGACTCGTTGGAAAGAAAAAGATAGAGAAATTGCGAAATGTAGGGAAGGGATATTTAGAAATTCACTTCTCTATTTCGCACAACGTGAAATCTGAATTCCGATCCGTTTTTTTGCGAAGTTTTTGGAACGAGGATTTTTGCGGCTCTTCGCACTTCCCCGATGAAAACGACCATGACTGTCCGTATTTTCGGATCGTATCACTATCATAGAAAGGCGGTGAAAGCATGCATTTACTATTGGGCGTTACCGATTTGATATTGGCTTTAGAGCTTCTTGCAAGCTTAGGCAGCTTCGGTAGGCCAAGGGGCCCCGAGCTTTATAAGCGGATTCCGAACGCGGATAGAACTTATATTAAATTTAATATTGTCGCGCCTGAAATCCACGATCCGGACGACGAACCCAAAAGGAAAAAAAGCGTTCATTTCAAGTTAAGCGCGCGCTGGTATGAAAAAGGATGGATCGGGGAAATCGCTTATCCTTTGATGAGTCCCGGGGCCGATTTTTGGAGGAATCAAAATCAAGTCCTCATTCAGGAATATTCGTCTTACGAATATGTGAGTTTTTACGAAGGTTGCGATTATAGAATGCCCGCTCCGGTCGGGAAGACCACGTATGAATTCAAATTTTTTAATTCTATGGGGAAACGCCCGCAGAGGAGCGAACAGTATTATCGAAAAATCGACCTACCTCCGAATCATTCCATTCGTTTGAAAATTATCCTCGCCGAACCGCCGTATCCGAATCCTAAAAATTGGATGGAAAGATCCGCAAACGGAAACATGGCCGAGTATGAAATCGTCACCGCTGTGGAACCGAATCCTGAAAACGATTTCGATAGACCGTGTGAAATTCCGAAATGATCCCGATTCGATCGGGGAATAAATTGCTATACAATCGAAGTCGATCCGTTTATTTTAGCAATCGATTTTATAAAACGAATTGACAAATAGCTCTTGATACATACGGTTTGCGAATTCGATTCTAAACATTTGAAAGACATCAATCCTTAATTCGTTATGCGCTCGTAAAAACGTGGAACACCATCAATATACGAGAGTCATTAAAGCGAAGTCTTGAAAGAATTCATACTTTTCGTTTTTACTCTGCAGTCGACGTAAGATGCGGCATCATTTTCCCGTCTCCTTGAATAAGGCGAAAAATGGGATCATCTGAGTTTATATCGGAATAGTTTTTTTAATAAGAGGAAAAATGGAACATACAACTTTTGAAAAAGGTATTTTTACCACCGGAGCATCCGTCCAATCCATGCTCAGCGGTTTTGGATCCTTTAAAACTTCTGCACTGCGTATGATGGCTGAAGAAGGGATCGGTGAAAAAAACTCAGCAGGCGAATGGGAGATTTCTTCGGAAAAATGGTACAGTACGGAAGCGTTTTTACGTGTGTTCAAAAAAATAGCCGATAAGCTCGGAGCGGCACAGCTCAAGGCGATCGGATACAAAGTGCCCGAAAACGCGGTGTTTCCTCCTTGGGTTAAGGATATCCATTCTGCGATCCAGTCGATCGACATCGCATTTCATTTGAATCATTCACGAGACGGTAAAAATCCCATGTTCGACATCAATACAGGCGTCATGCAGGAGGGAATCGGTCATTACGGATACGAACCCGTCGAAGGTGAAAAAAAAATCATCTGCGTATGCTCGAATCCGTATCAGTCCGCGTTTGATCAGGGAATCATAGAATGTATGGCCACGAAATTCGAACCTACTGCAAGAGTCTCGATCGATGAATCGAAGCCGATGCGCAGCAAAGGGGCGAGTTCGGATACGTTCGTCATTACGTGGATGTAAATAAGATGTTTCTCTTCTTTATCAGCCAGATTGTCGCCGGCGCTTTCGCTTTCGGCCTGCTCGTTTTAGAGGAGAATCATAGATCTTTTTCTTATATCAGCATAATTTCAATTCAAACGATTACGGCTTTGCTGACTTTTGTCCTGTTTTGTCGACGTTCTTTAAGCGACGTTTCCGCATATGCAGATGAAATCCGTTCCACTTTCGGGATCAGCGTCGACGGAACCGAGGCTCGAAGGCGCACTCATATTTCCATTCTTAGCATTTTGCACGAAGACTTAGTGAGAAACAAAACCCGCATAGATCAGGAAGTAGTAAAAATTCAAGATCGACTGCAAAGCACAAATTCTTTCTTTCTTAAAACGCGGGAAAAATTGGAAAAATTAAGCGATTTTTTTAAAGGCAGTTCGGATAATATTTCCGTAATCGCAGCCTCTCACGAAGAAATTTTCGCATCCATCAAGCAGATTTCCGGATCCTTAAGCAACCAAAGCAAAGAATTGATCGATATCAGCGCCAACGTATCCGGACTTTGTCTAGTAACCGAGGAGATCGCTTCTGCGGCTAAGGGAGTTCAGGAACTGAGCGAAGAAGCGGCCGATTTTGCGAGGAACGGAAAGCAAGCCGCACTGAAAGCTACCGAACGTTTTCAGGAACAGGTCGGACGATCTTCCAATATTCAAAAAATTATCGAAATGATTCGGGAAATTTCCGACAAAACAAATCTTCTCGCCTTGAATGCCGCAATCGAAGCAGCCCGCGCAGGGCAGCATGGATTGGGTTTTTCCGTCGTCGCGGACGAAATCAATAAACTCGCGAGCTTGACGATGAGCCGAGTGAACGAAATTTCAAAAGACGTAAGCGCAATGCTTTCCGCGCAAAGCGAAGGTCATAAATTGGTGACTGCTTCGACATCGCATATGGAATCCATCGCCGATTCCGTGGAAAGAATCCGCGAGTTTTTGCGTACTATGAATACTATGATCGAAGAACAACTCGACGGTACTCGAGGAATGGCTTTGACGGTCAATTCAGTAACCGAGGGTTCTTTACAAATCGATCGAGCCATCAACGAACAAAACTTGGCATTGAGAGAGCTCAATCAAGGGGTCAATCGGCTTGTGATCGATCTCAATGACGCCTCTGTGGACAGTGATTCCACTTCTCGATCCACGAATGAAACTTTGATCGATTCCCGACACGATATTGAATCGCGAGAAGACGAACTTTGATCCGGTGGAAATTCCGCAGATACCTCGCCTTGATTTTGAACTGAATTTTCATGAACTGCGAGATTCCGGCTCTTCGAAGGATGTGGATGTTATACATTCTGCAACTTCGATGAACGTCGCAAATTCTGCTTCTATTTCGGATATTGCAAGGGAACTGCCTTTGAAAGAGAGCTCCTTTTTCTCGCGCTTCGATTTGGGAGACGGCATCGCATACAAGGGTAAGTCCTTGTGGGAAGGGATCTCGTTTTTGCCTCCGGGACTTTTGTCTTCCCGCAAAACGAAAGGTGTACGGACCAGACTTCCTCTTGGAGAGGATTTCGTTTTGGATGGTTCGCTTGTGTGGAAGGGTAGTGTGCGGGTTGAGTTGGATTTCGAGAGCAGAACGGAGCGGTTTGGGTAGAGGATAAGGGTAATATGAGGGCGATCCGTTTTTCTCCTCCCTTTTCGAACGGTCAAGCGGCGGATAACGTGATCGGCGAACCGAATCTTACGAAGCCGAATACGACATCGATCGTTTCCGACAGTCGGATCGTAAGCACTTTTTCCGTGACCGCGACGCCGTGCGGTTTATGGGTCGCCGATTCCACCAGTAATCGGATGCTTTTTTTCCCTTAAACCGATTCTTTTCGAATCGACTTCGAATCGAAAGATGTCTATTCTATTGTTTCGAAACGCTCATTTTAGAACGAGGAGTCCTATATGCCGTCTTTCGAAAAGGAACCGTTTCCGGGTTTGTTCGTGATCGACTGCGATTACATCTCTCCGGGAATCGCCTGCGCGTATCTGATCGTGGAAGGTAAGGAGGCGGCCTTCGTCGAAAACAACACGAATCATTCCGTTCCTCTCCTTTTGGAGGAATTAAAACGGACCGGTCTCGAACCCGAGGACGTCAAATACATCATAATCACCCACGTTCATCTCGATCACGCGGGCGGGACGGGATTGCTCGCCAAACATTGTCCGAACGCCGTCGTGCTCGCGCATCCAAAGGCGGCCAAACATCTCATTCAGCCCGAACGTCTGATCCAAAGTTCCATCGAGGTTTACGGAGCGGAGAATTTCAAAAAACTCTACGGTGAAATTCTGCCCGTCCCCGCCGAACGAGTAAAAACTCCGGAAGACGGGGAAGAGATCGTTTGGGGAAAAAGAACATTCAAATTTTATCATACACGAGGTCATGCGAATCATCATTTTTGCATATACGATTCCTTGAGTAACGGGATTTTCACGGGTGATTCGTTCGGACTCGGTTATCGGGAATTCGCCGCGGGTAAAAATCCGGTCTTATATCCTTCCACGACTCCCACCGATTTCGATTACGAGGAGGCGTTGAATACTGTGGATACGATTCTTTCCACCGGAGCCGACAAGGCGTATCTGACTCATTTCGGAGTTTGGAGGGATTTGGAATCCGGTGCGCGTCAGATGAAACAAGGGCTACATTCGATGCAAAACATCCTTTCTTCGGGAGAACGTTCCGGTTTGGAAGGGGAGCCGCTTTTGGAATTTTGTACAGGGAGGATTCGCGCCTATTTAGAGAGGGAAATTTCGACGCAGGGGATTCCTCTCGGGGAAAAGGAGGATTTGCTTCTCGGGTTCGATTCTAAAATCAACGCCCAAGGGCTCGTCTTTCAGATCGAGAGGAAAAAACGAAAGAAGGTTTGAAAAAGAATTGTTTTTTAGAATGATTCTAAATAGAGTTCAAATTTAGAATCATTCTAAATTAAATACAAAGAGGAACTGGTATGAAACCATCTGCAATTGGAGTGTTCACCGTCGCGCTTTTGAGCGCGGTTTTGTTGTTCTGCGGGCCGTCCGAAAAGACGAAGAAGTTGATTGAGGATTCCGGAAAGGTTTTCGGCGTTCTTCCGGAAAAAATGCCGGGTGGGGAAGCGGATACTCCCGACCTCGTAAAATTGGGTGAGAAATTATATTTTGAGAAGAGGCTTTCCGCAAACGATACGCAGGCTTGTAATTCTTGTCACAACGTGGTCGGAAAAGCGGGAGGAGTGGACAATCTTCCTACTTCTCCGGGCGCTTTTGGAAAAAACGGGAATCGGAATTCTCCTACCGTTTTGAATGCAGGTTATCATTTGGCACAATTTTGGGATGGAAGGGCCAAGGATTTGAAAGAACAGGCGAAAGGGCCTATTCTCAATCCGGTGGAAATGGCGATGCCTTCCGCGGCCGAAGTGGAAAAGAAAATTTCCGGAATCACGGAATATCAGGATCTTTTTGCAAAAGCGTATCCGAAGGACGCTCAAAAAATCACGTATGACAATATTGCAGGGGCGATTGCGGCTTTTGAAAGAACTTTGAAAACCCAAGATCGTTTTGATGATTTTCAAAAAGGCGATCATAAGGCGCTTTCCGACGCCGAACAAGAAGGTTTGGAGAAATTTTTGGCGACCGGTTGTACCGCTTGTCATATCGGACCTCTTTTGGGTGGGAACTCTTACCGAAAGCTCGGTCAGGTCAATGCGTATGAGAATACCGGAGACAAAGGGCGTCTGACTTTGACCAAAAATCCTGCCGATGCCTTCGTTTTTAAGGTGCCTTCTTTGAGAAATGTGGCCATTACCGGACCGTACTTTCACGACGGAAAGGTAGCTACCTTGGAAGAAGCGGTCAAAAAAATGGCGTATTTGCAGCTTGGGAAGGAATTACCCGAGTCCGACATAAAGTCGATCGCAACTTTCTTGAAGGCGTTGACCGATAAGAACCGGTCTAATTAACTGGACTTACAGAATTGAAACCTATTCAGCCGGCGGTTGCTTTGCGCGATTGGCCGGTATTTTTTTGTACCGGAGGGGAAATGACCTGCGTAACAGCGGGGTGTGGGAATTCCCCCTCCGGCGGGCGGTTGTAGCTGTTCCATGATTTTGGAGAGGGTGTGAGTTCCCACGCGGATGCCCCTCGGCTCGTCGTGGGAAAGTGAATTGAGTTTTTTCCCTTAACCCCGGAAATTCTGGAACGTAGGAACTCCCCGTTTTCCGGTATTACGATAAAATCACCGACTTTTTTTAGCGAGCCCCGACAAACCTCTTGCGGAAATATCCGCATCGACGAGGAGTTCCCGCAAATCCTCCGGGATCGGCAAGGATGCAAGAATGGGAACATTTGCGCCGCCGGTATTTCCGACAGGAATTCGATTCAATAAGGAACCGAACCAGCCTACGGACAGACGCAACAGTTGTCCGAAACATTCCCTCGGGTCGGCGGTCCGGATCGCAAAAACGAGCATTCTAAAATGGATTCCCGTATGGGGAATCGGGTGATACTGGCCGATCAAATGTGCTCGCTCCAAAAAGCGCCAGGCCGATTTTCGATCTCCGATCGCCATTTGTCGTTTGTATCCCTTTATTTCTTGGAAATACGCCTCCTTAAATCGTGCGGGCATTTTGAGGTTCATCGAAAACTCCTTTTCAAAACCGAAATGTGCGGGAACTCCACTTCACCCGGCACCTTCTTCGTTCCGGAACATCGGCGATTCCTTCGATTTGTGGGAACTCACACGAGATGTCGGATCGGTCCCGGTTCCCGCATCGGTTTTGACGAATTTGATCTTATCCGATCGAACGGATTTTATCTTGAACGAAAGGGCTAAAGTTTCGATTCTTTGGATCGAATTCGTCAGTCGTCGGTTTTAGAAATCGATTCGGAAAAAACGGAGCGATTTTTTCGAATGAAAACTTTCCCGTCGATTCGAAACCTGGTCCCGTCTTTCGGAATCTATTAAAAAAATTGAATCGATCCGTTATCGTAAATGCTGTTTATATAACCGATCTCGGACGCCCCCGAGGTACGGGAAATGATGATCATGGAATCGAATTGGGCCGCCGCGGGATTTTGATGACTGAGAGGAACCGTCGTGTTTCCGGACAAATAGATGATCAACGCGCGTTTGGGATCCGGATTCAAATAGGGCTGGAAAGATTCCGCAACGATGGTGACCGGAGTTCCGCCGAATAGATTATTTTCATACAACATGGAATCGATGTAAAGATAATTGCACGCGGATAAAAAAAGCGGGGACACGTTGAAGATCATATAACGATAGTCGAGATCGCAGGTCGTGGTTCCTCCGCAGTTGGCCGTTGCCGCGGCGTTGTTGAAATGATTGGCATCGTCCTTGATTCTGGAATAAACCGCATAAGAGAACGCGTCGAAAATTTCTCCCGTATCGAGGGAAATCATATCGGAGACGGTCACGGAATAGATCCGATTCGGGGACATAGGCTCGGCCGAAATAAAACGAAGCGATTTGGAATCCGCTCTCGAAAGATTTCCGGATATCGCTACTCCGTCCAATTTCACGAAAATATTGCCGCCGGAAAATGTTTTCTTCGTTCGTATGTCGATCACCAAAGGATCCGTCGCTTGGAGTGCCCTTATGGAAATCGCGACGTTATCGCTCCCTCCGAGATTTTCCTGATGTACGATTCCCAAGTCGTTATAAGAGGTTTCCGCATAACCGTTGATTCGTGGATTGAGGCTTTCTATGAAATCGTAGTTCGGAAGCTCGTCCGATGCTTTCTGTTCGGATAGCAGAAGGGGGATCGCCGTCGAGGCCAGGCGTTTGGTCTTTTCCGAATTTTCGTTCGGATTACAAAAGCAGAGGGTCAGTAAGATCAGCGGAAGGACGCTTGAAAATGATTTCGACATCTTACGTTAGACGATATCTCAATTTTCGCGTTTGTAAACAGGGATATTCCTAGTAATGACGGCGCTTTATAAAGCGGGTAGTGAGTTATAAGGAATGCGGAGATCGAACGCGAAAATACGTTCGTTCTTTATGGCTTCCGTCATTCTCATCCTAAGGTGCGTCTAAAATTTTGAGACGAAAAACCCGAGTGCAAAGACACGTTCGGCCGTTCTAAATCGTGTTCCGATGAAGCAAGCCGGTCGTCTTTCTCCCGGGTTTTACAATTTATCTTTCCGAAAGGGGAACGTATTTTCTGCCCATTTCTCCGGTGTAAATCTGCTTCGGACGCGCTTTGCTGTAGTTTCCGGAAACGCGTTGTTCTCTCCAGTGCGCCAGCCAGCCGGGAAGTTTTCCGATGACCTGCATCGCGGTGAACAACTCCTTGGGAATTCCCAGCGAATTGAAGACGACCGCGCTGTAGAATTCCAGGTTCGGATACAGGTTCTGATTTATATAATATTCATCATTTTGCATGTACTCGTCGATCTTCAGTGCGATCTCTGCGATGGGATTGACCGGATGTTTTTTATAGAAGTCGTGGAACAGTTTTCCCGCGATGATGGCGCGTCTGCTTTTCGCGTCGTACGCCTTGTGCCCGAATCCGTTGGAAAACAGGCGTTCCGAATCTCCTTTGAATTTTTCGAAATATTCGGGAACGGTTTTCCTTGATTTGATGATGTCCTCGATCAGACCGACCGCCGCGACCTGTCTCCCGCCTTCGCGGGATCCCCAAAGCGCGTTGATCGCCGAAGAGATGGAGGCGAACAAGTTGGCTTGGGTGGAACCGATCACTTGAACCGTCGTGTTCGAGACGTTCTGCTCGTGATCCGCGTATAAGATCCAGAGTTGGTTGAGGATCCTATCTATGTCCTCCGTGGGAACGTAGTCGTTGGACGGAATCGAAAAAAGCATATAAAGAAAATTCGTACAATACGGATGTTTATCCAAAGGATAAACGAACGGTTGACCCACGATTTTCTTATAACTGAAGGCGGCGATCGTCCTGATCTTCGCCAAAAGTCTCGCGGAATGATCTATCCCTTTGTCCAGGGATTCCTCGTATTCCTCCGGATAATAGCTGGACAGGGAAGTCACCATCACGGAAAGAACCGCAAGAGGATGCCCCTTTCCCGGAAACCCGTCGAAGAGATTGATCATATCCTCGTGGATCAGGGAATGTTTGGAAAGTTTCAGCGAAAAATCCTTTAACTGCTGTTCGGTGGGAAGTTTACCGTAGATCAAAAGATAGCTCGTTTCCACGAACGTGGAATGTTGCACCAGATCCGCGACGTCGTATCCGCGGTAGTGAAGTTCGCCCGAATCGGGGTCCCTTCTGGAAATTCGGCTCACCGCGTAGGCGGTGTTGAAAAAACCGGGATCGTAGGAAATGAGGCCTGTTTTTTGATGAAGTTCGCGGATATCGATTCCTTTTTTACCGTCCGTCCCTGCGATCAGAGGGAGTTGATAGGATTTGTCGCCCACTTTGA
>NZ_NPEF01000103.1:0-1411 GCF_002811955.1 Leptospira ellisii
AGTAAACTATAAGAGGGAAGGGTGTCTGAAAATCGAGAGGGATCGAAATATATTTAAAGGTGCAGGGCAAAGTTACGCCAGGAATCTAATAATTTGGAAATCACGAGAAGAAATAAATATTCAAATTATAGCCTGACGCTGGTATTTGAGGAAGAGGAATTGACCCCATGTCGCTTAACAAAAAGGGTTTTGAAATGAAGAAAAAGAATGCCCTCTTGAATAGCGAAGAGATACGGGGCCGCCTCAAGAGTATTTTTGTAGAGAATCTCGACTTGATCTTGAGGGGCAGGGATCCGGTCCTAATCACGAATCAATCCGTAGAAAGGGCTATTTTATTGTTTCTAAGTATAAATCGAGAAGGTTCTGAAGTAGCTTTAATTTCGAAGGAGGAATATCCTCGGGAATTTGAGAAAGTCGAACGGCGAGTTTCAAATTTTTAAGTTTGTTTAGAAGTTGAACTTCCTCTCCCAGTTTTTGTAAGACATCGTCAGATGTCGCTATCATCATTTGACCTTTTCCGGTGGAGACCCAGGTACGATTGAATTTAGTCTCTCTTTCGAACGCGTCCCACTGAATATCCGAAATTGTTCCTTTCTCGGCCTTGTAATTTGCATATTGTCTTCTTTCCACTCCGAAAATAGCAGCCAATTCGGTGGTATTTTTGCCGGAGGTTTTCTCGACGTAAGTAAAGCGCTCGGATAGTGATTTGAATTTCATTTGTGCAATTATTTCTCAAATATTCATTTACAAAGTGCAATTAATGCACAATATGGCAAAAAAGGGATTTTCCTGTGCTACCCTACGAGGAAACTGGAAAATTTCGGTTTTCCTTTGTTTGGAGTCTTACATTGAGGGTTCCCGGGGAAACAGAATGCGAAAAATACGTATTCAAAAAGACTAATGTCTTTCGAAAAAGTAAAAAAGCTGACTCAATTTGTACTAAAAACATAGAAAAAACTCGGGGATACTTTCGTATAATTAGAGTTTTACGCAAGAGATAATTCAAAGATTCTTCTTAAAATTAGAAAATCCCAATTTTCTCTGCCTGTAAATTCGTAAATATTTCCGGTTTTGCCGCTAACGTTGAGCGCCATTGCAAGGGGTTATGTAAGCGGGTAATGGTATTTTGAAAGAAAAAAGCGAAATCGGAATTATCTTAGGAAGGGAAAACGACGTTGGAATCGACAGAAGAATTAAAAAAGAACAAGTATAGAGTAGTAAACAAAAACGTAGAAACTTTGGATCAACTCGAACCAGGTGGAACGCGATCGCTAAAGATAAAAAGAGGAATTCCTTTGAGGGACTCGGACACTTTCTTTTTTCGAGAAGAGAGCGGAGAGATTTTGTATATGGATCGTCGAGATGCGATTCGGTAAATGGATTCGATTCGAAATCAAAAGAGCCAAACGAA
>NZ_NPEF01000103.1:1431-13409 GCF_002811955.1 Leptospira ellisii
TTAACGATGCGGCATAGATGGATTCGAGTAATCAGTCCGATAATCGTATTTGCGAAATCAGTGAATTTCGCAGGCAAATTCTTCGAAGCATGATTTTGGATTTTATACAAGAATTGTACTTCGGCGAACGCGAATTTGAAGAACTCGTAGATATGCAAATCCACCAAATCGAGTGCTGGAACGATGCCGCATAAAATAGGCGGCATTATTCTTAAGTTAATAAATCCAGTTCGGACAAAAATTAGTTAGATTTATTTTTTAGGGATTTGACCATTTCTAGAATGATTGTTTGATCTTTATTTGAGAATGTAACAAAGTCATCGATCAAAACTGGAAGACCTTTGGTGCTATTTACTTTTCGAACCAATTCGGTAGCCTTTTTAAAGATCGAAATTTGTACTTTTTGATCTTCGTTGGAAAGTATCATACCACCCTCTCCGTATAAAAGCCATTTGTGACTGATTTTGTGTTTTGCTTCTATTCCCAACGCAGTGATATATTGAATTTCAAGTTTACCGGAACACCATTTGCTTATTGTTTGTTGCGTCATTTCTAGGCTATCCGCAAACTCAGCTTGATTCAAACCTAAAAACTTCATTGCTTCCGCAAGCCTTTCGCCGGGTCTCGTTTCTTTCTTAACCATAAACTAATTCCTACTTGACATATACGCTTAAAGCGTAATTATTAAATATAATATTCCTAATTAGATTCGGTAAGATTCCGGATATGAGTAAAGGTTTGCAAGTAGGCAATGTCATAATGGCAAATTCTCCAAAAGTAAAGAATAAACACCGTAATCTGTTTAGGAATGAGGACTTTGCGAATCGTACAAGAAAAAAGCCCGGCGGCAACCGAGCTTTTTTGGTGAATAATTTGAACTTCAACCGAGTTCTATATTTCACCTCCGTTTTTGAAAGTCAAACAAAAATTTCTAATGGAGTTGAGACATGAATTTAAAACTCAATGAGGGCCGCGTAGCCATTGAAGTGAAAAAAATTTTCGAAGTCTTTCAAATTCGAGAAGGCTTTACACCGAACGAGGAAGAGAAAATAGCTATTCTTAGAAATCACGGATATAAAAATCCACAAAGGATCGTAAGAGTCTACGACCAACTCGAAGAAAGACTGAATTACTTGGCAAATTCGATTTTGAAGGAGAGTGAAATATGAATGCCACTCTTGTAAAAGAATCTTCCGATTCAAATATCGTAAAATCCAAGTTAATCGATTTCGCACCCGAGCAGATCGCATTGTTGAAAAGGACTGTTGCTAAGGATACAACCGATGACGAATTGCAACTTTTTCTGATTCAGTGCAAACGAACAGGACTCGACCCTTTTCTTCGCCAAATTTATGCGATTAAACGCTGGGACTCCAAAGCAAAAGCAAACGTTATGCAGGTTCAAACGTCGATCGACGGTTTTCGCCTTATCGCTCATAGAACGGAAAAATACGCGGGTCAACTTGGTCCCTGGTGGTGCGGACCCGATGGAATTTGGACGGATGTATGGTTAAAAAAGGAACCTCCTTACGCTGCCAAAATTGGAATTCTCAGAAAAGACTTTAGTCAGCCTCTCTTTGCGGTTGCTCGATATGAGGCGTATGTTCAAAAAAACTCTGACGGCCTTCCGAATTCAATTTGGTTTAAAATGTCTGACAACCAGCTCGCAAAGTGTGCTGAGTCTTTGGGACTTAGAAAAGCATTCCCAAATCAAACATCCGGGTTATACACGTTTGAAGAACTTCCTTTTTCAGAAAACCAATATCCGGAACCTGAGACTGAACCGAAAACAACCCAAGAAAGAAACTTAAATGAACCACCCAAAGTACCGAAGCGAATCCGTACTTCTGCGGAAAAATACCGAAAACTGATCGATACGATCGGGCGTATTCAAAGGGCGGTTAACTTAACCGAAGAAGAGAAAAAAGCAGAGTTAATTCAGTTTAAAGAACGTTGGGAAAAAATTAAAGATACTTTCCCGATTAAGGAAATTCACTTCTTTAACGACGGCAAAAACGAACTTTTATGCGTACTCGAAGAATTAGGTTGGGCGGAACATGCAGATTTTCCGGAACCAATCCTAATCCCCAAAATGGAACCGAGTCCTTCTCAAATCCCGGAACCGGAACTAATGAGAACCGGTGAGCCAAACGGAAAAATCGGAGGGCAAAACTAATGTCTTCTTTTATCCGCAAGACCAAAGGGCGAACTGAAAACAATTCAAACGAAATTTTCAAAAAAATCGAAAATCCAACCTCCGATATTGAGATTTTGGTAAATAGTTTCGGTATGAATATCTTAGAAAAGTTTCTTATAAAATTCCAAACCTACCTTAGAAAAAGAAGAGAACAAAAGGCTCTGCTTTTCGCAAACCGGGCTTTGAAACCTGCAAACAAACGCGGAGCTGAACGAGATTTCGTTCCTGCTCGGTGGCAAGGAGGTAGGGCGAAGCAATGCAAAAAGAAACAGTAT
This sequence comes from Leptospira ellisii, assembly GCF_002811955.1. GTDB lineage: Bacteria > Spirochaetota > Leptospiria > Leptospirales > Leptospiraceae > Leptospira > Leptospira ellisii. The sequence continues at coordinate 3,904 of NZ_NPEF01000103.1, forward strand.
ATGACCTTTTGGGATATTACGGATTCGAAGAAACCAAAAATCCGAATCAATTCGTGAATGAATCTGGAATCCACTTAACTGTCGGGGAAAATATAATCGTCCGGAAAGAAGATCGAATCGTGCTCGTAACTGATGATTTAGAAAAGTTGGAATTATTCATTTTTGGAAATTCTGATTTATCTGAAATCGATCGGCCGGATTTGTATTTCCCGCTCACACACGGTGACTTGGAATTTGATGAAGATTTTTGGGACTGCGAATGTGAGGAAGACTTTATCCATTTAAAAGTAATCCACCAAGAGTGTTCAAAATGTGGAGCTTTCGCAGAGGACCAACCGGATAGCCTTCGGTCCGAGGTTTGGGTTTCGAGATGAAAGCAATTAAGAAAAAAGAGCGGCCGTCCGGAATGGACGGTGCGTGGATTGATTTCACGATTGTAAACGGTCTTGGGCTTACCGATCAGGAAAAAATACTCTTTTCTATGATCTTTCACCTTTCCAAAAGACAAGAAGGTTGTACGGCGACGAACCTCTACTTCGCGGAAATAATGGAGAAGAGCGAGAAGGCAATTTCAGAGGCAATCTCCAGAATGGCGCGCAAAGGTTTTGTTCGTGTTCGGCTCACCAAAACGAAACTGGGAACTCTTCGAGTAATGTTTGCGAATGTAAAGGTGCAAAAACCCACTCCACAAAATGAAGTTGAAGCCACCCCACAAACCGAGAATCCCACTCCATACGGTGTGGATAGCAGTCCACAAAATATGGATGCCACTACCCAGGATGTGGAGTGTATGCACTCCACAGGGTATGGATCAGATATTAAAGAAATAAAAAAGAAGTATAATAAAGAGATAGAAAAGGGGCCTTCCTCTCTCTCGGGTCAGTCTGGATGGTATGATATTTCAGAAAGAGCAAAGGATCTCATTCTCCATGATTGGGGAGAGTATGATCACAATCCAGATAAGGAAACATATCAACTTTTAGCATGGGAAAAATTTCAGGAGGGCCAGAAACCGGAAGTCGTACTAGAAACGATTCGAAAATTGATTCGAATCCGAAAGTCGGAACAATTTAAAACAAATACGTTTTGGCAATCGATTCCGGTCAACATTGCCTCCTCTTTTTCTTACAAAGACCACATCAAAAATGCTTACAACGCACTTCTGTTGTTGGCCGAAACAAAATCGAATCCATCAAAAGCGAAAAGCACTACGGTGGATTCCAAATCCCAAAGTGAAAAACAAAAACAATTCTCTCCTTTCTCTTTGGTCTCCTCGTATGCGTCGTTTGAAGACTGGGCGAAATCCCGCCTTACTAGGTCTTCCTTAGAAGAAATCAGAAGAATTAAAAGGCCGGATGAAATGTCCGAAAATCTTCGGCTTATATACGACAAATTTGTAAACGAAGAAGGCGGAACGCCGGTGTTACATTCAAGTGTGATAAAGGAAGCGGTATGAAAATGCGAAAAAAATTAAAAACCAAACTGGAGAATCTAACTATGAATCCGATTATCAAAGAATCCATCGAGTGGCACTTCAAAGAAGGCTACACTGTCGTAAAGACATGCGAAATCCTTTCTTGGTCGAACCCAGGACTAAGGCCTGAAATAGTTCAGGCCGAATTCGCGCGGTTGGAAAGTAGAATTCCGAAAGCAGGAAGCCGTAAAGAAGAAGTGGCCGCATAACAGAACTGATTGAGGGAAAAGTCTGACAGTGAGTTTCGATCTGATTTTTTCGAAGCATTGGAAGAAGGATTTCGAAATGAGGCACAAAGGAAAATCCTCCAAGGCGGCCGTTTCTTTACAGTTCGATCCAAAAAGACCAATCTTTTGTGTTTCGCTTCCCTCATTTTCGAAGAAGGGGAAGTCAGGAACTTTCAAGTGGTGCGATACAAGGACAAAAGAGTTAAATGGGTTCCGTATGAAAAATTGCTGGAAGAATTCGAGCTTATCGATGCAGATCCTAAGCCTTGTCCAATCGAGTGGATTTCACAGAGTTACAAAGCAAAAGCCGAGAACGACGAATCGTTTCGTAAAATGCTAAAAGAAAAATCAGGTATGGAAATCGGAAAAACAAACGCGAAATGGAACCAAAGGTCTGCATGAAAGAAAGACAAATGTACATCCACATGACTCCACGAGGGTATCAAAAAGCCAAATTTCTCGATGCTCTTGGAAGAAGTTCAAGTATCGAAGAGACAAATGAGCTTGGAGAGAAGCCAACTCTCTGGCTCGGTCTCGACAACGGGGACCGCATCCGAATTGATCGCGAAATTGCAAAACTAGCGGCATCTATCCTTACCCAATTTGCGGAAACCGGGAAGATTGCGGCGTAATACAAAAAATCCAAACGTGAACCCTGCGGTTTTCAGAAATCGCAGGTGTGGGAGGCTCGTAATCGATTCTATATGTATGGATTGTTTATAATCTTTTTCTTTTGGTTGGGCGTTGGATATGCTGTATTCGGCCTAACAGCGCTGCTGATCCTTCTTTTTCTTTCGGAATTCTCATTCAAAACCTCGAATCTGTCGGATAAACAACAAACGAAAACTAACAAATCAGTATGACGTTTAGGGAAGCCGCTGTTGCAATGCGGATCACCCAAGCGACACTTCAAAAGTTGGTCCATGTCTACAGGCTCATTCGGTATGTTGAAAAATACAATTCTAAGAACCAAAGAATATTTGATCTCTCTACACAGGATATACAAAGACTCATTTCAATGAAGATGTCTTCCGGCGAGGAGACTTGGAAAGGTTTTTTGGATCTATATTTGTCTTCAGGACAATGCCCGGTTCATTCGATTCAATTCATAAAAGACGAGGACGAAGAGTTTGTAAGGGCTCATATTGATGGCTTATCTTGAGACTGGAGTATATTATTGATGTATAATGTAAATAATAGTTTACTTAGGCGGCTCTTTTTTTAGTGGTTAAAACACAAAATTAGCAAAAGGAGAATGATTGATGAAAAACATTCTAAAGCTCATTGATGAAAATGGAGGATTGGAAAAGTTAAAGAACCGGGGCTTGAGAGTCAAGAATAATGGGTATATGGACCTCGTTATTGAATACATCGGAGTCGGCCCTCAGAACAAAGATGCGATTTCGGTTTTATACTCGTATGTTCAAAACGGCGATTTGATACGGGATCCGGAGGTTTGTTTTGAACTCATCGAGGAAGATTCTCTCAAAATGGATCCGTTTCTCTTTCTTCAGGACGGGTTTCGTGGAAGATATGATGAAGTATATCCACTAAATGAGGACGATTCAATTGAATCAGTATCTTTAGAACTCCAAAAGGATATTCAGAGTTTTTGCATTCAGTGGGATAAGAACTTAAAAGATCAGAAATTTTTTGATTCGAATTATGTTCGGATAGAGGAAATCTAATGACCGGGGAGGAATTAAGATACCAAATCCAAATCATAAAACTGAGACTTTTAAGTAAGGAAATCAGTTACCAAAAGGCGAGGGAGTTAGCAACCCCTCATCTCAAAGACTTAAACGAGATAGGAAAGCGAATTGCCTCAAAACATAATCGCAGACATTATCCGCTTACCTTTACAGGAATGATGCGATGAAAATATACACGAGTTACTTTGGAAATGCCCGAAAATTGCCGGAAGAGATTCTACCAATTTCGATCGCCCGGTATGCGAGATATTGGGGAGGTCTTAAATTCCTCCCATTGGCTCCGGATTCGGATACGCTTAAGATGGAAATACAAGAATATACAAAGAGGTATGCTGACAAACTTTCCAAACTCGAAGTGGGCGAAGTTTTGGAAGAGTTGAAAGCACTCTCTCAAGGTAAGAATATCGCTCTTTTGTGTTACGAAAAACCGGGAGATTTTTGCCACAGACGACTTGTTGCAGAATGGATTGAAAGAGAAACCGGTATTGAAGTTCCTGAATACCAAGTCTTGAAAAAAGAAGAAACGAACAAAATAAACCTTCAGTAATGGGGTTTATTGGTTCTTTCCCTCCCGAAGCCAGGGCAATCCTCGTCGATTTGCTTTCGAAGGTTGAGAAATCACAAAAAATCTTCGTGGGTTGCTCTGGTAATTTTACAATCGATCGAATCCTTTCCGGCCTCGGTTACAAAGTTCATTCAAACGACGTTTCCCTCTATTCCAAGTTGATTGCGGATATTATCCTCAATCAGAATACTTCCGTAAAATGCAGTGACCCTGTATATAATTCTGTTTTTTGCCAATGGTCGAAAGATTCAAAATTTCAAAACCTTGTGGAGGTGATGTTTGTTTTGAAAACATCGAAGTTTCGGCCTCAAAAGAACGATTTCCAAAAGGAAATGTGGGAATCGTATTTGGAAAAAGGATTGGAGTTTTACGAACAAACCCTAAAGAAATTTGAAGCAGGAGGAGTCTTTGAATTCAAAATAGAGTCATTTTACTTTGGAGACTTTCTAAAACACGTCCAAAACAGCGATGGAGTGAGTGTTCTTTTTGCGCCTACCTACAAAGGAGGATATGAAAAGATTTATAAAACGGTCGAAGAAGTATTCGAATATGAAAAAGCTACTTACAACGTTTTTGATAGCAAGTCGGCTGAAAAAACTTATTTGAATCTTTTAGAATCCGGAAGATCCGTAATCTATTCAGATATTGACTTCCCTGAGCTGTCGGACTTCAAAAAAGGGGTGGTGCGCTATTCGAACAAGAAGGATGTTTCCCTTTATTCAAGTCTTGATTCTGAGAAGACCTACTTCTTTATTCCAAATTCCGAGCGGGAAAAAACATCCCTCCAAATTGTCCGGAACGACTTTCAATTCTTTGAAAACGCAAAAATCGAAATAGCCAAAGTCCCATCAGACCTAATTTTCCACTACAAACATATATTCATGTCCTCGCGTGTAAACTACTCAGATCAAGAAGACTTTGGAATTGCATTTCTTGTAGACGGACATGTTTTCGGATTTGCCGGTTTCAAAAAGTTTATGAGTAGTATGAAACATGTTTTCGTTTCATCCGATTTTGTCGTAAAATCCGGAGAGAAAAGACTCTCTAAACTTCTTATCATGCTTCTTCTTTCAAAAGAGGTAAAGAAATTCCTCATAAGGGAGTATTTACACTCATACAAAGGTGTTCAGACCTCAGTATATACTCCTCACCCGGTTTCGATGAAATACAGAGGGGTATTCGAACTTGCCGAAAGAAAAAAGGGGAAACTGGTTTATCGCCAAGAATTCACAAACGCGTCAATGGATGAAATATTCAAGACATGGTTCAAGACAAAGAGGAAATAAACGGAAAGCTCCGTGAAATCAACCAATTCATAGCCCCTTATCAATTGGCCTGGGTGGATCCGGTTAAAGACTGCGAACTGCTTTCTGTCAATGCAAGGTATATGACGCCGGATCAGATGAATCGTTTGGTTGAAAACGTCAAAAAAGACGGATTCCTTTCGCAGCTTCCTTTTGGAGTAAGGATTGAAGAAAAATTCAGGATTATTTCTGGAAACCACAGAGTAACAGCTTCCATAAAGGCAAATCTTCCCGCGATTCTCATCCTTTACATCGAGGATATCGATTCACAAAGGGAACTTGCGATACAACTTTCTCACAATTCGATTACAGGTCAGGACGATTTAGGAATTCTAAAAAACCTTTATCTTCAAATCAAAGAAATCGATTGGAAATCATACTCCGGAATCGATGAACAGGCCCTTTTGAATTATCAAATTCCTGAACTCGTTCCGATTTCAGAATCCGACATTCAGTTAAATGAAATTCGTCTTTTCTATGCGGACTTTGATTTAAAGAGAATCGATCTGACTTTAGAGGCCCTAGAGAAGAAACTCATAGATACGATGCGGGACCGAGTTGTTCTCGGAGAATTCGAAAGATTCATTGAAGTGATGACCGAGGTCAAAAAAAGGTTCAATGTCAAAAACCATTCGGTCGCGTTTCTGAAGATGATTGAAATTTGCGAAGAATGGATCCAAACAAACGACGACGAAATATGTGCCTAAAAATAGCGGAAGACCTTCCAAATTAACAAAAGCCGTAAAAGAAAAGTTCTTTGCCGCGATTTCAAACGGACATACCTACGAGTCTTCCTGTGCTCTTGCTGGAATCTCAGAACGCGCTTTCTATCAATGGAAAGCGAAAGGAACCGATGCTAGTGAAAAACGAAATTCTGAATATGTGCAATTTGTGCAGGAACTTGCGGAAAAGGAAGCACTCGCAAAGATAAAACTCCTAAGTGATATTCAAAAATCGGATTCCTGGCAAGCGAAAGCCTGGATTCTCGAACGAAGGTGGCCGGAAGAGTGGGGAAGAAAGGATAAGGTTTCCATCGAGAAAGAAATCGAGCAGGTAATTGTATATCTTCCCGATAACGGAAGAACTCAAATCGAAGGAAAAACGAATAAAGACACTTCCTCCGATTGACGACAAAGTCCCGGATCATACTAGCCCAACCGGGTCCACAGGAAAGATTTCTTTCAACTCCTGCGGACATCGCATTTTTTGGAGGGGCGAAAGGGGGAGGGAAGTCATATGCAATTACGATCGATCCTCTCCGATACATCCACATTCCAAAATTCAACGCGGTCTTTTTTCGGAAGAACTCAACGGATCTCCGAAAGCCCGGCGGCCTTTGGGATGAGGCAAACAATCTTTATCCACTTCTTGGCGGAATCGCCCGAGAGTCTCCGGCCCTTGAATATAGGATTCAAAAAGCAAGTATTCAATACCATCACCTTCAATTGGAGAAAACAAAATTCAGTTGGGAAGGTTCTCAGGTTGCAGGGTTTTACTTTGACGAATGCAATCAATTCTCCGAAGACACGTTCTTCTTTATGGGTTCCCGTAACCGATCGGGAAGCGGAGTTTTACCGTATGTTCGGGCGACTTGCAATCCCGACCCTGATTCTTGGATCAGGCGATTCTTAGACTGGTGGATCGACCGAGACTCAGGATTTCCGATCTCCGAACGGGATGGAAAGATTCGTTATTTTCTAAGAGTCAAAAACGAATTCTATTTCGCGGATTCTAAAAAAGAACTCATTCACTCCTTTCGCGACTTCACGGAATCGGACATCCGATCAGTTACGTTCATTAAGTCCTCTGTATATGATAACAAAATCCTTTTAGATAAAAACCCTGGGTATTTGGCAAACCTCAAGTCAATGGCCGACTATGAGAGGGAAAGATACCTTGATGGAAATTGGAATGCACGTCCAGTCGCGGGGAAGGTCTTCAACCGTCATTGGTTTGGTCATGCGCCTGAGTTTCCAACGGATATCCGGTTATTCCGATTTTGGGATTTGGCCGCAACGGTGAAAAAAACAAATAAAGATGATCCGGATTTTACAGCGACAGCGATTGGAGGGATGAAAGACGGGATTTTGTATCTGAAATTTGAGCAGAATCGTCTTGCTTGGCATGACGTAAAGAAATGGATCGAGAGAGAATCCGAACTCGATAAAATCCAATACGCAAAGTACGGGAAAGTAAAAGTGGGAGTCGAGAAAGAACCCGGAGCAACCGGTAAAGGTGCGGCCGAAGACATTATAACGTTACTCGCAGAAATAGGAGTGGAGTGCGTTTCATATCCGGCCAATGGAGACAAACTTTCACGCGCTTTGCCTTGGGCGGGTCTCGCCGGCATTGGAAAAGTAGTCATAGTCAATAGTCCAAATACTTCCATTGAGACAATTCTTTCCACTCTTCACAACTTTGTTGGAGATGGAAAAGGCCACGATGATATCGTCGATGCCGGATCCGGAGTTTACTATATGTCGATTGAGAAAAATTTCGTAGCATCCTTCGGCCTTGCGACCTAATGGAAAAATCATGAATTCAACTGACTGTTTTCCATCCGTAAGATACAGTAAAAATAGGCCATTTGAAAAAGAAGAATTCAAAGCGGTCCTTACGTTGGACTCTTTCTCGAAAAAGGGGTAGTAGATTGATTTTAGAAATTCATGACTGAAACAAAAGACTACGAAATCATAATGAGCCGGAGACATCCGGACATCGCTTCCAAGATTGCTGCTTGGGAGTTAATCCATGATTCGTTTCTCGGCGGCCTCTCATATATCCAAAAAAATCACCTCTTCCAATACTCCAAAGAGAATACTTTCTCCTACGAAAATAGAAAAAAACGTTCCGTATTTCTAAACCATACTTCTCCGATCGTAGAAGCACTGACAGGCCTTATCTTTGATACAAACCCGATAAGAGAGATCCCTGAATCCATAAAGCCATTTCTTGAAAAGGCAAATGAACGTCAAAGTATGAATGAGTTCATGCAAGAAGTGGCGACCAAATCGCTTCTTTGCACTTGCGCGGTCCTTGTTGATTCACCGACGTTTGATCCGGAAGCAGTAAGGACCCAAGCGGATATAAACGAACAGGGACTACGGCCGTATTGTGTATTGTATGATCTCGGACAGATTCGAGATTTCGCAATCGACGAAAAAGGGTCACTTCTTTGGGTGTTACTCGATAATTCGTATCTTGATGACGAAGATCCATTCTCTGAACGCAAAAAAATTGTAGATTACCGTCTTTGGACGAAAGTCTACTACCAAGATTTCACTCGAAACAAAGACGGAAAAATCATCGCCGGGGAAGAAATTCCGCATTCGTTAAACCGGGTGCCTTTGATTTTCATCTCTTGGTCCGACAATGATTCAGGGCCGATCAGCCAGACTGTATTTGAAGACATTTCGATCATCGATCGAAAAATATATAACCTTTTGTCCGTTGAAGATGAAGTTATCTATTCAGGCGCATTCAAGATTTTTGTCTATCCCGGTATCCTTCCAGAAAAACTCGAAAAAGAGGGTATCGGAAGTCTTTCCTTTATAACCTACGACAAGGAATCAAGCTCTACACCTTCTTTTATCGGCCCTGGCATCGAAGACTTAAATGGACTCGGAATCGTTGTTGACCGTCTTTCAAAAAAGATACTTCAAAAAGTCGGCCTTGATAAAGATCAGGAAAAAAGCGGGCCGCAGTCCGGAATTGCAAAGTCCTTAGAATTCCGAGAGGCAAAGGCTTTCCTACATTCCGGAGCCACTCGGCTTGAAAAGTGTGAGTCCGTCATTTTCGAATTATTTTCACTTTGGCAAAATTCCGAAGTTTCCAAAGACCAAATTAAAATTACATATCAAAAGAAATTCGAAACAATTGATATCGCCGAAACAGTAAAAACCCTTCTTTCCATATTCGATTCTCTCTCATACACAGCGGTCAAAAAGAAAATCGCAAAAGAAATTCTCAGTAAAATTTTCCCCGATCTTTCTGAAAAAGAAAAATCTGAACTCTTTTCTGAGATCGATTCCGCCAACGACGAAACTCTCCCTGGATTTATGGAAAAGTTTCTTAGTGAAACCCAGAACAGCAATCATACGGCCACTTCCTCCGATATGGAAAGTAAACATCAAAACCAAACTGACATTACACGGGGAGCGTCCTCGAAACAAACGCAAACGCGCACGGCAAAAAGCCGAGAACAGGTAGCATAGATGAGATTTT
>NZ_NPEF01000104.1 GCF_002811955.1 Leptospira ellisii
TTATACTCCGTATTTTTATTCCTCCTACGACGAAGAGGACGAATCGGACGTCACTTCCAAACGATCCGTGATGATTTTGGGGGGAGGACCGAACCGGATCGGACAAGGGATCGAGTTTGACTACTGCTGTTGTCAGGCTTCGTACTCTCTTCAGGATTTGGGAATCGAATCCATCATGGTCAACTCCAATCCGGAGACGGTTTCCACCGATTACGACACGTCGGATCGGTTGTATTTCGAACCCCTCACCTTGGAGGACGCGTATCGGATCTATCAGAACGAAAAACCGGAAGGTGTGATCATCCAGTTCGGAGGACAGACACCCCTCAAACTCGCCAAAGATCTGGAAAAAAAGGGAGTGAAAATTCTCGGAACGAGTCCGGATTCCATAGACCGCGCCGAGGACCGTAAACGTTTCGTGGAAGTATTAGAAAAATTGAAACTAACTTCCCCGGAAAGCGGAATTGCCACCTCGATGGAGGAGGCGAGGGAGATCGCGCATAAGATCACCTATCCCGTGTTAGTGCGTCCTAGTTACGTTCTGGGCGGGAGGGCGATGCTCATCATCAACGAGGAGAAGGAGCTCGACCGCTATATGGAGAAGGCGGAGGAGATCTCCAAGGACCGCCCTCTGTTGATCGATTCCTTTTTGGAGGACGCGGTCGAAGTGGACGTGGACGCGCTCTGCGACGGCGCCGAGGTTTTTATCGCGGGAATCATGGAGCATATCGAGGAAGCCGGGATCCACAGCGGGGATTCCGCGTGTGTACTTCCTCCGCAAACGCTTTCAAAAAAGATAATGGAAGAGATCAGGAAGGCGACGAAGGCGCTTGCGATCGAACTCCAGGTGAAAGGTTTGATCAACATCCAATACGCGGTGAAGAACGAAGTATTATACATCATCGAAGTCAATCCGCGGGCGTCCAGAACGGTTCCGTTCGTATCCAAGGCGATCGGACATCCGATCGTAAAATACGCGACGCGGATCATGATGGGAGAATCCCTGAACAGCCTTCCCCTTCCTAAGGAGATGGCGTTCCCGCAGGTGGCCGTTAAGGAAGCCGTTCTTCCGTTCAATAAATTTCCCGGAGTCGATACGATTCTCGGACCGGAGATGCGTTCCACCGGAGAGGTGATGGGAATCGCCTCCAGCGCGGGAGAAGCTTTCTTAAAATCCCAATATATGGCCGGAGACGAACTGCCGTATCAGGGAACGGTTTTCGTAAGCATCAACGACAAAACGAAGTCGGAGCTTCTTTCCTATATCAAGGACCTTTCCGAACTCGGATTCAATCTGATCGCCACTTCGGGAACGCATAAGTTCCTGTCGGACAACGGAATTCTTTCCTCCAAAATCAACAAGGTGTACGATAACGTATTTCCGACCGCGTTGGATTACATCCGCGAGAATAAAATCCATCTCATCATCAACACCCCTTTGTCGCGCGTGACCAGGGACGACAGTTTTACGATCCGCCAGGCCGCCATCCGTTTTAAGGTGCCTTGTCTAACGACGTCTAACGCGGCTAAGGCGCTGATTCGGGGAATGGTGGAAATGAAAAACAAGGGTTTTACGATTCATTCCCTGCAGGAAATCCACTCGATGCCGAAAGTATATTAAAAACCGCTTTTTCCCTTAATGAAGCGGGGTTTTACGCGATTCCGCATATCGGAACGGAAAATGACGAAAATGTCCCGAATTATATCTTGAAATCTTCGTAAAAAAAACTTAATACTTTTGATAAAAAAATAATTTCGTGAAAAAAGCCTGACTTCACTCTAAGTCCAGAATGGCTCTTCTCGAATCCGAAAAAATTCCATTAGGAAGTATTCTTCCCTCGTTCCGGCTTCCGGATCCGAAAGGAACCGTCTACGATTCCGATTCCCTTTTCGGCTCCACGGGTCTGTTACTTGTGGTGACGTGTAATCATTGTCCGTATGCGCAGGCGATTTGGCCCCGATTGATCCGTTTCGCAGGAGAAATCCTTTCTTTGGGAGTGAAAACCGCCGCTCTCAATCCGAACATTCATCCCGATTATCCGGACGATTCTCCGGAGGCGATGAAATCCAAAATCCAAGAGTGGGGGATTTCCTTTCCGTATCTAATCGATTCGGATCAGAATGTCGCGCGAGGTCTAAAGGCGGTCTGCACTCCCGATCTTTATCTCTACGATGCGGATCGTAAGTTGTATTATCACGGAAGAATGGACGATAACTGGAAAAACGAAAAACAGGTTTCCCGAAAGGAATTGGAAAACGCGGTCCATCAATTGGTTAAGGGAAATCCCGCTCCGATCAATCAAATGCCTTCGATGGGTTGTTCCATCAAGTGGAAGGAGTAGCACCTTGCCATCTATAACGCCGGATCAAACCCCGATCGTAATGGAGTCCTTTCAGGACACCGAATTGTTGAACGAACATTACCGGGAGATCGAAACCAAAACCCTGGAACATTTCCGTTCCGAATTCAAAAAAAACGAATCTTCACTGGACGAGGTTTCCACGAAAGGGTTGTCTCAGTTTCTCAGAAGAAGCGGGGATCTTTATCAGGATTGGAGAATTCTGAAAAAAAGCCTCACGGACAAATACGACGAACTTCAGAAAAGTAGAAATCTTGAATATGAATTGATCTATCGGAAACTGGTCGCGGATAAGAACAAAAAATCGAAACAGACCTCGCTCATCGGCGACATCTTTCAGTCCGTTGTGGACGGCGTTTTGAACACGGTTTACACGTGGTTCGATTCCGACAAAAAAAACGAATCGGTTGCGACCGTCCCCCGGAAAACGCCGCAACATTCCGCGCAGGACGACGATCTTAGGAAATTATACCGCGAGATGGTTCAGAAAAAACTGCGGGAGAGGGACAGAAGTTTTTCGATGTTTCAGGATCTTCTGCGGGAATCGGCGTTGAACTGGAATCAATCCTATCGGAAGAAATTCCATCAGAGCCTGGCTTACACGGTAAAGGATCTGGAGAATTCCAAAACGTCCAAAGCGGAAATCATCGGCGTCGCCAAAAACGCGAAAAAGGCGATGAACAATTTCCACGACGAGGACAAGATCCAAAGATATTCCGTTTTTATGATAGACTATTTTTTCGACCGTCTTTTGAAGAAGGAGCCGGTCGCGGAAAATCGGATTCTGCTTCCGGAAAAGACGGAGCCGCAACAGACCGCGAAACAAAACGAGGACGCACCGAAAAGCAGGGAAACGGAAACCAAAGCCGAGAAAACGGAGGAGAAAAAAAATCAGCCTTTGGTCCTCAATCCGACCCGCGAAGACGCGGAATCGCAGAGGATCGCCGAACGCATCGTAGGCGAACCGGAAAAAAAGGCTCCCGTTTCGAGAAAAAAATGTACGATCACAGATCTGCCGGATCATCTCATCAAGGAGTGTTACGAGGATTATCTGATCGTCGACACTTCCACCCGGGAAAAAAGACTCGAACTACATAGGATTCGCCTGGGTAAGGAAAATCAAAACACCAGAGCGGAAGCGATCGAATTTTTCAGCCAGTGCATCAACAAGGATCCGGCCGCGGTTCCCATCGCCGAGTCGGTTCTCAAACGTCATACGATCACTCAGGAAGAGGAAAATCGGCTTTCCGAAATGATCCGCAAACAAAAGGCCTGCAAATAAGGTTTAGGGATCTTCGTTCCGCGTTTTTTCGCTCCGGAACCGAGGATCGAAAAACGTCTTTACGCCGGTTTAAAAACGGCCCTAAGATGGAACGATGAAACTTCTGGAACGGGCGATCGATCGGTTCGGCGGATGGAAACTTTGGGAGCGTCTCGATTCGGTCGAATTTCGTTTCGAACGTTTAGGGGCTCCTTTACCCGTCCTGAAAGGTTTGGGACGCACCTTTCAAAAACACGGTTCGGTGAGGATTTTTCCGAAACGTATGACGACGGAATTTCCCGAATACCCTTCCCCCGATAAAAAAATCGTATTCCAAAATGGTAAAGTAGGGATTTTTAATATAGAAGAGGAGCCGCTTTCGTTCGGAATTCCGAATTACCGGGATACGTTTTCCGGCTTCGGAAAATACCGGCGTTGGAACGCTCTCGACGTTTCGTATTTTTTCGGTTATGCGGTTCTGCAATATTTGGGCGTTCCGTTTATTCTCCGGGAACACGCGGTCCGCGAGACGGAATTCGCGAACGGTTTTCGGATCGACGCGGTATTTCCTCCGGGTGCACACGTTCATTGCCGAAGACAATCCTACTTTTTCGATCGGGAAGGGCTTTTGGTCCGGCACGATTATACGGCGGACGTCGTGGGCGTTTGGGCGAAGGGCGCTCATTTTACGTCGGTGTATTCGGAATGGGAGGGTTTACCGATCGCGACCGAAAGAAATGTTTTTGTGCGACTGGGAACGTTCGCCACGCCGATTCCGGTTTTGTCCGCTAAACTCGCACCGCTACGCGTGAATTTCTCGTGAATTCCCGTTCGGTGTGAGTTCCCACGAGGTTTGACGGAAAAACCTTCCGAAAGCGGGGGAGTTCCCGCATTTTTCGAAACTTCACCGGTTCGCTGCCGATCTACGATTTCCATTCTCGCTAAACCGTAAGAAAGCGACATAATCACAAAAGGGAAGAAGATAATATAAAAAACCGTCAAGGAATTCCGTGAAAGATCGATTTTAATACTGCGGAGCGTAGTATGAATATTTCCGGCGATCTTACGATTTCAGAATTCAAAACTCAGACACAAACCAATCCCACGCCGAGTCTTTCCAACGTCGGCGCGGCGATCGGAAAAAATTCGTTTCTTGATCTGATGAAATCCCTTCAGGGGTCCGCTCAGAAAGGTCTGGACGAAACGCTCAACGGCGTCCTAAAACCTTCTTCTAAAACGGAAGCGGATTCACCTAACAACGAAACTGCGGAGATCGCTGAGTCGAAGGAAACCGAAACCGCCGCGGTAAAAGAGGAAATTCCGAGCGGGGAAGAAAACGCCTCTAACGAAACGGAAGACGCGGAGGCTTTGGAAGAAGCGACTAACGTTACCGCGCTTCCGTGGTTTTTGGTCGCGGAAGCGAAGCCGAACGAGACCGTCGATCCGGAAATCGAAGCGGTCATCGTGGACGAACTTCAAAATCAAATCGCCGCCGAAACCGCGATAGAAACGCAGGAAATCGGAACGCCGTCCGAAAACGAAACGGTGGAAACTTATTTCGTCATGGAAACCGAATCGGGCAACCCGAAAGAAGCCGCATTTATAAAGGAATCATCGACCCTTTTCGAAGAGACGAACGAGCCGTCCCCTCTTTCGGAGATTTCCAAAGAAATCAAGCGCCCTAATCTCAAAAAGGAGGAGACTTCCCGAAACGAAGAAGTCGTCGATTCCTCCGATTCCAAAACGGCGATCCGCTCCCTACTCGCGGACGAAGAAATCAAAGAATCCAAACTCGGAGAGAAAAAATCCTCCGGAAAGGAAACCCAATTCAAGGGTTCGGACGAAATCAAAACGGAAATCTCCCGGGAAGCGGTTCTCGATTCCGAAAAATGGAAAATCAGCCGGGATAAAAAATCCGATTCGTATCTGGCCTTAAAAACCGCCGCGAGAGAGGACATCAAGACGGTCGTATTACAACAGTTCGGCGATTCCTCCTCGGGAAGATCGTCCTCCGGTCAGGAACAATTCTCACGTTCCGGAAACGGGGATTCCTATTCTTCTTTGATCAAAGGCAATACGTTATCCGGAACCGCGATCCGCGAAACCGCGGCCCCGCTCCGGACCGAAACCGGGGAAGGAAAGGGGTTTAGCGCTCTTTCCCGCAAGGACGTGGAGAAAAATTTCCAATCGCTAATCCGTTCCGCGCGGGTCCAGATTTTAGGAGAAGGTAAAACCGTCGCGAGTATCCGTATGAACCCGAAGGATCTCGGTCACATGTCGCTTTCCATCTCCGCGGACAAGGACGTGATACGCGGAAAACTCCTGGTCGAATCCGATTTCGTCAAACAACAGTTAGGCGCCGAGCTCGCCAATCTCAGACAGGAACTCAAGGCGAGCGGTCTCGAATTGGAATCCCTCGTGATAGAAGTCAGGGAACGCGAAGAGACGTTTGCGTTCAACACGGAGTCGGATAAGAACGGACGCGATTCACGTTCCTTTTTCTCCGCTTTCGACGCGGAACGAAATCCGGATTTCAAAAGCACTTTTTACGAAGACGAAGAATTTTTCTCCGAAGAAAATTCATCCGACCCTAACCCTTTTTCGGAAAAAACCGAAAGGAAAAACGAGAAACTGCTCGATCTGAAAGTATAGGCCTCGGAGGGAATTATGCCAGAGACTACAGGCGTCAGCCAACAAGCTACAAGAGACCGTTATCTCGAAGGAGACAGAAGTTTCAATATCCGGAACCACATGGAGAATATGGAACGCGAGGAAAAGAACGGTCTCAAAGGGATCGAGATACGCTCCACGGTCAAGTCTCTCGGTAAGGACGATTTTCTCAAACTTCTCATCACACAATTATCTTCGCAGGATCCGACCAATCCGGTTAAGGATCAGGACTTCATCGCGCAGATGGCGCAGTTCTCCTCCCTCGAACAGATGAACAACATCTCCACCGGAATCCAAAAGATGGGAAACCGTCAGAGTTTTTCTCTCGTCGGGAAACTCGTCTCCGGTCCGGACTTCGTGAACGGGGAAAACGTGGCGGGAATCGCCGGAGCTCTTTTTTTCGACGGGGAAGGGAAGACGTTCGTCCGCGTCAACGGAAGATCCATCGACGTGGAGCAGATCTCTTTGATCAGCGATCCGGTCGTTCTCAAGGAACAGGAAGCCGCATACAATCAAAGTCAGGTTCAGCAGAACGCTCCGGCTCAATCGGCGAACGCGTCGTCGCCTTCGACCGGTACGTCCGCAATTGCGCCTAACGCACCTAAGGAAAAGACGGAGACCGGCACCGAAAAACGGGAAACCGTTCCGGTTTCGGATAACGTTGCCCCCGGAACCGTTTCCAACGAAAAGACGCTGAACGACAGAACGGCGGCGGAGGATAAATCCTCCGATTGGAAATTCCCCGGCAAAGACAAAAGCAATTCATACGAATAAATAAACAAAGGTCAATCGAGGTAACAGCTTTATGATGAGGTCACTCTATTCCGGCGTATCCGGACTCAAGAACCATCAGGTCCGAATGGATGTCATCGGAAACAACATCTCTAACGTGAACACGCACGGTTTTAAGACGGAACGCGTCACGTTTCAGGATATGATCTCCCAGGAACTCAGGGGAGCTTCCGAGCCAAAGGAGAATATCGGAGGCGTCAACCCGCAGCAGGTTGGTCTCGGGTCTTTGATCGCGGCCATCGACAAGATTATGACTCAGGGATCGCTTCAGACCACGGGTAAAAATACGGACGTGGCGATGTCCGGAGAGGGATTTTTCATCGTTAAGGACGGCGAAAAACAATTCTATACGAGAGCCGGAGCTTTTAACCTCGATAAGAACGGCTACTACGTCAATCCGGCTAACGGTCTTAAGGTGCAGGGATGGAATGCGAGACTCGACGACAAAGGGAATAAATTCATCAACTCATCCGCTTCGATCGAAGACATCGTGATCCCGGTTTATTCCAAAGAACCGGCGAAAGCCACCTCTCAGATCGATTTCAAATCCAACCTGAATTCGTCCGCTCCCGCGGTTCCTCCCGACGCGACTCAGGAAGAGATTACCGCCATGATCAACGATCCGGATCCTAGGATGAGAAGGGGACACGTCACCACAATCAAAACCTTCGACGATCAGGGGATTCAAAGGGAATTCAAAATCGAATTCTACAAGGTTCGAGACAACACCTGGAAGGCGCGTCTGAATCTGACCGATGCGACACAAGTTTCCGTGGACGTTGCGGGCACCGGCGGTCAAAACACACAACTTCCGGGAAATACCGAACTCGAATTCGGATTTACCCCCGATGGTAAACTCGTCTACGTTTCCGACGGAGTGGATTCGATGAACAGCGGTAAGCTGAACGCGAAGGTTTCCTTCCGCATTCCCGGAAATCCGGCGGTTCAGAGTTTCGACCTCAACCTAGGAGAGGCGGGAATGGTGGACGGAATCACCCAATTCTCCTCCGACTTCACCACGAAAGCTGTGAAACAGGACGGTTATACGATGGGTTATCTGGAATCCTTCTCCATCGACAACTCCGGAACGATCACCGGCGTATTCTCCAACGGAGTCCGTCAACCTCTCGCTAGAATCGCGACCGCGGTGTTCAACAATCCCGCCGGTTTGGACAAAGCGGGGGACACGATGTTCGCCTATTCCATGAACTCGGGGGAACCGAATATCGGAGAGGCCGGAGTGCAAGGAAGAGGGAAGATCAACGCCGGTCTTTTGGAAATGTCTAACGTGGATCTTTCGGACCAATTCACGGACATGATCGTGACGCAGAGAGGATTTCAAGCCAACTCCAGAACGATCACCACTTCCGATCAGATGATTCAGGAAGTATTAGGTCTCAAACGTTAATTAAGCCTTCTAATTTGAGTCCTCTCCTCCTCGACTAACAAGCCTTCTTCGAGGGGGACGGTACTTTATTTCCTAAGAGGGCCGACGGTTGCAACGGTTCGCGCCGTCGGTCCTCGATTTTTTTCGAAATTCCGCGTTTCCGTTCCTTTTTTCAAAGATCCTTTTTTTGGCGGAATCGGTCAAAAATTCTCTTTCCCTGAATTTTAAAGTACGGTTTCATTGGCTCCTGGAAGAATGAGTCAGAAGTTCCCAAAATACGTCGTAACGGATTCGCGCTCCCTATCCCGCAAACTCTCTCCGGTTTCTTCCCGCTTAGAACTTCAATTTTTGAACCTCAAAGAATTTTTCGATTCCGAGGCGATCAAGGATTCGATCGGTTTTTTGAATGTGATTTTTTACCTTACGGTTCCCGTATTGAAGGAATTTCAAAGGGACATCCACAGACAGTTCCAGAGTAATCCCCTGATTCTGAGCCGTTTTATCCTGAACGACGGTTTGGATTATATCCCTTCCCCCGATCTCCGGATCGAAGAGGATCTTATTTTCGCGATCCTTCCAGAGTCTTCTTCCGAAGTCGTTTTGAACAAGGCCTTCGCCAACGCGTTCACTCAATTGCAGATGATCACGGATCAGTTCGATCTTCAGCACAAGGTGAATACGACCAAATACGAAATTTCCAAACTTACCAGGATAGGAATCAGCCTCGCAGACGAAAAGGATTTCAACAAACTTCTGCGGGAGATCATTTTCAGCGCGAGGGAAATTTCGGTGGCGGATTCCGGTTCCCTGTATCTCGTCGAAAAAGACGAGCTCGGTTTTATAAGGAACCTGCGTTTTAAGATTTCGTCGATGGATATCGACACGGAGGAATTCCTCCTTCCGATCAACAAGTCGAGCATCGCGGGATACGTGGCGGCCACCGGGAAAATCCTGAACATACCGGACGTCTACGATCTTCCCGAGGACGCGGAATACACGTTCAACAGCAACTTCGACGTATTATCGAATTATCATACGAAATCCATGCTCGTGGTCCCCATGAAGAACCATAGGAACGAGGTCGTGGGAGTCATTCAGCTCATCAATAAAAAGCGGAATTTCAACCAGAAACTTTCGGTGGAGCAGATGAAGGGTAAGGACGTCCTTCCCTTCGACGACTATTCGGCGCAACTCGTGATGAGCGTGGCCGGACAGGCGGCCGTCGCCATTCAGAACAATAATTTATTGCAGGAGATAGAAACCCTCTTCGAAGGTTTTGTGACCGCGTCCGTCAACGCGATCGAATCGCGGGACCCGACGACGAGCGGTCACTCGTTCCGGGTGGCCCTGCTTACGGTCGGTTTGGCGGAAACCGTCGATCGGATCGGGGACGGAAAATACGGAGACGTGCGTTTTTCCAAGGAGCAGATCAAGGAAATACGTTATGCGTCTTTGTTGCACGACTTCGGAAAGGTCGGCGTTCGGGAGAAGGTTCTGGTCAAATCCAAAAAGTTGGAGGACTACGAACTGGAGTTGATCCGGTGGAGATTCCAATACATCAAAAAGGACATCGAATCCAGGATTCTCCAAAAAAAGACGGATTATCTTAAAAAACGGGGAAACGCGGGATTCGCGGACTACGAAACCTCCCTGGAATTCGAACTTCAGGTGGAATATCAGAAATTGGACCAGATGTTCCAGATCGTTGTGGATTCCAACGAGCCTTCCATATTAGAAGAATCTAATTTTCAGATGCTGGAAGAGATCGCGAAGGTGAATTATTCCACTACCGCCGGAGAAAATCTGAATCTGATCTCTCCGTACGAATTCGGATTTTTGACGATCAAAAAAGGATCCCTCGATTTCGCGGAACGCAAAGAGATCGAATCGCACGTGGAACATACGTTCCAATTTCTGAGCAAAATCCCTTGGACGGGGGATTTGAAGATGGTTCCTTCGATCGCACACGCTCACCACGAAAAGTTGGACGGAACCGGTTATCCGCGGGGTTTGGCGGGAGATTCGATTCCCATCCAGTCGAGAATCATGACGATATCGGATATCTTCGACGCGCTTACTGACAAGGATCGTCCTTACAAACGCGCCGTTCCTCTGGAACGCGCCCTCGATATTCTGCAGATGGAAGCGAGGGACAATCACGTGGACGCGGAACTTCTCAAAATTTTCATCGAAGGCAGCGTATATGACCGCCTTCAGAGTTCCGGATTTCTCCGTTAAACTTCGTTCCCGCGCGGTCGCGACGTCGCGTTCTCTTTTTCGACGATCAGCCGATCGTTCGCAGAAACTCGTTCACCAGTGCGAGGAAATGATTTCCCCTTTCTTCGAAATTCTTATACTGATCGAAACTCGCGCAGGCGGGGGAGAATACGATCGAGGAGATCGAAGCCCCGTTCCGAAGTCGTATTTTTGCGGCCGAGTCCCCCGACATTCCGGAAGCGGGGAGGGATTCGAGAATTAAATCCGATTTTTTGAATATTCCAAAAGCGTCATTCAGATTCTCCTCGGAAAACAGACGTTCTCCGATCACGTTTCGGATCCCTTCCTCCCAAATCGAGCGGGCCTCCCCGATCAGAATCACGGCGCCGATTCCTCGAGTTAGAAAATCGTAAAGAGGTTGCGGGTCCTCCCGTTTGGGTCTCCCCCCGAGGATCAGACAGGTTTGCGGCAGATTTTTCCAAGTGGACATTCCGGCGAGCATACTGTGAAGATTGGTGGATTTCGAATCGTTGATAAAGGAAAGTCCTTTTTTTTCGCCTGCGATCTGAAACCTGTGGGGAAGTCCGCGGAACGAGGAGATCCCGGATTGGATCGACTCGGGTTTCCCTCCGATCGCCTCCGCCGCCAGAATCGCGGCCGCAAGATTCTCCCGATTGTGGGAACCGGGCAGATAAAACCCGGATATGTCGTACTCGTATCGGGAGGTTTTGATCCTGTTTTTCGGATCGTCTACGAATGCGTCGCATAATGCGTGTTTGCCGAAAGTCCGAATTCCGCACTCGAAGAAGGCCGGATCGGGCAGACGTTCCTTGATTTTTTCGGATACGACGAAAACGTGTTTCGGATTTTTTTCGTCCGCGATTTTTAACTTCGCTCGGAAGTAATTCTCCATCGTCTTGTGGCGTTCCAGATGGTCGGGGGCTATGTTCAAAAATACGGAGACGTCGAGTCGAAGCGGTGAGGAATCCTCCAATTGATAACTGGACAATTCCAAAACGGCGAGGGAAATCGGCTCCCTACAAAAGGAAGTAAACGGAATTCCCAGATTGCCTCCTTCCCGAAGATCCGGAAAATCCTTGCGCAGCAGATGCGCCGCAAGCGCGGTCGTGGTGGATTTTCCGTCCGTTCCGGTTACACCCAAGAGTTTACTGGAAAAAAATTTTCTTCCTAAGTCGATCTCCGATACCACCGGAATTTTTTTTTCGAACGCGAAGGTAAGAATCGGATGTGCGGGCAGAATTCCGGGAGATTTTACGATCAGCGAAATCGGAGGAAGTTCGAGCGGGTTGATCGTATCGGGAAGATAGTTTATGGATTCGGATTCCGGGCGGTTCCGATCACAAAGAAGCGGTTCGGCTCCGAGAGAGGTGAGAAGTCCGATCGCCGCGTTTCCGGAAATTCCCCCTCCGAGAACGAGCGTTCGTAAACCGTGAAGAGACTCTGGAAATTTCATTTTTGGGCCGGTGAACAGTGATTGACAGCTTATTTTCGCCCCTGATAGTTGTCAGTAGCAAAAACTAAGGATATTCCCTTGCTCGATCACAAAGTACGCGACGGTGTTTTGATTGTTTATCTCAAAGGACGCTTGGATGTTTCCATCGCCAATGAAGTAGAGGAAAATCTGAATGATCTGATCGACAATCAAGGTCATAAAAAAGTGATTCTGAATATGCAGGAAGTGGATTATATGTCTTCGTCCGGTTTTAGAGCCTGCATTTCCACATTAAGAAAATTGAATTCTAAAGAAGGCGCATTAAAGATCAGTAATATTAAGCCGGCCGTAAAGCGCATCTTCGACGTGATCGAACTCACATCCCTTTTCGACATCCGCGAAACCGAAGACGAGGCTTTGAAATCCTTCTAATCTCCGATGTCTTCCGCACAGCTACACCGGGTTCTCCGGGAAATCATCTCCACAAAACGAAACGAAATCGAACGAATCCGGGAAAACGACCCGGTTCCGTACTCGGGACCGGGATTGCGCGAATCCCTGCGGAGCCGCACTTTTTCCATCATCGCGGAATGTAAGCGTAAAAGTCCTTCCGCGGGAGAAATCCGTTCCGATTACGAGGCGCTAAAGATCGCGAAGGTTTACGAGGAATCCGGAGCTTCCGCGATTTCAGTTCTCACAGACCGCGAATATTTCGGTGGATCGCTGGAGGATCTTCGTGCAGTTTCGTCTAACGTAAAAATTCCCGTTCTGAGAAAGGATTTCATTCTAGACGAGATTCAGATCCGGGAAGCGAGAGCCTACGGAGCGGCGGCCGTACTTTTGATCGTGAGAATTCTGACTCAGGAACAGATCCGCGACTTCATCCGCACCGCTTCCTCTTTGGGAATGGACAGTCTCGTAGAAGTGCACACCGTGGACGAGGCGAAACTCGCGCTCGATTGCGGTGCGGAGATCGTGGGCGTCAATACGCGCGATTTGGATACGTTTCAGATCCATCATAACCTTGTGGAAGAGGTTTCGGCGATTCTACCTAGAAACATAGTCAGGGTGGGGGAATCCGGCGTGCGGAACCGCTCCGATCTGGATCGTTTCCGTAAATTGGTGGACGCCGCCCTGATCGGAACCTACTTTATGGAAAAGTCGGATATCCGCAAGGCTTGGCTCGATTTATTTTAGAATTTTATAAAATTCTAAAATATTAAATTCCCGGTTTCTTGGGAAAATTAAATC
>NZ_NPEF01000105.1 GCF_002811955.1 Leptospira ellisii
CCATTCCAAGTTACTCGTTTTTTTGGCGAAGATTTCGGAGACCTTCTTCCCGTCCCGATCGTAGATGACGGAGGGTTGATGATTGTAGAATAACGAGATCATCTCCTTCAACTCTGCTTCGCGCGTGATGACCCCCACCCAAAAGAGGATCAGTCCGATCAAAAGAAGGGAAACGATTGCCCCCGCGGACAAAAGAATCGCATTCGGAAGCCGAATTCTGCGGGAAGAAACCTGCTCCCGCAATCGTTCCGCAAGCGTTTTTACTTTCGGAATTTCGTCGTTAAAACGTTCCTCCGTAGTGTCGGAACCGCGGCGGATCGAAAAGAACGGTTTTTTTTCGTAGGAGATCGTCTCCCGTTTCAGAAGCGGTTTGTCGGGAAATAAAGGATCCGGTTCCGGACTCTTTCGCACTTCGCGGAATTTTTGCAGTAGTTCCCGCAAATTTTCCTCGGTAGCGAGTCGGAACCTCGACCATTGTTCGTTCAGAATTTCAAGAAGCCCCGGTCCGGTCGGCTCCTGCGTCCGAGATTCTTCCCTGCGATACGGTTCACGGGGAGTTCCTACGTTTCGAGAATAAGGCTCCGGAATTTGAGAAGACAAAGTTGGAGCGGAGGATTCCTGGATCCTTCGATTGACCGTAGGATCTCCCATCGGTTTTCGAGTAGGTTCGGAAAAATCGGGCAATGCGGATTTGGATCGAGTTGCGGTCGGTCCGGAAGCGGAAGAAGCCGCCGAATGAGAGTTCGAGGATTCTCTGGGAGGAAGGGAAGCGGCTTCCATTCTCACCAAGGATTTATGACCGCACTGATAACAGGTCAGACGAAAAACCGAACCTGTGGGAACTCCCTCCGGCAAGCGGGAAGTGGTCCCGCATTCAGGGCAAAGAAATCGAGGACTTCTAAGAGTTTGAATCCCTGTCTCCATCATCCTCTTAATTGTCGGAGGAATCGACGGATCCGGACAAGCACTTAATTCTCTTTTTCGGTCCTTTCCGTAACGACGGTAAAATCGTTTCTGAGAAAGATCTCAGGTGGAATCGGTTCCTCCGACTTTTGTGGAAACATGGAAACCGTCAAAACGCGAAAACCCAATTCCCGAAGACGAAACGTCACTCCGAATCCTTGGTCGCTGTGAAATCTTCCGTTGATATGGACGATCTTCCGACCCTTGGTCAAAAAGGCGTTCGCGATCGAATCCGCCATCCCCGCGTCCCAAAGATATTGCGCGTCCACAAAACGTCGGATCAACCCCTCGTTCTGAGCCGCTCCGGGGTGTTCCCGCAAAGTGTTCCGGATTTTCGATTCGTATTCGTCTTGGGAGAATTTCCGGATCAAATACTTCGGAGGAAGAAACACGGAACGGATCTTATACAATTCCTCAAGACCCGAATTCGAAACGAGATTCACGTATTTTCGGGGAACGTTGGAGGCCAATACGGGAATCCGGTTCTCCTTCGCAAATTGCAAAAACGGCTGATAATCCCGGAGATGATTGGGCCAAAGTTTCAAGGAATTGAGAAACGCCCTTTCTCCGATTTGACCGTTCAGATATTCGTCCAGGGTTTTTTGCTGATCCTTTTCGAGCATTTCGAGCGAAAGGACAACGGGGGTTTTCGAGGAGATTCTTTTGAACCATTCCAAACGGATCCGATGTCCCATGACGTCGTCGTGTTCCTCCCCAAATATTAGAATATCATGATTATCAAATGAATCAAAAATCGCCTCCGGAGAAACCGCCGTTTTGACGGAGCCCTTTTGGATGGACGCGGGCGATTTCGAATCCGTTTTTTCGTCCGAAACGGCGAAGGAGGAATCGGAATCTCCGTCGGAAACCGTGCGTTCGTCGGTCTCCGCGGATGCGGTTAGAACTTTCCGTTCCGGTTCGGAGGAAAACGATTCCCCCGTCCAAGCGGACGCCGCGCTCAGACAAAACGACAATAAGATCGAAAATCTCAAAAACGGGTTTCCTATTTCAAAAGGGCTTCGATTTTCTGGGTTACTTCCGCCTCGTCGGGTTCGACGGAGGAAGGATATCTCGCTTCGATGGCACCCGTTTTGGAGATGAGGATCTTTTCGAAGTTCCATTTCACGTCTCCCGGATTCGGGGAATTCTGCGTTAGATACGCGTACAACGGATGCTGATCCTTTCCCTTAACCGAAATTTTGGACATCATGTCGAAGGTGGCTCCCTTTTGGATCCTGCAGAACGTTTCTATCTCCTGATCGGATCCGGGCTCCTGACTCAAAAAATTATTGGCTGGAAAACCGACCACGACGAATCCCTTTTCCTTATACTTTTGATAGATCTTTTCGAGATGATCGTATTGATAGGTGTAGCCGCATTTGGAGGCCACGTTAACCACCATTACCACCTTTCCCTTGTATTTGGAAAGGGAAATCTCCTTCCCCTTTATATCCTTCACCTTGAATTCGTAAAAACCTTCCTTGGCGAAAACCGACGCGAACGGAAGAAGACATCCGAGTAAAACGGAAACGAGTAAAAACTTGGAATGAAACATGTATTTATACCTTCCCGAAAGAAGTTTAAATCCGCTCGTTCGGAGCTTCAATCGTTTTTCGCAAACCCGGAACGTCCGTCGGACGTAAGCGACCTGCCGAAAATCAATCGATGCGGACCGCGATTTTTCCGATCGTCCTTTTATCCTCCAGTTTTTGATGCGCTTCTCCGATCCTGTTCCAGGAAAAAATCTCCGGATCCAAAACCGGTTTCAAAATTCCCGCTTCCGCCAAACGGGAAACTTCGCGCAGAATTTTTCCGTGTTGTTCCCTTCCTTCGTCGTATAAAAGCGGAATGAGCATAAAGACGATCGCAAGATCCAGACTTTTGGAATGCGCCGCCCCGAGTTGAAACGAACCCGAACCGTCTATCGTCACTGCCTTGCCTTTTCGTTTTACCGATGCGATCGCCGTTTCGAAACCGCTTCCTCCGCCCGTATCGAAAGCGAAATCCAATTCCTCGCTTCCGAACGTCTTCGCGGACGCGACGCGGATTTCCTCGATCGATCTTCCGCTGACGGCTTCCGCGCCGAGACTCAAGGCCAAATTTTGTTTTTCCGATCCGGTCGCCGTGGCGATCACCCTCGCTCCCGCCCATCGGGCCAACTGAACCGCGATATGCCCCACTCCTCCCGCGCCTCCGGTAATTAATATCTTATTTCCGGCCTGGATTTTTCCCTTATCGAAAAGTCCTTCCCAGGCGGTGATCGAAACGAGAGGAAGCGCCGCGGCCTCTTCAAAACTCAGATTCTTAGGTTTCGGAGCGAGCAGCCTTGCGTCGGCGAGAATCCATTCGGCCAAGGCGCCTCCGGTTCCGATCAAACCTCCCACACATCCGAATACTTCGTCGCCCGGTTTCCAATCGCCTACGTCGGAGGCGATCTCCTCGACGATTCCCGCTACGTCTCCGTGTAGAACCGCCGGAAATTTCGGCGCGATCGGAGGACCGAACTTGCGGATTTTCGTGTCCACCGGATTGACGCTCGTAGCTTTGATACGGATCACGACATGTCCCGGAATCGGATTCGGTTTGGCGACCTCCGCCGTTTCGAAAACGTCGCTCCCTCCGAAACGATTGATGACGATTGCTTTCATGATAAAAACTCCTTATGACGAAGGTCATCTTAACTCGGATTCATAATTTCCACAATGTCTTGAATTTGAAAGAGATTCTTTCCAAAATGGAAAGAATGAACCTGGAAAGTATCGCCGATCTGGAGGTTTTCGAAGCGGTTTGCACCGAGGGGAATTTCGCAAAGGCCGCTCGCAAAACCGGAATTTCGATTCCCTCCATCAGCAAACGTATTTCGAGATTGGAGCGCGCGCTCAAAGTCACCTTATTCGAACGAACCACAAGAACGATCCGTTTGACCGACGCGGGCGATCGGTTTCGAATCAGAGCCGAACGGATTTTAGCCGAACTCGATCAGGCGGAAAAGGAAGCGGGAGAGGAAAAGGAGCTGAAGGGAAAAATCCGGATCACAGCTCCTGCGCCGTTCGCGACAAGAATCTTTCCCGCTTTGGCCGCGGAATTCAGGATACGGCATCCCGAAATACAATTGGAGATCGTATTCGGAAACGAAAAATTCAACCTCATAGAAAACAAGTTCGATCTCGGAATCAGAATCATGAAACCGATCAAGGGAACGCGTTGTGAGGTATTGATGCGCAATCCGATCGTAGCGGTGGCTTCGCCCTCGTATCTCGAAAAGGTCGGAACCCCGGCGCATATCTCCGAATTAAAAAATCATCCGATCCTTTTCGTGGACGAACAGGCCAACGTGCGCGTTCCCGGAACGAAAAAAACCGTAGCGGAACTTTCCGAGGATCGGGCAGTCCGTTCGAACGACGGTTCCTTTCTTTGCGAGACGATCGCACAGGGAAGCCCCGGAATTCTTTTCCGCTCCATTTGGGACGTGGAAAAACTTTTGGAATCCGGAAAATTGAGGAGGGTTTTTCCCGATCTTTTATTGAATTCGGACACGGCCGTGTGCGCCCTTTTCCCCTCGGGGGAGAATCCGCCGCGCCGCGCCGTCAGGTTCGTGGAATTCTTAAAATCAAGAATATTATAAAATTCTAAACTGCAATCCCGTCGAAGAACGTGAGGATGTTGGAATCGTCTGACTCGAGATGATCCAAGGCCGTTTCTACGACCGAATCGAGATAATACGCGTAGTTTTTATAACCTTTCAGAAAATCCTTCGTCTCTTCCACCCGGTCCGCGGGAAGTTTGTCCTGCACGATCAGTTGGAACAGCGCCAAAACTCCGAATGCCGACTTCAAAGGATCGGGTGTCGCCGCGATTTTGAGGATTTCGTCCGGATCCACTTCCGCGAACGAAGGCAGAAGATCCGTGATCAATTCCAACGCACCGATCGGAATTTGACGATCCAAAGATTTCACGTAATTGATGATGGCTCGGTACGAACGGCTGTCGCCGACCCGGGAAAGAATCTGAACCGCGCCGGAAAGAAGTCGTTTGTGATAACCCCACGACAACCTTCCCGAATCCGCGTCGCGCATCACCTGATACAAAAAACTCCACACGAACTTATCGTTGGCGATCGCTTTCTCCGCAAGTTCGCCCAGCCATTCTTCGAAGGCCGGATTTTCCATTTCTTTGGAAAGGAACTCCACCAATTCGGTGGGACTTTTGGTTTCAGGCATTTGATTCTTTTTGCGCATAGATCCCCGATTATCCACTAAAGAAGTTTCCTTTTCCATTCTTTTTCTCGATTTATAGGACGAAATCCGGTAAAAAACAAAAACGTTCCGGAGAGAAATTCGATTTTCAAAACGGATCCAACCCGCGCTCGCAAGGATTGCTCCGAAAAACGGCGCATTTTTTAACCGATAAAAATATCTCTTTGACACGTAGGAATTCCGTTCCAAAACGAAGGAACCGCAATGAATCCTCTTTCGACGCAAATCTTTCAGGACATCTATCTCGCGTCCCAATCCGGTAGAATTCTGACGATGGAGGATTTGGAAATCAATACGGCCCAATCCGCGCATCAACTCAGACCTCATCTGGAGGACTTAAAGGAATCCAGTCTCGTCGTCGAACACCCGGACGGATTTCAGATCGCGCCTTCCGGAAATCATTACTACAAAAGTCGCTGGGGATAAAGGCGAACCGACGTTACAAAAACGCGTAGTTCCGACCTCGTACGAAACCGCGTCTCGCAAAGCGGGAACTACCGCGAATTTTTCCGCGCAGTGTTTATCTGGAATTTTCCTTTTGGGATTCTCCGCTCGGATTTCGATTCAGCAAAAAAACGGCGAGGACCGCGAAAAATCCCCCGATTGTGGTCGTAAAACTCGGAATCTCCCCCAAAAAGAACCAACTTCCCAAAAGCGCCGTAACCGGCACAAGAAAGATAAACGAACTGGCGGTTCTCGATCCGAGTTTGGAGGAGGCGAAAAAATAAACCGTGGTTCCGAACGTTGTGGAAATCGCCGCAAGGTAAAAAATCTGAACCCAAAAAAAGGAACCGGCGTGAATCGCATTCTCCACTCCGAACGGAAGCGCGAGAAGCAGATCGATCAGCGTGCCGATCGAAAATACGTAAAAACTGTAGACCATAGGAGAGACGGTTTGACCCGCGCTGTGGCTATTCATACTCAAAAGCGCCCAACTGAAAGCGCAAAGAAGAAAGAATAAATTTCCGGATTGAAACAGGGAATTCCAATCCAATTCCCACAAACGCAGAAGTACACAACCTCCGATCAAACCGAAAACGAGACCGATTCCCGCCTGAGCCGAAGGTAATTTTCTTTGGAAGGAATGTACGATGATATACGTGAAGATCGGATTCATCGTCGTCACGAGAACTCCGCCCGCGCCCGCAAGACCGCCGCTCAAACCCAAAAGGAAGAATTGATTGTAAACCGTATAAAGAATTCCGCCTAACGTGACTTGCAGAAGCGCCTTAACGCCCGGAAGCCGGAAGGATTCCTTTCTCCAAAACACGACCGGTAAAAGGGAAAGGGCGGTCACTAAGAACCGCCAGAAGATGATGACGTTCGGATGTTGAACGCCTACGATCAGTTTGGCGGAAGGCCATGCGAATCCCCAGGAAACCATGGCGATCACGAGGAGAAGGTAGAATTTTGCGCTAGCGTTCGAAGGCATAAAAGGAAAAACCTCTTTTACCAATCTCGAAAACGGGAACGCAGATTCAATCCTAACTTTTGGAACGGTTTCTGTGTTCCCGAACGAGCTCGGGAAGTTTCGACATCGAGGAATGAATCCTGTGCATCTCCAAAGCCGGTTTCGCGGGAATTCCGAAATACGCCACTTTTTCCGTGCTGTCTTCCGTCAGCCCCGACATACCCATGAGGATGGAACCTTTTTTCATCGTGACACCCTCGGCGACGGCGGCCTGTCCTCCCATGATCACCCCGTCCTCCAAAGTGACCGATCCCGCCAAAACCGTTCCGCCCGCGATGTAAACGTAGTTGCCGACCCGGCAGTTATGTGCGATATGAACGTGATCGTCGAATTTCGTATAATTTCCCACCGTGGTCGTTTCGATCGTGGCGCGGTCGACGGTGCAACACGCGCCCATTTCCACGTAATCTCCGATCACCGAAATTCCGATCTGAGGAACCTTATGACGAACCCCGCCCTTATCATAAAAACCGAAACCGTCCGCTCCGATCACCGTGTTCGCATGAATCAGATTATGTTTTCCTAAAATACAATCGTAACCGATCACGACCCCGGATTTTAGGACGGTGCCTTCTCCGATCTTTGCTCCGCTTTCGATCACTACGTTCGGAAATATCTGACAGTCGTCTCCGATCTCCGCGTTTTCGGAAATCACCGCGAAGTCCATGATCGCGACGTTCTTACCGATCTTCGCGCTCGGATGAACGCTCGCCTTGGCGGAGACGGAAGCGGCGACCTTGGGTTTCTTTTCGAAAAGCGAAAGTAGTTCGATGAATTTCAGCCTCGCCCGATCTTCGGGGACGATCAATGCGGAAGGGAATTCCCCGGCTAACGAAGGAACAGTGAGTGCGAATCGAACCTGTTTCGCCTTAGGGTTGGAAGTGAGATATTTCTTCGCTTCAAAATAATAAATCCGATCCGGACGAATCTCCGAATGATTTTCGATATCGCCTACGGCCTTGATTTCCAAATCACCGTCGCCCTTGAATTCTAATCCGAGCGTTTGCGCTAAATCTTTTGCTTTCATGATATTCAAATGTTTCGAATCTAAAAAAAGGACTCAACTCGTTTTTTCCTTTTTGCAAAATCCCGAACATCGAATTTCGATTTATAAATCACGATTGAACGCCGCCCGCCCGTTTCTTTCACTTTACAACTCGATAAATCGTAAACGATTTCAAAAACGGACGGCGTTCGTTACTCAAAGAACGGCGTTTTCCAAAACGGATTCAAATTCTTGAATTTTAGAATCGTATTTCATAGTCAAATCCACGTCGTCCCATCCTTTTTGAATCCTTCCCAAAGCGGATTCGGGCAAAAAGAATTCGTATTTTTTTCCTCCGGCAATGAGAACTAACGCGTCCAGATCCGCTTCGAGTTCGGCGCCTTCGTTCCCTTCGACGAAAGCGAGAATCTCTTCGACCTCTTCCTGAGACAAACGAACGAGTGCGATTCCGTTCTTGGGACAATTGCCGAAAAAGATATCGGCGAACGAAGGGGCCACTATGACGCGGAATCCGAAATCCGCCAAAGCCCAAGGGGCGTGTTCTCTACTGGAACCGCAGCCGAAGTTTTCTCCCGCGACTAAAACGCTGGCTCGGGAATATCTGGGTCGGTTTAATACGAACTTGGGATCGGGCGTTCGTCCATCTTCGTCCAGATATCTCCAGTTGTGGAAAAGATGCACCCCGAAGCCCGTGCGTTCCACCTTCTTCATAAATTGTTTGGGTAGGATCTGATCCGTATCTATATCCTTTCGATATAAGGGCGCGGCCGATCCTTTGTGTTTTGTCCAAGAGCGGTTCATACGTTTACCTCCGTCAATTCCCGAGCGGTGCCGAAACGACCCAAAATCGCCGCGACCACCGCGGCTTCCGGACTTACCAAATGAGTTCTTCCGCCGCGACCTTGTCTTCCTTCGAAGTTGCGGTTGGAAGTGGATGCACAACGTTCTCCAGGCAGAAGATAATCGTCGTTCATTCCGAGACACATGGAACAACCCGGCAATCTCCATTCGAATCCCGCCTCCGAAAGGACCCGGTCCAAACCTTCCGCCTCCGCCTGACGTTTCACCCGGCCGGAACCGGGGACGACGATCGCGTGCACGTTAGGCGAAACCTTTCTTCCTTTCGCGACCGCGGCCGCCCTGCGTATGTCTTCGATCCTTGCGTTCGTACAGGAACCGATAAAAACCTTGTCGATGCGGACGGAACTCATGGAAGCTCCCGCCTTTAAGTCCATATATTCCAGCGATCTTCTCGCGGCGGCCCTCGTTTCGGGATCGGAAAACGAATCCGGATCCGGAACCGCAGAGGAAACCGGTATGACCTGCCCCGGGTTGGTTCCCCAAGTGACCATAGGGGATACCTTCGCAGCGTCCAACACGATCGTCTTATCGTAGACGGCGTCCCGATCCGACTTTATAGTTTTCCAATATTCAACTTTTCTGTTAAACTCTTCCCCTTTCGGAGCGAAATCCCTGTCTTTCAGATACTCGAACGTCGTATCGTCGGGAGCGATCAATCCCGCTCTCGCACCGGCTTCGATACAAAGATTACAAAGGGTCATCCTTTCCTCCATGGAAAGGGCCGAAATCGCCTCGCCTGAATATTCCACGACGTATCCCTGTCCGCCCTCCGTTCCGATCTGACCGATCAGAAACAAAGCCAGATCTTTTGCGGTAGCGTCTTCGGGGAGTTTTCCCTCCACTCGGATCAGACAGTTTTTGGATTTTTTAAGACGAACGGTCTGGGTCGCGAGAACGTGTTCTATCTCGCTCGTACCTATGCCGAGGGCGAACGCCCCGAAAGCTCCGTGAGTGGAAGTATGCGAATCTCCGCATACGATGACGGTTCCGGGTAACGTAAGTCCCATCTCGGGACCGACCACGTGAACGACTCCCTGATCGGGATGGTTCATGTCCAACAACTCGAGTCCGAATTCCTCGCAGTTGCGGACCAGCAGCTCCATCTGTTTTTTGGAGACGGGTCCCGCTCCGTCCCAGTCCCGATTCCTCGTGGAAACGTTATGATCCATGATTGCCAAAGTTCGATCCTTTCTGCGGACTTTCCTCCCCTTTTCCTTTAAGGCGGCGAACGCCTGAGGAGAAGTCACTTCGTGAAGCAGATGCCTGTCCACGTAGAGGATGTCCTCTTCTCCGTCTTTCGCGACGATCCTGGATTCCCAAATTTTGTCGAATAAGGTCTTACCTGCCATGTTTTTTCCTCCGTTAGAAAAGGTAACAGATCCGGATATATAATGCAAATAAATAGGATTGATATATATTATAACTAAAAGTTATATGTAAGTTTAGAATGGAATTTAGACAGATCCGATATTTCTTGGAGATACGGGACGCCGGAACCTTTCAAAAGGCGGCGGCCCGTTTAGGACTCACCCAACCGGCGCTTTCGAAACAGATTTTTCTGTTGGAAAAGGAATTGGGCGTCACCGTATTCGAACGGGGATCCAGACAAGTTCGCCTAACGTACGAAGGTGAAGTTCTATCCCAATACGCGGTCAGACTACGGGAACTCTGGGAGGAACTGAAAACCGGACTCAAAGATTCGGGCCGCGAGTTATCCGGAGAGTTTTCGATCTCCGCGGGGGGAACCGTATCGGCCTGGATCCTACCGGAAATCCTGAAAAAGATAAAAAAGGAACATCCCGATCTTATCCTATCCGTCAGGGAAGGGGATTCGTTGGAAACCAAGGAATCGATTTTGTTAAGCGAAGTGGATCTGGGAATATTGACCGGCCCCGCGAACGAATCCGGCCTTGTTTCTAGGGAATTTTTATCGGACAAAATCGTTCCGGTCGCCCCGCAAAATCATCCGATCCTTAGGAAGAAAAAGGTTTCGATTCGGGATTTAAAGGACGAATCGTTCGTATTTTTTCATCCCGCTTCCGCGATCCGTAAAGCCGTGGAAAAAAGGATACGCTTCTATGGAAAGGAATTCCGACCGAAAATCGGAATGGAATTGAGAAGCGTCGAATCCGTGATCAAAAGTATCGAAGCGGGTCTCGGAATCGGATTTTTATCCGAATACAGCCTGACTTCCAAACTGCGGACGATCCCCGTTCCCGAACTTTTCGTGGAACGGAAATTTTATCTCTGTCACAAAAGAACGATCCGACCGGGCTTGTCCAAACTTACGGACGAATTGATCCGTTATACGAAAGGCTCTTATTCAAGAACGGGGTAACAGCAATTATTTCACGCAGGGACAACGAAAGAGACGGTAAATTTTCGCCCACCTTAAGAAAGATGAAACCGAAAGAACGGACTAATCCCAACAAGTGATTCAATCTACGACACAATTACCGACGGTTAAAAAATTTCGAACATCTGCAAATCGTTCCGGATTTCGGTATAAAGCGATCCCTTGAATACGGGTATTCGGTTCGATTTCGACGTGTTTTAAGTTTAATTTCTGATTAAAATCAAGAGTTGTTTTGAATATCGCGTCCGAAAAAAAATGTTTTTCTTTATTATATATCGGATGATTCTCTTTTAACCATCGATCCATGTATTCCATCTCTTTGCATTTCCCTTCCGTACATGCGAACATCGCGTTAATCGTATATGCAGTGACTAGCGAAATCGCGATAAAGTTATAGAAGTTTTTTATATTCCCTTTCCAATTCAAACAATGTATTTTTTTCGGATATTGTTCCGGATTCAAAGGGGATACCGTTTTACCGTTCCAGGAAACATTCAAATTTTGAGTATCGAATATCTGAGTTTGATTCGTCTTGTTTTCGATCTTGATCAAGGCAACGGCATAATTTTGGGAAAGATGAATTAAGGCCGACCGATCGTTATCGACGACATAGTTCGACAACAGTAAATCCACGAAATCGGAATCCGATTTTAGCAGACGGATCTTTCCCTCGAAGACCGTGTTCGAAATATCGTAATTTTCTATAATGTCCCAACGGTTCTGCAAAGAGGTGTCTCGGTCGATCACCAAAAGCTGTCGATCGGAATCGGGAGAAACACAATATAAATTAAGAACCGCAACGAAAATCGTCGAAAGATATTTTATCATTCTTCTTTCGACCGACTCGCTCGTCACGATCGTTTCAAATAGACGTAAAAAACATTATTCGATTTTTCGTTCGTCCGTAAATACATTCATAAATTCGAATAAACGAAACTACTATCGGTCATTCGCAGTGGGTGCCTTTATTGATCCGATTCCAGTACGTATCGGAGTTCGCATAGGGCCAAAAACGATTCATAAGTTCGATCATCTTTCGACTTTTAACGACCACTATCTGATCCTGAAAACAGATATCGCGGAGAATATTCACTTCCTTTTCCGAGCCCAAAAGTAAGGCCGCGAATTCGGATCGATCCTCTTCCTGAGCCAACGTAGCGTACAAATCCAAAAAGCCGGGAACCGGATTGTTTAAGGCGCCCCACGGAGTTCCCGGATCGTCGTATGCCTGAATTCCGCCGCTTCCGTATTTGAAACCGTCCGGATTCAACAGATCCCATTCCGGTAACACGGC
Source organism: Leptospira ellisii (assembly GCF_002811955.1). Lineage (GTDB taxonomy): Bacteria > Spirochaetota > Leptospiria > Leptospirales > Leptospiraceae > Leptospira > Leptospira ellisii. Next base: position 12,208 of record NZ_NPEF01000105.1, read on the forward strand.
GCGCATATCGCCGAAGTGCACGAAATCCACATTATGATTTAATTCGTGATGAATCACGTGAACCAGATATTCGTCCGCGCCGCCCCCGCCCTGGCCGTTGACGGAAAGATACAGAACGTTTTGATACGCGTCGGGAACGGCCGCCCTAAATTGGGAACCGACTTTGATGTTCTTTCCCAAAACGACATGTTCCGCCTTGCCTTTGATCCAATACCCTCTAGGATATTTGGCGATTTCCCCTTTTAAAAGATTGAGATACGCGGAGATTTCCGCCTCCGATGCGAGTTCGTAGGTTACCTGGCCGTAACTATCCGGCACGATCCGATCCGAAATAAATTGAACGTCCCGATCGTAATTTTCCGCCCGATCGGGGAATAAAAGCAGCAATGAGGAAGGATCCGGCGTCACCTTTTTGTGATTGCACCCGACCCAGAAAAAAACGCTCCCGATCAATAAGAGGGTTTTGGAGAACATCCTATTAGTATATAAGGTCCTGAATCCGCATTCTTTGCATTTTATATTTCGCTTTAAGCCAAAAACCGGCGGAAATCTTGGAAAAAAATTCTTGCTACCGTTTGTCGGAACGAAAAATAAAGTTTCCCGGAAAACCATGAAATGGATCTGTCACCACTGCGGATATAAAAATCCGCCCGAATTGCCGAACTGCGCCCAATGCGGAAACGCCAAAGGGGAAAACGCGCGAACCGCCGCTCCCGGCGGAATATTTCAGAAAATTCTAAAGTTAGGCACCTTCGGCTGGGTTTTGATCTTTCTCGCCGGTTTAGCGACCGTGATACTAACTCCTATCCTGTTCATCATAGCGATCTCCCATTTGGAAGGATTCGCCAGCATATTATTATTGTTAGGCGGTTTTTGGGGGGCCAAGTCCGCGGTGAATTCCGGATTCGGACCTCCGGCAAAGGCGGTATTCATCGTCTTTTTTTCGGTCATGGGTCTTGCGATCGATCAACCCGGAAATTATCTATACAACTATCCGATCCGGTTTCTTTGTCCTAGCGGAACCTCCTTGACGAGATCCGTGGACGTAACTCACCCGCTTCCCGGACGGACGGATATGACGCAGTCTTTTTCCTGCGTGAACGCGCAAAACGCGGAAGCCGAACGGATTTCGC
>NZ_NPEF01000106.1 GCF_002811955.1 Leptospira ellisii
TTCGTTTCCAGGTATCAAGAAGGAGGGAAACCGTTTCGTCTCGATACCGGTTCCAATCCTCCCGATCGGATTCGCGCAAGGAAATAAATTCTTCCGAATCGCGGAACAGTTTTAACCGTTCCAAAAGTTCGGGAACGATGAATTCCTCCGTCTCTCGTTTCCGGATCACGCTCCGATCCCGAAACGAGTTCAACGCGTTTTCGTATTCCTTCTGAAGAAGATTTTGGAAAAAACTTTCCTCCTCGCCGATCTGTCTTGAAACACGGGCGGCGAATCTGTGTTCGGTGAAATCCCTCCAGGATTCGTTTTTGGAAAAAAGAGAAGGGGAATTTTTTTGATCGTCCGTTTTATGGATCTCCCGATTCTCCAAGGCGTCCAGTAGACACGAAGAAAGGACCAATACGAGGAACGAAGGACTAAAACAGGTATACACTTTCAGTTCGAAAAAAGGTTCCGCGTAGGTTCCGTATCGGGGGGATGTTTCCCGGTCGAGCGCGGCTACGATACGCGCGGAACGGCTCATCCAAGCGGGAAACGATTCCGGAACTTCGGAAAAGTCTATTATAACTTTATAAAGTTTGAATTCGATTTCCTTGATGATCGCCGAGAAAAAATGAGCTGCAAACGCGCTTTGTAACGCGCCCAACCGTTTTGTGGAGAGAAAAATCCCTTCGGAGGTTTCGTAGATCCTTTCGATCAGGGTTTCCGGAAGGGAAAGTTCCGCAATCTCCTCCAACGATCGATCGTCTTCTATCTTAAACACGAGTCGATACGGGGAAAAAGCCGGGACGTTTTTTGCGGAACGGGTCCGTTCGTTTTCGATCTTTTCCTGCAATTCTCCGATCCTGGAAACCGCCGTAACATTCGCGGATCCGTACGGAAGATAAAAGAATTCCCCCCAAAGAAAGGGTGGAAATCGGCGGGAAGGAAGACCGGAATACGAAGGACCGGAGAATTCCTTTAAGGGGCGTATGCTTCGTTCCGAAAAACCGGATAAGGAACCGTCGAAAATTTCATCCGGAAATTCCACGGCATATAAGGCCTTTCTTTCTTCCGCCCAAGTTTTCATTTGAGAATAAAATTCCGCCGGAATCTCGTTTGCGGGAAGGGTTGGATTCGTAAAAAATTCCCAATCCTCTTCTCGAAAGATTCGTTTTACTTCGGATTCACTCAGAAAGAGGATCTGTTTCATACAATGCTCAACGTTGAATAAAATTTATGCAGAATGTAAAGTACCAGTACCAGCCGTGTACGATATTTCAGCTAGTTGCCGATTCGATTGGAAAAAAGATAAAATCTGCTACCGCATTGTATTTTAGGGCTTGCCTGCGGTTCAAGGAATTTTACTTTGTTTTCGGATTCGCTACCAAGTTGCCGGAAACGAGGAGTTGTGCTCCTTTTTTTGGATTTCCGGTGAAATTCACCGTTTGGTACGAAATTTGCAATCACTAAGAGAGACGCACGCAACGCGTGAATTAGAGATTATTTTTAATACTCGAAGACAAACAGGAGAATAGAATGTCCAGAACACCTAGTGAAGTTATCGCTTACGCTAAAGCGAATAACGTTCTTTTCTACGATTTCCGTTTTACGGATATCAAAGGAGCTTGGCACCACGTATCGTATCACACAGGTTCCATTACCGAAGATTCCTTCAAAGGTCTTCCTTTTGACGGAAGTTCGATCCCTGCGTGGCAGCCGATCGACAGATCGGATATGCAATTGATTCCGGATACGGATGCGATCTTCCTGGATCCTTTCACGGCGGATCCTACATTGGTTGTATTCTGCGACGTATTCGATATCTACAAGGGCGCGGCTTACGAAAAGTGTCCCCGTTCGATCGCTAAAAAAGCGCTCAAGTATCTGGATTCCTCCGGATTGGCGGATACCGCGTATTTCGGTCCCGAAAACGAATTTTTTATCTTCGACAATCTCAAAGTAAGAGACGCGATCAACGTTCAATACTACGAAATCGATTCATCGGAAGGGATTTGGAATTCCCACACGGATTTTCCGGGTTCCACCAATACCGGTCACCGTCCCGGAACCAAGGGAGGTTATTTCCCGGTTGCTCCGGTGGATTCCCAAGTGGATCTGAGAGCGGCGATCGTTAAGACGCTTCACCAGATCGGTATGGAAACTTTCGTGGTTCACCACGAGGTGGCGCAAGGGCAAGGCGAGATCGGCGTGAAGTTCGGAACTCTGATCGAAGCTGCGGATAACGTTCAAAAACTGAAATACGTTGTGAAGATGGTGGCTCACCAGTATGGTAAAACCGCCACCTTTATGCCGAAACCTCTTTACGGAGACAACGGAAACGGGATGCACTGCCACCAGTCCATCTGGAAAAACGGTGTGAACCTTTTTGCAGGCAAAGGATATCAAAACCTGAGCGACACCGCGATGAACTACATCGGCGGGGTTCTTTCCCACGCAAAAGCGTGCGCGGCGTTCACCAACGCTTCCACCAACTCCTACAAAAGACTTCTTCCCGGTTTCGAAGCTCCTTCGATTTTGGCGTATTCCGCTCAAAACCGTTCCGCTTCCTGCCGGATTCCGTTCGTAAACGGGGACAAGGCGAGAAGGGTGGAATTCCGTTTCCCGGATTCTTCCGCGAATCCTTATCTCGCTTTCGCGGCGATGCTTATGGCCGGAATCGACGGAGTTCAGAAGAAGATCGATCCGGGTCCTCCTCGGGAAGAGGATCTTTTCGAACTTACGCTGGATGAAATCCGCGAGAAGGGAATTCAACAAATGCCTCACACTTTGAGAGAAGCCGTGGAGCATATGTTGGCGGATAGGGACTTCCTCAAAAAAGGCGACGTCTTTACGGAAGACTTTATCCAGACTTACAAGGCTTACAAATTCGAAACGGAAATTTGGCCTTGGGAAGGAAGACCTCACCCGTTCGAATTCCTCACCACTTATTCCTGCTAATACGAATTCGAAGAGGCGTTTCGTCCGAAGAACGAACGCTTCTTGGGAAGTCGAATTGCGAAAAAGCCCGGGCGACACTCGGGCTTTTTTTTGTCCGTTCCGCGACGTGCAGCGTTACGTCGGTCCTGTCGGGTCCGAATCGGAATCGTTTTGCGGTAGTTCCGACGATCCGCAGTGATACAAAACGCGCCCCCGCCCGAGTTAGGGTGGTGGAGGCGGGTCCGCGGGAGTAGGCGCGGTGGCTTCGTCTATATCAGAAAAATCTTATCTTGGCAAGGGAATTTCTTCCGTCGTAATTCCGGCGAAAAATCCAGGATCGGGGAGGCCGTCGATGGGGACGGGGACGAATTCAATCCAGAAGCGGTTTATTCGCGTCGGGATGTCGGGCCAAATATTCCTTTACGGTCTTTCTTTTTTTCTCCAAGCGCGAAAGGTGATCCTCAATGATCTTTCCGAAATCCAATTTTCCGATGATGATTTCATAACGTTCCGTTTCCATCGTTCCTAGATCCAAATCCGAATCGATTTCGGAGGAACGATCGGCGTATCTCTGCGCCTCTTTCCAGTACGGAATCGCCTCCTTATAAAATCCTTCCGCCACCTCGAAGGAACGGTCCAGATCATACGCGAAGTCCAGGTTGTAAAAATACAGATGCCGTTTATCGAACTGGGACGCGATTCTCATATACGAGCGCATGATCTGAAGATGGATATGCATGAACAATAAGTTGCGATATTTATAATATTCATCCTCGTCCTTGACCGGACAAAGCGCGTTTTTGGGATGTCTAAACCTCTTTTTTAAACCTATCTTCAGGAAGTAGATGTCCCTTCTGAGTTCGTTTTCCCCGTAATGAAGTTTGAGTCCGTAAAGCTGGTAATAATCCTCCAGAAACTTCGGCTCCCATTTATGAAGTTTGTAGGGAACCCAATCCGAAAATTTGGTATAAGGACCGTTTTTTTCGTACTCATAGTTGTAATCCAGATCGATCTCGCCGCGGACCGGCCCGGGATTTCCGTGCAGAACCGTTACCAAAAGGATGCAGAGGATCGATCGAATACGTTTCGGAGTCACGTTATTAGTTTCGGCAGAATCCGGGTTTTAGTCCACGCTTCCCGCCCTAAAAAACTCTCTAAGGAAGGAGAAGCGGCCGTGGTTCGAAATAGGCCCCGGAATACTTAGGCGCAAATCCCCGAAAACCGCGGTTTCGGCCTGAGTTTTTTTATCGAAAACGAACCCTTTCTCCGCGGCTCCGAGTCTAAATTACGAGTTCCGAACTACCGTCTCAGGAATCGGATTGACCTCTGTTTTTTGGAAGAAAGGATTGTTATCGGAATGAAGAATTGTTTTTCTCTGGTCGTTTGATCCGTGGTCTCGAAATTTTATCCTCGTAACGTTGTATCGAACCCATTCCCGTTTCTGGCGTTCCTGTTCCTTTTTTTCACAACCGTTCCGCTGTCTGCGGAAGAATCCCTCGGTTCCTGGTTCTCCCGATTACAGACAAGCGTTACACACGGAGTCGGCGAAGGAGGACTCGGTTGGACCACCGCCTTGGTTTTGGTTGCAGGCGGCGTTTTAGCCAGTCTGCTTCCCTGCGTTTATCCTTTGTATCCCATTACCGTGGGAATCGTCCGCGCTCGGGGAGAAGGTTCCCCTCGGATTCTTCATCCTGCGATTTATTATTTCGGTCTAGTGGCGGTTTACGCCTGTTTCGGATTGATCGCCGGGTTTTCCGGTGGTGCGTTTAACGCGGTTCTGCGTTATCCGATTACGAACCTGATTCTTTCCGTCCTGATATTTTTGCTCGCCTTGGCGTCTCTGGATCTGGTTCATCTTCCGTTTTTTCAATCCAAGGGAATGGAAACGAAGGAAGGATACAGGGGAACCTTTCTTTTGGGGATGGGGGCCGGACTTTTGTCCTCCCCTTGCGTCGGGCCGGTGGTCGTCGCCATTCTTCTGCAGATCACGGCGGGTTCGGGCGCGATTTCTGCGGAAAACGTTCTTTTGGCCTCGCTGAAGATGTTTCTTTTCGGAGCCGGTTTGGGTTTTCCGTTTTTGATGATAGGCGTTTTCGGATTGAGTCTTCCTAAATCCGGGAAATGGATGCGCTGGATCCAATACGTGCTCGGCTTTTTCGTATTCTATTTTTCTTATACATATTTTCAGAAGGCGCTCGGCGGCTGGGGAGTCGGAGAAGGTTCCATTCCTTTTGCGGCGGCGAGCGTTCTGCTTCTTTTGGTTTGTCTTTATTTTTTTCTTCCCGACGACTGGGATAAATATCTGAGGATCAAAAAGACGCTCTTCCTGGGAGGTGTCGTCCTTTCCGCAGCGGGTTTGATCCTTCTTCTCGTTCCTTCGTTCGCGGGCGGCGGTTCCGCGGCCCAACAGGAGTTCGAAACCAAGGGAAATCTCTCCTGGTTTCGGGTTCCGCAATTGGCGTACGAGGAGGGGAAATATTCAGGAAAAAGAATATTCATCGATTTTTATGCGGATTGGTGCACCAACTGCAAGGCGTTCGAGGAGCTGACGCAACAGGACGGCGCCTTGAACGCCGCGCTTCAGGACGCGGTTCTTTTAAAGATCAAGGACCAGGATCCCATCTTTGAAACCTACGTTCGCGATCCCAGGTTCGAGGAATTAAAAATCGGACTTCCTTTTTTCGCGGTTCTGGACGGGCAAGGGAACCTTCTCTACAAAAACACCGATTACCTGGATACGGAATCCATGATCCGTGCCTTAAAACAGCCGTAAGGAAAAAATGCGTTATGCGGCTTCCTGATGTGGACCGAATTTTCGATTGGTGCGTCGACGTTCTGATTTACTGGGCGAAGGTATTCGGAATCACTTACAACGAAATCAACGTTTATATCTTTTGCGTGATCTGGCCGATCGTTACGATCGGCCTCGTCGTTTTTTGCGTCGGTTTGTGGAATTCGAATCGTAAACTAAAAGCGAAATTCTAGGAAAACGGTTCGCCTAGGAAGTGAAACGAAAGGGTCTGCGGACCGGCCGGTCTTCGGTCGATCCTGATCCTAAATTCTCTTTTTTTAATATTCTTAAGCCGCGGCTTCCTTTTGCCACAGTCTGCCTTTTACGAGAAAGTAGACTCCGGCGAGGATGATCGCCACGGAAACCCACTGAGACTGGGAAAATCCGTGCCAATAGTATTGGCTCAAAAAAGCGGGATTCTGTTCCGCGTTGGGGATGTTGACGAAGGAAGGAGGATCGATAAACGGGAACACCGCCTTATTTACCCTTAGAAATTCCACGAGCAGTCTCGCCAATCCGTGCAGGATCAGATATTGCGCACCTAAGGAGAATTTTTTGAAGTTCTGATCCTTGGCCCAATATTGGAAGTAGAAGAAAAATAGAAAGGATACGATCGATTCTATCAAAGGAGTGTTCCACACGGGAACTCCGGAAGGATGGGCTCCGTGATAATCGAACACGAGCAAGGGGATCCGCATATCCGTCGCAAAACCGTAACATCCGTCGCCGGAAACCCAACATCCCAATCTTCCGATGGCGTAACCGATCGCCATACTCGGGACCGCAGCGTCCAGATAAGACGGAATATCGAGTTTGAAATATTTCATATACAGAGTGATGAAAAGAATTCCGAATAAAAACCCGCCGTAGAATACGAGTCCACTTCCGGAGAACAGATTGTCCCACAACGCCATTCTTCCGGGAAAACCGTACCAATGAGTGAGCGGATACAGATATTTACCGTCGAAGCCGGGAGTTTCCACGAAGATCTGATCCCAGATTTCCAATACGAAAAAGATTTTAGATCCTACGAGCGTGCTTAAAATTCCCAACAAAAGAAGCCAGTCCGAATGTTCGGGTTCCAATCCTCTTCGTTTTAATTCCTTGGGGAGAAGATAAGATGCCGCTAAAAAACCCAACATCATCAGGATGCTGAACGTGGAAGGTCCGTCCCAACCGAAGGCTTGTTTGAGAAACGGAATCTGAATTCTGTCGATCATAGTCTTACCAATACTCCGTATCTCTGGATGGAAGCAACCCATAATCGGTTTTCGGGAAGGAACGATGATCTCATCCAATCTTTCAAAACGTATCCAACCGTTCTTCGAAACGGAACGTTTCAAAAAAAAACGGGGTCTACGGCTTATTCTATGTTGATGAATTCCGCCGGATCCAAAGGCGGGTCCTGTCCGATATGAACCTCGTAGTGAACGTGGGGGCCGGTCGCCTTTCCCGTGGAGCCTACGAGTCCGATTTTTTGTCCCCGTTTTACCATTTGATTTTTTTCCACGAGAATTTCGGAACAATGTCCGTAGACCGTAAAAATTCCGTTGAGGTGGTTGATCTTTATGTTTTTTCCCAAACCGCCGGAGGACTGTCCGGATTCGACGACCATACCCGGAGCGGTCGCATAAATCGGAGTTCCTTCCGAAGCGGCGAAGTCCACGCCGGAATGGTGTTCCCCCAAGATCACGAGTCCGAACGGATCTACGCGTCCGCCGAACGTGGAAGATACGAACCCGACTCCAGGATTCAGAGGACGTCCCCGCGGAAGCGCGTAGAGGATCGATTCCCGTTCCTCCAAATAATCGAACGCGTTTTCAAAGGCTTGGCGGATGCGGAACAATTCTATGTTCTGTTCGGAAAATCCTTCCACCGTGTTTTTATAAAGATCCAAATTGGTCTCGGAATCCGGTATCTCCTTTTTGAGTCGGAACTCCGGAATCACTTCGTACGTTAGAATCCGTTTCCACGGAACCTCGTCCCAAGCCACGAGATTGAGCTGTTCGGTCTTCCGCTCCAATCCGCGGATCTCCTTTTTGGCGTCCTGGAGGAGCATATCGTAATAGAGATATTGACTTACGTTTTCGTCCGTCCTCTGAAACAGGTCCTCGTCGGGCTGATAGAAAAAATTCAGATAGGAAAGGAACGCGAACGCGAGACAAAGGATGAGCCCCGCCAGAATTCCCAAAAACCAAGCCATAAAGACGTTCAGTTCGATCCGGATCACGTTTTCGTGACTGTGAGGAACGAGCAAAAAGGAGATCTTACGGGAACCCGCTTCCTTGAACTTCCGAAACCGATTTTTGAGTCTGAGAATCCGGACCTGCAGACGTTCGGAACGGGTGAGCTTGAGATCGAACTTTGCAGGGCTTGTCATAGATTTTTACTTGCAGGTAGGGGGAATGAGAGGATTATAGACTCATTCTTTATATGAAATTTCTGTCCAATCTGTTCAAGAAAAAAATAGAATCAGTTGAGGATATTCTCTCCCACCCCGACGGCAAGCGTTATTACCGGGATTCCCACCTGATCCGCAAAAACATGATAGATGAGGACGCGGTCAAGATCATCCACAGGCTGAATAAGTTCGGCTTTAAGGCGTATATCGTAGGAGGAGGGGTGAGAGACCTTCTTCTCGGAAGAAAACCGAAAGACTTCGACGTTGTCACTAACGCGACTCCCAATCAGATCAAAAAAATCTTCAACAACTGCCGTATCATCGGAAGAAGATTCAAAATCGTGCATATACTTTTCCGAGGAAAAGTGATCGAAGTCAGTACGTTCCGTTCCCTTCCCGATTATCGATTGGGAAAGGCCGTGGAAGATCAGGATTACCTCATCAAACGAGACAACAAGTTCGGCACTCCGCAGGAAGACGCCGCACGCAGAGACTTTACCATAAATTCCTTATATTATGACGTTCGAAACGACTCCATCATAGACTACGTGGGCGGCTTCGACGACATTCAGAATAAGGTTTTGCGAGTCATCGGCGATCCGGACATCTCCTTCCGGGAGGATCCGGTGCGTATGCTCCGCGCCGTAAAGTTCGCGGAAATCCTCGGTCTTGAGATCGAAAAAACCACGGCCAAAGCGATCCGCAAACACAAGATCGAATTGGAAAAGGCTTCCAGTTCCCGCATGCTCGAGGAATACAATAAGATCTTCCGCACTTGGAAAACCTCCCTTATCTTTCAGGGAATGGCGGAACACGGTCTCTTAGAGGTTCTTTTCCGCGAAGCGTTCGAAAAGGAACGCAAAAAGAATTCCAATTTCGGCGATAAGTTTTTGGAAACCAATATCGGCAAACGTTTGGCGATCGCGGACAAACTTCTGACCGAACGCGAAGAGATGACTCCTCATATCTTCTACTCTTTGATCTTTTCCGATCTGGTCACGGACGCGCTTTCCAAAGAGAATATGAATCTGGTTTCGGCCATCAAAAACAATCTGGAGCCGATCTTCAAACGTTTGGAAACTCCGAAAAAGGACAAGGATCGTCTGATCAAAATTTTCGCGAGCCAGCAAAGATTTTTGAGCACGGAAGACGAGAAATCATCACAGAATAATTTCTTTCGTATGAAGGATTATTTCTACGACGCTTTTATGGTGTTTAAGATCGGTGCGATCGCGGAGAACGACGAACAGGCGATTCAGAGCGCGTTCTTTTGGGAGATTTCCGTCCGCAAACGTCCTATCCCCGTCAAAAAATTCAACGGGGGCGGAGGCGGCGGAGGCGGAGGACGCAATCGAAGTCGCGGAAAAAATTTCCGTAAAAACCGGGAAGAGGGCGGCCAAAACCAAAAGGGCGGCGAAGAGCGAAACCGAAGAGGGGACGGTTCCCAGTCCGAATCGCAGCGTTCCGGCGGAAACGATTCCGATTCCGGAAAAGCGAATCACTCAGACTTCGAGTGAAACGTTTTCCGAAGGTCGGAAATGACTGACCACGAATTGAAGGGAGGTTTTGGATCGGAAGGTGGATTCTTCCAAAGAACCCCAAAGATCCAAACTTCCGACCGAGCTTAACGTTTCCATAAAATCCTTTCCCCGATTCCAGATCAGACATTGGATCGATTCGGGGGCTCCCAAAATTCTGAAACGAACGTGTTTTCCGTCCGTCATCGGTTTGGTATGATAGATCTTCGCGTTTTTGATCGAAATCAGCGGAACGGGATTCTCGTGCCCGAACGGTTCGAAGACGGAAAGTTCCTGGAAGAGTTTCACGTTTAATTCGGTCGGGTCCAAGGAGATCAGACTTTCGGTACGATCCTCGGCCGATCGTTTTTGTTCCTCTTGGAGCCACGTCTCCGCGGAGTCGAACACGATCTTTGCGAGTTCGGGAATCCGTTCCACCTCTAAGGAAAATCCCCCCGCTTCCTTGTGTCCTCCGAATTGGAAAAAGACGGATTCCGCTTTTTTGAGAAGATTGAGGACGTTTTCCTTTCCGTAGGAACGAATGCTTCCTTTGGCGTGGCCGTGATCGGGTGTGATGAAGAGGACGGGCTTTTTGTATTCTTCCACGAGTCTCGTCGCCACGATTCCGGAAACTCCCGGTTCGAAATCGGGTTCGTAACAGAAAAGGACCGGTTTTTGTGTACGTTCCGATTTGCGTTTTAAAAAACCGTCCACCTTGAAGAGGTTTCGTTTGGTTCTTTCCCTTCTTTCCTCGTTGAGTTTTTGGAGTTCCCTGGCTCCGACTTTGGCCCGTTCGGGATTCTCCTCCAAAAGCAGGTCGAGCGCGACGTGCGTGCGATTCATTCTTCCCGCGGAATTGATCATAGGTCCGAGACTCCACCCCAGATCTTTGGAGGTTACCTTTTTTTCGTCCATTTCCACGAGTTGAAGAAGTTGATACAGACCTTCCCGGTGATCGCTCTCCTTTTTGCGGAGACGGGAAAGGGTCTTACATCCTTCCTTTACGATGATCCGATTTTCCCCGTATAAGGGCATCATGTCGGAGACGGTTCCTAGGGAGGCCAGATCGAAACTCTGCAGATATTGTTCGAGAAGAGCGGGGTATTTTAGAAATTCATAATAAAACCATTCTCGTTCCGGATACGACGATTGAAAGGTATGGGATTGTTCCGAGATCGGAAACGGGAACTTCCCCCCGAGATCCTGCCTGTCCCCTTGGAAGAGGAGTTTTCCCCTATGGATGAGATATCCCGAGAAAAGCGAATTCCCGTCGGGAATCCAAACCGCCCGGTCGAATTCCTCCAGACTTGAATAAAGATAGGCTTGGATGAATTTAAGCGCAAGTACGGAAGTGCAGATCTTTTCGTTGGGGTAGGCGGAGTCTTTTCGTTTCGGAGATACGAGATAACAATCGGGAATTCGTTCGGGAATTTCGTGATGATCCAATACGATGACCTTGATTCCGAGAGAGGCGAGTTCGTCGATCTGCACGTGATTGGTGGTTCCGAAATCGAGAGTGATCAGAAGATCCGGTTTGTGTTTTTTGACGAATTCCATCGCCGCAGGACAAAGTCCGTAATCCTCTTCGTTCGAAGTTTTGAGGATCAATTCCCCTTTGTGGATTTTTTTAAGAAATCCTCCGAGTAATCCGGTGGAGGAAACTCCGTCGCAATCCCTGTCTCCGAACAGTAGAATTTTCTTTCCGTCGCGGACGAATTCCTTCAGCAATTCCAGGGCCGGTTCCATATCGGGAAGAAGAAACGGAGAAGGAAGTTCCCGAAGTCCGTGATACAAAAGGTGTTCCGGATGGGATTTGTCCTTGAGGTGTGCGAGGTAGAATCTATTTTGAAGAGGGCTGAGATGTCGATCCGACCCGGCGGAAGAAAGTTCCTTCAGACCCGGGCCGTGTGCGTAAGGGGAAGAATTCTGCATTCTTACATGGCGCTGTTGCCGCTGAATTTGGCTCCGGATTCGATTTCCAAATCCGGGGTGCGGACGTCGCCTAAAACCTTTCCGGTTTTGCGGATGGAAACCTTTTGGTGCGCGGAAATATTTCCTTTGAGATTTCCTTCGACTTCCAACGTTCCGGTTTGGATATCCGCTTCCACTTCTCCCGTGTCTCCGATGACGAGTCGTCCCGTGGTTTCGATCGTTCCCTTAAAATTCCCTTTGATTTTCAAGGAATTGCTGAATTTGAGTTTTCCTCGGAAATGGATATCGTCGCCGATGATAGTATCGATTTGTTCGTCGCTCATTCTGGCTCCAAGTTTTCCGCGAGAAGAGTCGGTTTCAAATGTTTTTTGGGATTTTGAGTCCGGGGATTTTCCGTGTTTGGCGGATTTTTTCGGGGATGCGTGAGTTCCCACGAAGTTTTACCGTCAAAGCGGATGCTCTGTGTGAGAGTTCCCACAAAGTGCGTTTTACGGAAGAACTCTCGGGTGTACCCGATCGGGTTTCGGAAGGAGGCAGTCCCCGGGTTTCCCGATTTCCGTTTAGAACGCGGCTACGAGAATGGTTTCGATTTCGTTTTTCGGAAGTTCCCGGGTAAGCGAATCCAAAAACGGAAACGAGGCCGCAAGATTTGCGATCAAAGGAAGGTCGATCTTTCTGACTTCGTATTCGGAAAGTCTCTGCGGAATCTTCAGTTCGATGAAAATCTTCCGGATCCCTTCCACGGCCTTGATCGCGGCCTCGATCACGGATATGTTGGTGATGTCCTCGTCCAGGGCCCGAGCGATCATCACGTATTTACCCGCCGACGAAGTCAGGTTGTATTCCATCACGTGGGGGAGAAGGATGGACATCGACTGAAAAATATCCAAATTCGTAATATTCGAACTTGCTAATGAAAGTGCGAAACAAAGTCCCAAAGAACTCGAAGACTGGGCGACCCCGGTGAGAAGGCTGGCGGCGTAGAGCCCGTTTTTATAGTTCAGGTTTTTGGGATCCCGGATCGACGGAATCAGATTTTTCTGGAGAAGTTCGATCGCGCGTAACGCGGAGGAGACCGTCAATTCCGTGGAAAACTTGGAAAGGATCGTGTCTACGGCAGCCGCCAAAATTCCCACCCCAACCTTGGATACGTCCGTGGAACTCATAAACGAGGAGATTTTGGGATCTGCGATGACGAGTTCCGGAAACAGAAGTTCGTGCGAAAAATACTTCACGATCTTTTCCTCTCCGAGAAGCACCGTCGATACCGGCGCGCATTCCAATCCGAACACCGGATGGGTCGGAATCAGGATCAAGGGAAGCGGTTTTTTTAGTTTCGTCTTTTTGTCGTTTAACATCTCCTCGGCGAAGATGTCGTTCGTGACTAGAAGCGCGATCAGTTTGGCCATGCTGATCGATTCGAAGGAGCCGTATCCTATGATACAATCCGCGTTCGCGATCTTCGCGAAGTAGGCGGCCGTGTCCAATTCCTCGAGAGTGGGTTCCTTTACGATGTCGTCGTAAAGTATGACTCCGTCTATGTGTTTTTCCA
>NZ_NPEF01000107.1 GCF_002811955.1 Leptospira ellisii
GGAAGAAGGCTGATACAAAGTCGTCCCCGCTTTTTTCCCCAAGCGTCTGGTCGCGGTCAAAAACTTCGCATAGGTTCGCAACAGCTCGGGAATTTTCTTCGGCAGACGACGGGCTTTTTCTTCCCCGTAACGAATCCAGGTTTCTTCGGGCACGAGTAAGGTTACGGTTTCCCTTCTGCTATTGTGTAGGCGGGAAGAGAGTTCCTCTTCGGTGTTGAGCAGTAAATATCCCATATCCAACCCGGTTCCCCGACTTTCACAAACGAATCGATTTCACAAAGAAAAGTTGATTCGACTTTCACGCGGTTTGTCGGAGATTGGACTCGATTCCCTTTTTCTTCCGAACGATGGGCGATGGGCGTTTTACGGAGAGTATGAATTCTTTGATCCTTACTTTATTTCAAAATAAAATGACAGGTATTTTTCCGGTTTTTACGATCGGTGCCTTGCTTTTGTTGGTTTCCTGCGATTCCGCTTCCCATCGGGAACTTTTTTTGAATCAGAGGAACCCTTCTCCCCCGGAAATTCGGTCCGGAAAGGTCTATCTCGCGGGTCATACGGGCGATCATAGTCGAGACACGGAGGAAATTCTCCTTTTAATGAAAACTCTGATAGCGGATACGGTAAATAGGGACTTTTCCAATTTGCCGGATCGAGTCGCTCCGAAAGACGGTTTGCTTTTGGATTTAAAGGGAATCTGGTCCCGGGAAGAGATCCGAAAGGAACTCGGAAAAAAGGGGAATTACTTCGAAACTTATTTTTTCGATAGGGAACTTCTCAAAAAACAGAAGAATTCGGACAACGTCCGTACGGTACGGGATTTATTTCTTCTTTCCGGCGGAATCGAAGTTGAATTCTATTATGAAAGTATGACGGAATGCGAATTGAAACTTAGATTTAAAGATAACATAGAACTGGAGAAGGAACTTCTCAATCCATACTTTAAGAAAGTGCAGGGGAAATGGTATCTTCACAGAATGTTTTAATCCTACCGGAACGTTTTTCATCCGGTTTTTCCGAAAACGGATCTCGATCCGGAATTTCCTTTCGTAAGAATTCGAGAATGAATCGTCTTCTCCGAACGGCCCTATTTTTTCTTTTGATCGGAATCGTCTCCGTTTCGATCCAACCGAACGAAGCGGAAGTGATTCCTCTCGAATCCTCCTCCGCGGAAGAGGAAAAGAAAAAAGATTCTTCTTCCGCGAACGGAAACGAAGGTTCCTCTTCCAAAAACCCGGCGGAAACTTCGAATCCTTTCTCGGCGGGTCCAGGTCAAACCTCTTCTACGATTCCTTCGTTCTCGGGAAAAATCATAGACTGGGACGTGGATCGTTTGACCGAACACGCGGTCTCGAACAATCCGCTTTATCTTGCCGAAAAACAGAATATGGGAATCGAACGAGGCAAGGTGATCACCGCTTCCTTATCCAGAAACCCGATTCTGCAATTCCAACAACAGTTCATCGGCATGCCCGGCGGCGGTTCTCAAACCCCCCAGATTTTGGGAAACAACGGATCCCAAGGCGGCGCGACCGAGGTCGCGCCGGGACTCTACCAAGACCTCGACGTTTACGGAATCATATCCCTCCGTTCCAAGGTCGCCAAAAAATCCTTCGAGGCCGTTCTCGGCGAATTCGACAACTTCGACAGGTTGTTCCGTCTCCGTCTCCGCCAGAATTACTGGGCTTATTTATTCCTTACTAATTTAGTAGATTATAATAAGGAATTTTACGAAAATTACAGCGATCTTCTCGAACTCACCAAATTTCGGGTGGAAAAAGGGGACATTTCCCCGCTCGAATTCGAACGTCTGGAACTCGAACGGATCCAGGTCGAAAAGTTCTACCGCGACGCGCTCGTCCGCAGGCAGATCGTGGAAAAGGAGCTCCGCATCCTTTCCGGAATCCGCGAAGCGGAGGGTATTTTCGCGTTCAAATCGGAGATGAAGTTCAAATCCCTCGAAGACCTCGGTCTCAATCTGAAGGATTCCAACATCGCCGCCGTCAACCGTCCGGACATCGCCGCGCTGGAAGAAAGGGTCAAAGAGAAAAAACTCAACATCGATCTCCAAAGAAGGGAAAGTCTGGGTTATCTTCAGGTCGGAGGCGAATGGAGAATCAAAGGAAACGAACACTACGCCGGCGTTTTCGCGACGATTCCGATTCCGCTCAACGATCGGGGACAAGGAAAGGTCCTTTCCGCAAAGGAAGAACATAAAAAATTCGAACTCGCGCTCGAGGCGAAAAAACGGGAAGTGAACGAGGAAATCGAAGCCTCCAAAAAGGAACTTCTCGCGCGCGAGGATCTTCTCGCCAAATACGAACGGATCAATTTATTACAGAAAAACAAACAGTTGGAACAAAAATCCAGGATCGCCTACGTCCGCGGGGCGTCCGATCAGGTGACCTTTCTGCAGGCCGAAAAAAATTACCTGACCGTTCTCAGGGATTACTACGAAGTGTTGTATCTCTATTACAACGCGGTGGAACTTTATAAGGCCGCAGTCGGAAAAAAAACAGAGAGGGATTAATTAGAACCCGTCCCGGAGATTTGTATGATCAGTTTCTTAAATCGGTACAAAACCACGATCGTGTTGCTCGCGGTTTTAGGAGCCGGATATTTCGGTTATAAAAAATTCTCCTCCAAAAAAGCGGAGGAGAAAAAGCCGGTCGTCGTAAACAAGAGTAGGTTTACGGTCTCCGAAGAGATTTTAAAACGACATCCTTTGACGTTAGTCGCCCTTAAGGAAGTCTCCGCCGTCGAGGAGGTCGCCTTACCCGGAAGAATCTCGTACGACCCGGAAAGTATGGCCAGAGCCGGATCCACCGTGGAGGCTCGAATCCAAAAGGTTCTCGTGCGGGAAGGGGATCGGGTCAGTCAGGGGTCGCCGCTCGCGATCCTTTCCTCCGTGATGCTCGGAGAGGTGGAAGCCTCCTACGTTAAGGCTCGCGCGAGTCTGGAAGCACTGAAGTTGCAGGCCGATCGGGCGAAAGAACTTTTCGATATGAAGGTGACTTCCGCGAAGGACTACGAATTCGCCAACATGCAATACAAAACCGCGAGGACCGAGGTGGAAACCACGCGGATCAAACTCGAAAACTACGGTTTGACTCCGGGGGAAATCGCCGGAATCGAACGAGGCGTCTACGTCTCCTCCAATCTCGTTTTGAGAAGTCCGATCACCGGAGAAGTCACCGAAAGAAAGGCGATCCAAGGACAACAGGTAACGAGGAACGAGGATCTTTTCACCATCGCCAATCTCACCAATCTGATGGTTCTTTTGGAAGTTTACGAAAAGGACTTGGGCACGATTTCCGAAGGGGACGACGCGCTCATCTATCCGCTGGGAGACGAAAAATCCCCGGGAATCCGAGGCGAGGTCGCGTATGTGGGAACGGTTTTGGACAACGTAAAACGAACCGCAAAGATCCGCATCATGGTCTCCAACCGGAACGGAAAGTTGAAACCGGGTCAATCCGTGACGGCTAAGGTAAAGGGAATGGTGGCCAATGCCGGTTCCGAACCGAGAAGGACGATTCCGATCGAAGCGGTTCACGAGATCGAAGGAAAGTCCATGGTGTTTCTACAGAACGAGGACGGAAGTTTCGAAGCGGCGGAAGTCGTAGTGGGCGATTCCGTGGGAGACGAGGTGGTCATCAAATCCGGAATCCGGGAAGGGGCTCAGGTAGTATCCAGAGGGTCCTTTATTCTAAAAAGCGAATATTTGAAACTCTAAGATTTCACTATTTTTGTGTTGACTTAGCATTTATTCACTACTAAGTTGTTTAGTATGAAGGACCTGACGGACAAACAACAGGCTGTTCTTACGTTCATTACCGGAATCATCAAAGATCGGGGGTTTCCTCCTACGATCCGGGAAATCGGAGACGAATTCGGAATCACCGCAAAAGGCGCTTACGATCACCTCAAGGCGATCGAAAAAAAGGGATATCTTAAAACCGCTAAAAATCAATCCAGGGCCATCGAATTGATTCGTCAAAGTCCGATGGAATCGCTTCCCGTACAAGCCACGAGTATTCCCGTAATCGGACGGGTCGCCGCCGGTCTCCCCATCTTCGCGGAAGAAAACATAGAATCCTACATTCCGGTTCCGGACGAGATGGTGAAACCGAACGTTCCCACATACGCGCTTCGTGTGCAGGGAGATTCCATGATCGAAGTGGGGATCAACGACGGGGATATCGCCATCATCGAAAAGAGAGACATCGCCCGCAACGGAGAGATCGTCGTGGCTCTTATCGACGACGAAGCCACTCTCAAAGTATATTATAAAGAGCAGGATCAGATCCGACTCGAAGCCAGAAATCATCAGTACAAACCGATTCGCACAAAGAAGGCTTCCGTCATCGGAAAGCTCGTAGGTTTGTACAGAATTTACTGATTGACAGAGGGGGAAAGTCGACCGAAACTTCAGACGAAGTGTTTTCCAAAAAATCCCTCCTGTTCGTTCTGATCTTCCTCGCGCTTCAATGCGGATCCCCTAAAAAAGAAATCACCGACGGTGATTTAAAACGCGTTTTGGAAAGGGTAAGCATTGCAAGAATCAACGCCAACTTAAAGGCTTCTTCCGGGAAAGCGGCTCCGAGCGATCTCGTTTTTTTTCTGGAAGCCTGTACAGTTTATCGTTTGGATCCCGATTCCGTATTTGAACGGTTGAAACTCAAAAACCCGGGACTCTACGAGGTATGGATCAAAGAATATGAAAAATAAAGAAAGGCTGGTCTGGATCGGAATCGTTTCCTTTCTCAGCTTCGCACTCGTCCTACCCAACGGAAGCGTAAAAGGAATCTCCAAAGCGGGAGAATCCTATCTTCAGATTTTCCACGAAGTTCTTTCCTACATTCAAACCGATTACGTGGAATCGGTGGACGACGAAAAACTCTACCAAGGTGCGATTCGTGGATTGATCGCTTCCCTGGGAGATCCGCATTCACGGTTTATGGACAAAGACGATTTCTCCCAATTGCAGGAGGAAACGCGGGGAAGTTTCGGCGGTTTAGGAATGGAGGTTTCCTTTGCGGACGGCGCGATCGTGGTCATTTCTCCGATCGAAGACACTCCCGCGATGAAAGCCGGAATTCTACCGCAGGACCGGATCGTGGAGATCGACGGTAAAAAAACCGGAGATCTTTCCTTGTCCGATTCCATCAAACTGATGCGCGGAAAGGTCGGAACTTCCGTAACGATCAAACTAGAACGTAAAAATCAAAAAGAACCCATGACGTTGACCTTGGTCCGCGAAATGATCAAAATACGTTATGTGCGTTCCTCCTTTTTAGAAAAGGAAAAACTCGGTTATATCAAACTCAATCAGTTCATGGGAAAGGACAGCACGCTTTCCGAATTCAAAAAGGAGTTGGCGTCCTTAAAGGAAAAAGGCGCGGAAGGATTGATCGTGGATCTGAGAATGAATCCCGGCGGGCTTTTGGATCTTGCGATCGCGCTTTCCGATCTTTTTTTAAAACCGGATCTCGATATCGTATCGGTCCGCGGTCGGGGAGGGGAATTGGTGCGCGTGTTCCGTTCCACTTCCTCCGGAGATAAGGCGACACAACTTCCCATGGTGGTTTTGATCAACGAGGGTTCGGCCAGTGCATCCGAAATTTTCGCAGGAGCCATTCAGGATCACGGCAGGGGAAAAATTCTCGGGACGGTTTCTTTCGGGAAAGGTTCGGTGCAGAATATCTATCCTCTTTCGCATAACACGGGTATTGCGCTTACGATTCAGAAATACTACACTCCGAGCGGAAAGTCGATTCACGGAAAGGGAATTCAACCGGATGTCGTGGTGAAATCGGTGGAACCGACGGAAGACGACCGTTTTTATATCAGGAAGATGGCCGAGAAAAAAATGTTGGAGGCCTTCGTCGCCAAAAACCCGGTCTATTCCGAAGCCAACTTCCAACTTTTCGAAAAGTATATTTCCGAAAAAGGGATGAACCTTTCGAGCGACGTCGCGCGTTTTTTGTATAAGTCGCGCAGCAACAAGGAAGGACAAAATTCCCTTTTGGATTTGGACCTGGATCCTCAAATGAGAAAGGCGATCGAAATTCTCACGGCTCCTAAGGAAGGAGAAAAAAAATAGACAAGCCCGTGATCGGAATGGGAATCGAAACCAGTTGTGACGAAACTTCGATCGGGATCGTTCGCGACGGAAAAGAGCCGCTCAGTCTCAGGATTTTCAGTCAGATCGATCTCCACAAACCTTACGGTGGAATCGTCCCCGAAATCGCCTCCCGCGCCCATCTTGAAAAAATCAATTTACTTCTCGAAGAGGCCATGGACGAGGCAAAGGTCCGTTTCGAGGACTTAGAATACGTGGCGGTCACGTCTTCGCCGGGTTTGACCGGTTCTCTGATGGTCGGGGCACAATTGGCCCGCTGTATCCATATGGTTTACGGAACTCCGATTCTTCCGGTTTGTCATTTGCAATCCCACTTCGCCGTGTTACATTTGGAGGGAGTTCCCGCACGGTTTCCGGCTTTGGGTCTTCTTTTGTCCGGCGGGAACTCCGCGATTTATATCCTACGCGAGTTCGGAAGAATGGAACTTCTCGGAGATACGATGGACGACGCTTTGGGAGAAGCCTTCGACAAGGTGGCAGGACTTTTGGGGCTTCCCTATCCGGGAGGTCCGTATATCGAGGCTAAGGCGCAGGAATATCTACCTTCTTCCGACGAAAAACCGATTCTTCCCCCACTTTTACGCAACCTTCCGCAGGATCAGGTGTCGTTTTCTTTTAGCGGATTAAAAACCGCGGTGATGGTCCTGATGGAAAAACAAAAAGAACGGAGCGCGGAACAGATCTGTTGGAATTTTCAGAATTCCGCCTTCGATCTTGTGGAGCGAAATCTCAAACGCGCCGTTGCGATCACCGGAATCCGTAGGATCTACTCCGCAGGAGGGGTTCTCGCCAATTCCACGCTCCAGAAACGATTGCAGTCCTGGGCGGAAAGAAATTCTGTGGAACTTTTCAGTCCTAAGAAAAAAATTTACTGTACGGACAACGGAGCGATGGTAGCAACGTTGGGGTATTATTTGTTCCGGAAAGGTTACAAACGGGATATCGATTTTACGGTGAGTCCATCTAGACAGGAGATCTTTTCATGAAACTCAAATTAAGTTGGGTTCCCAACACGTTGACGTTGGGAAATCTTACGATGGGATTCAGCGCCATGTTGATCGCTTCCGAGGCGGGATCCAGAGGCGGAGGCGAATTGCAGGCTTATACTCTCGCGGGATTTTTCATCCTTCTTGCGGCGCTTTGCGACGGTTTGGACGGAATGGCGGCCCGCGCGCTCAATGCGACTTCCGAATTGGGGGCGGATCTGGATAGTCTTGCGGATTTGACCGCGTTCGGTATCGCTCCCGGTTATCTGATGTATCAAATGGTTCTTTCCGAATATAAGATCGACGTTTTCGGAAAGGAGGATCTGTTTCCGATCGGAATGTTGGTCGCCGCGATCTTTCCGATCTGCGCGGCGTATCGACTCGCCCGTTTTAACGTGGCGCATGATCCTAAGTCGTTCACCGGTTTGCCTTCTCCGGTGGCGGGCGTCACGGTGGGTTTTTTCCCGATCTTTTTGAACGCCAATTCCGCTCCGCATTGGATCACGATTTCGGCGTTCGTTCTGATCGCGATTCTGATGGTTTCCAACATACGTTATTCGAAACCGCAAGCGGCGATCCGGTCCAAACTCAATCCGACCCGGGTGTTCCTACTCGTCGCGGGGATCACTCTGCTTTTGGTGCTGATCGGACTCAACCGATGGCCTTGGCTTATCTACGGTTTGATTTTCTTTTATATTTTTTCGGGGATCATGACTTTTCTGATCCATCTCATCCAGGAATTCAGGGTCAAGCTGGACTGAACGAATCGGTTAAAACGGAAACTGCAGCTGTAAGTTGATCCAGATTCCGTCGTCGGAACGTTCCCTTTTTCTGGAATGACTGACGGTGAATGCGGCATAGGGAGAAAGCAGGCGCACCCGAAACGAGGAGCTTCGATCGGTGAAGATCAGACTCGTTTCGTCCCGTGCGGTTCTCGCCTCGAAAAGCGAATCGGTTCGATTTTCCCTTCCTTGAAACAAAAACGCCCCTTCCAAATTCCAGGAATCGTCGAGACGAAAGGACCATTTCCCTTCGAGAATTGTGTCTCCGTTGGTTCTCCATTCCTGACCGAGTTCGATCGTAAACCGCTTCTTTTGAAGAGAATAATACAAACCTCTTCCCCGGATTTCCTCCGAATACCTGCGCACGGAGATCAGAATTCCGCCTAACTCCCCGTAGGCGATCGGAGCCTTAGCTCCGAAAATTTCCCAACGTTTCGTTTCCGTTTCGGAATCGGATCCTTTCGTTTCGCTTCCCGGATTCCGTTCCGTGAAATCCGGTTTCGCAGATTCCGCGGAATTCGATTTCTTCGGAAGGGGACGGTTCCAGGCTCGAATCCATTCCATCGAAAAATAAGAGCGGGTGACGACGCCCAAACGAGCCAGGGAGGCTTCGCCGGAAAGATCGTTTTTGTCCGGATCGGTGGCGAAAATATCCGTACTTCTTCCTTTGTAACCGGTCGCTTTCCATTCCGTGGCCGACGTTTCGGAGAAGACGGAGGCGTAAAAGGTTCCGTAAAACATTTTTCCCTCTCCCGCGGTTTGGATCCGCGAAACGATAGGAGGGCCGCTCCAGCCGAAGGATTTGGATCGGAAGTTTAAAGAAGTATAATGTCTGTTTAATTCGGGTGCGTATGCGAATTCGAAGATTTTCCGGGGAGAAAGAAGATAAAACCCCGGTCGTTTGAGTGCCTCGGTTTCGGAATAATAAACTCCGGCGGACCAATCCATCCGTTTTAATCCCGCGAATCCGGAACGACGGATCGGTTGTTCGATTCCGGGAAGGGCCGTGTAAAAATTCTCGTCCCTGAGGAAATAAAAATTTTCCAAAGGACGGAAACGATGACCGAAGGAAAAACGAAACGCGTCGTTCTCCCAAACCCCAGAAAACAAAGGGGTTCCGTTTCTGGTTTCGAAAAGGAAAGCGCCGCAGCGGGACGCCGTTTCCGTTTCTTTCGTATAATCCTTGTTTGTCGATCGGACGGTTTTCGTCGAAAACGAAACGAGAGGAATCGCGCAATTCGAGGATTTCAAAAACCAATTCTCCTTTGCCGTGCGGGAATATCTGGATTCGTAACCTTCGAACGTCGCCCCCGCTCTGGATTCCACTCCGGCGATCGGAGCCGAAGTCACAAACGTCGCCGCGATCCACAACCGCAGAAACTGCGGAATCGAAACCGCCCGCACGAAATCCCCGGTTCGTCCGCGTTTCAAGGACGGTTTCCTTTCCGCTGTGGTCTGGGATTTTTCCTTCGTAAGAGAGCGAAAACCTTCGTCTTTTCCCGATCGGAAAGAGATTCCAAAAACGTTCCGAACTCCTCTGCGGAACCGGCGCTTTCCCTGGAAATCCTCAAAGAGGAATCCAAACTCAAACCGAAGGAAAGCAATTCCTGCAAACCCAACTTTCGAATCGTATAACGCGCGATCGGCGAAATCGATTTGCGATCCGGCCGGAAACGTTCCCGAGCGGTCTCGGAGTTTTCGGAGGAGGCGTCCGAGACGTTTTCGTCAAAGACGGACGGTTCCGATTCTCCGAAATTCCAACCCAACGTTCCTCCGATCGAGGAATCGGAAATTTCTCCGTCGGTTCCGAAAACGGAAAATTCGGCTTTGTCCCAGGACCAACCGATTCCGAACGAATACGAATCTTCCCGTCCTTCCGGACGATCCTTCGTATGAATCCTCGAAATTCCGAAAATCAAATACGTTCCGCTACGCAATGGAGAATGGAAAAGCAGGGAAACACTGCGGAATTCGGAGCCGCTTTTATAAAGGATTTGGAATCCTTGCCGGTTCGGAATTTCGAAACGAATTCCCAAAACGAGAAGATCGGATTCCCCGCGTTCCCAACCGAGTTGTAAGGAGGAACGAAACCCGTTTTCCGAAAACCAGGAGGATCGGATTCCCGCATAGGACCGGAAGATCGAGTCGTTTTCGTTTCGATCCTCGAATCGGCGCGTTTCCTTTTGGAGAAATCCGAAAGCGTTCCAGCGGTTTCGAGTTCGGAAATTTTTTTCCTTTCCGATCGGGATCGGAAATCTTCCCCAGATTCCCACGTTAGGCGAAATCCTTCGGGAAGCGCTTCCCGAAATTCCGAACGAGACGGAAGCGTTCGACGGTTCCAAAAAGAAAGGACTCGGAATTTCCTTTTTTGAGGGAGGCGCGGCGGCCGTTTCCGCGGACAAATTTCCGACGCAAACGCAAAACGAACAAAACGCCAATTCCGTAAAAAATCGGAAACTGTACGGAAAAGGTCCGGATCGAATCAAAAAGGATCGTTGTTTCCCCACGCCGAGAACGGTTCCGGCTCGGCACAAAACGGAGGGATTTGGAAAAAAAATTCGCCTTGTTTCGAAAAAAAAATCCGGCCGAAAGATTTTTGTCCGGGGTAGAATTTAAGATTCCTTACAGAAACGGAGGGAAACCGCAAATCCTAAGGTCCAAAACGAATTCGGAGCAAAAATCTTCGATTTCTAAAAAAATGGAACGTTTTGAGTTGACATATACTACTGTTTTGATTAGTATATACATATCCGTTTAGTAAAAGGAATTGTGGTTTTATTTGTTTATGTCGTCTAACTTAATAAGAATGGAGAGAAGACTATGATCATTCGATCTCTGCAAGAATCAGCGAATTACCAGAGAAAACGGGGTGGTCTTGCCGGTGCTGGCCCGAATTGGAGGGAACGCAACCGTGCAGGAGAAGCCAATCTGAAATCCTTTGCGGATTATCTGGAAGAAGCTTTCGAAGGGGAAGTGGTTCAGAAAGGGACTTGGTTTTCCGATTCTCTTTCCGAATTGAGTAAAAACAACCTGAAGCGGATTTGAAGTCTGGCGGAAAACTTTCGGAACGGTTGGGTTCTTTTCCCGATCCCAGAACGCGAATTGTGTACGAAGCCGAAGCCCTGGAAGATTGGGAACTTTTGGCGGTTCTTTTGGGAAGAGGGAATCGAGCTCAGCCGATCGAGGAATTGAGCCGGGAGATTCTGTATCAAAGCAGAGGGTTAGGAGGACTTCTTCAAAAAAAGGTTCCGGATTTGATTCAAATTCCCGGAATCGGAAACGCAAAGGCGACCACTTTGGTAGCCGCAATCGAGTTTGCAAGACGTCTCAAATGGGAGGCGTTAAAAGGAAAAACCTATTCTTTGCGTCAGCTTGTGGATTATCTTTCTACAAGTTTGATTCCTAAAAATCGGGAGTGTTTCGTACTCATCACACTTTCACCTGAAAACGCCCTTTTACGAGCCGAAATCGTCGCAGTAGGGAGTTTGGAAGAGGTGGGGGTTCAAACCCGGGATCTTTTGAAAATCATTCTAAACGACGCGGCCTCGTCCGTGATCATCGCGCACAATCACCCCGAATCCAGTTCCAAACCGAGTAAGGAGGATCTTTGGATTTACAAACACTTCGGTAAACTCCTCCATTCTCTCGGTTTAAAGCTGATCGATCAGTGGATTTTTGGAATTGACGGGATCTATTCCTGTAAGGAAGGTAAGGTTCTTCAGGCTCGAACGAAGTGTTGAAACGTTTATCGATTCTTTGGATTCTCGTGCGACGGGATTATGCGTTGCAGTTTGCGGGAAGTTCCCTCGGTATCTCTTGGATGCTCGTTCAAAATCTCAGTCTTATCCTCGTTTATACGATCGTATTCTTTTTCTTGAACGTACGGGGAAATTCCGTTTCCGATTCGGATTTTATCGCCTATACGTTCAGCGGGCTTCTGTTCTGGATTCCTTTGCAGGAATATATGATCCGCGGAACTTCGATTTTGACGGAAAACCGACAGTTGATCAAACGTTCTCCTTTGGGGCCGGAGATTTTTCTCTGGGTTCCGTTCGTACAGATGTTGATCCATTTCTCGGTCACGGCGGTTCCCGTGGCGATCGTGCTCGGCGTATTAGGAAAATTGAATTTGTTTTCCTGTTTGTTCGCCTTCCCACTGATGTTCGCCACCGGATATTTGTTGTCGTTTCCGCAGGGTTATTTGGCCCGGGCGAACGTGATTCTGCGCGACATCACCCCTTTGATCCGCCTGATTTCCCAGTTTTTTTTCTGGTCGCTGCCGATCCTTTATCTATCCACCGGTTTTTTAAGCCAAATCAACCAATGGAATCCGCTCAATTTTCCGTTGGAGGTGTTTCGTTACGTTTTGTTAAACGATGCGGCGACCGCGTTTCATTGGACGGAGTTCCTTCCTTATCTGATCCTTTTTCCCGCGATCGGTTTATTGAGTCGTTCTAAATTTCATTCCGTGATATTGGATCATCTTTGAGTTTACGCGTCGAAAATCTAAACAAGGTTTATACCGGATTCAGCGGGCCTTTCAAACGGATTTGGAACGTTTTGTCCCTGGGTTTGCTCGGGAACGACGTGCGTTACGACGCACTTAAGGACGTCAGTTTCGAGGTCCGCCCCGGAGAGATCGTGGGATTGATCGGTCGGAACGGCGCGGGCAAATCCACGCTGCTCAAGGTTTTGACCGGAGTTTCGTCCTACGCTTCCGGAAAAATCCAGAAGTCGGGATCCTTGCGCTCCATTTTGGAATTGGGAGTGGGTTTTAATCCGGAGCTTTCCGGAGAGGAAAACCTGTATTACAACGGTCTCGTTTGGGGTTTGAGTCCGAAGGAGATCCGTTCTTCCATGAGGGAGATATTCGAATTCTCAGATTTATTAGAATTTAAGAATATTCCGATTAAACAATATTCTTCCGGTATGGTGATGCGTCTCGGATTCGCGCTCGCCACATTTTCCAGACCGGACATACTGATCGTGGACGAGGCGCTCGCCGTCGGGGACGCGAGTTTTCAGCAGAAATGTCTGCATCGTTTCCGTTCCTTTCAGGAGCAGGGAACATTGACTCTCATCGTCAGCCACGACCTGGAACTTCTGAAGTCCGTCTGCACCCGTGTAT
>NZ_NPEF01000108.1 GCF_002811955.1 Leptospira ellisii
ACACCTTGCGGCTGTTTGGCGATGAGTATGTCGATCCCCTTCAACGAATTGAGAACCTCCTCTCCGTCGCGGGAAATCGTGATCGTAGTGTTGCTGAGTCGGATTTCGGGGATGTTGATCTTCTGGATATAACCGATCAATTCCCCCGAAATCTGATCCTTGAGATCCAGGTTGATGGACGCGTCCTTTACGGAGATTCCCCGGATATACGGCTGTCCCTTCCACAACCCCCCGAGTTTGAATTGGATCTTATTGGTTTTCAGAAGAATATGGTTGAGCGCGAAATCCTCCTCCGAGGAAATCCTAAAATCCTCGAAGACTACCGCATTCGGAAAATCGTATTCAACGACGCCTAACGTTACCGCGCGGCCCAATTCCCGGTTGATGAAGTTTCTGGATAATTCCTTAAGACCTCTCAGATCGAGAAGTCTTGTGCGCACGTAATAACCCACCGATTCCACGACGACCCAATGGATCGAAAAAACCAGAACGGAAACGATCAGAACGAATCGTATCTTTCGGTTTTCCTTGAGAAATCGGAGAAAAAAACGCAGATAAAGGAGGAAATCCCGGGCCGCAAACGCGCTAAAACGCCGCCGAACCCGGTGCAGGAGCGTGAAGTTCAGAAGGGAAATTATCGGGGAAGAACCTGGGAAAGTTTTTCCTGAATCTCCTTCAGAACCGGGCTTTCCGGAAATTTCTGAAGTCCTTCTTCCAAAACCATCTGACATCGTTTGAATTCCTTGATCCGCAGAAAACTATTGGCGGCCGTTTCGTAAAAAAGGATGTCCTTTTCGAAATCCTTTTCCCGGGACGCGCGTCCCAAAATGCCGAGGGCCAAACCGTATTTTTCCTCTTGATACAGAGCCTTCGCATACATCTTTCTGCGGGTCGTGGATTCGTAATTTTTATCCACGGTTTCGGACTTTCTAAAATGTACGATTGCGTTTTCGGCGTCGTTGATTCCCAGATAGGCGGTTCCGAGGTAATGATCCAGATGTTCCACACCCTTCCCTTCCTTGGAACTTTGAAGCTCTTTTAAAACGATCGATGCCTCTTTATAAGATTCGATTTGCAGAAGGTATTTCGCCTTTTCCATCAAAAGGGAGGAACGTTTTTTTTCGTCCAAGGAAGAGGCGGAAAGTTGAGAATCGATCGTTTGAATTTTCGCGCGAACCGCGGATTCCTGAGATTGCCCCGCGTCCGCAGTTTTTTGTCCGCTGGCGCAAGCGGCAAGAAGGGAAATAGACACCAGAGTCAGTATTTTTTTATATAAAGTCATTTCTACGATCCTGTTTTCAATTTTTCCAGCTCCGCGAAGAAGTCTGCCGTCTCCTGCTGTCTGGATTCTTCATTGGAAACCCAGTCCATCGTCTCCGGATCGATTTCGGTAAGGAAACGGGACGCCTGGGTGGCCATTTGCTCCCCAAATTTGCGTCGATTTGCGGCCCCTGTCAAGCATAAATGCTTGCGGGCGCGGGTCATTGCCACGTAGAGGAGCCTTCGTTCCTCGTCTACGGAGCTTTCTTCCGTAAGGACCCTGGAGTTCGGCAGAATTCCCTCTTCCATTCCCGCGACATAAACGGAGTCGAATTCCAACCCCTTGGACTGGTGAATGGTGAGAAGTTGTACTCGATTGTCTTCCTTATCCTCTTCGGAAGGAGTTTCGTCTTCCATGAGTAAATTGAGCCGATTGATGAAATCGAAAAGCGTCGGCTTTTCGGGGGAATCGTGATTCTCCTCGAAATAGGCCATCATGTTGACCAACTCGGAAAGATTAAACGAACGGGCCTTGGCCACCTTCTCGTCCTTTTCCTCTAGAAGAATTTCCTTTTCGATTCCCACGTCCTGGATAAATTCCCGAAACGCAAAATACATCTTCGGAGCCGTCGCGAATTTCTTTTTGGCCTTTTCGATAAGGTTTACGAAATTATAAATTTCAGACTGAATTTTCTTTTGAAGACTCGGAATAAAATCGGGGGATTCGCATACCCGAAAGAGGGTTTCGTATAAGGATTCTCTGTTTTGCCCCGCCTTTTCGTGGATGAGGGAGACGCTCCCCGGACCGATTCCCCGTTTCGGATAATTCAAAACGCGCAACAACGAGGCGTCGTCTCTCGTATTCGCCACGAGCCGGATGTACGAGATCATATCGCGCACTTCCTTTCGATCAAAGAAGTTGTATCCGCCCACGAGTTTGTATGGAACGGAACGACTTCTCAACTCCTCTTCGAAGGGTCTCGTCTGAAAATTCGTGCGGAAGAGGATCGCGATCTGACTTCCCGCGCGCGCGTCCTTGATCATCTCCTCTCGGATGTTGTCGACCACGTAGGCGGCTTCGTCCTTTTCGTCCATACGTTCTATGTAGCGGATCTTTCTCCCTCCGGGAATGGAGGAGAACAGTTCTTTGGAACGTCTCGAAAGATTGTTTTTGATAAGCGAATTGGCGCCTTGAATGATGATCTGCGTCGATCTATAATTCTCCAAAAGGCGCACGACATTGGCTTCCGGAAAATCGTTTTCGAATCCTAGAATCAGACTGAGATCCGAACCGCGAAACGCGTAGATGGATTGATCGTCGTCTCCGACCACGCAGAGATTGCGGTTGTCCCCCATAAGCGCTCGCAAAAAGGAATACTGCGTCTGGTTCGTATCCTGGAATTCGTCCACCATAAAATACTGATATTTCCTGTGGTATTCCTCCCGTACTTCCGCAAACTCCTTGAGAAGAATTCCGGGAAGTAAAATCAAATCGTCAAAGTCGATGGAGTTCTGTTCCTTGAGGGAAGTCTGATACGAATCGAAGATAAGATTGGCGATCTGATCCGATTCGACCAACGAGGAATCCAGATATTCCCGATACGAAGGACCCGAGTTTTTGATCCTGGAGATTTTTCCCAACACCTCCGACGCTTTCGCCTTCTTCAGCTCCACTTTATTAGCGATCAATAATGTCGTAAGAAAACCTTCCTGATCGTTCTGGTTGAGGAGAAGAAACGGATGTTTGTATCCCAAAAGTCCGATATGTTTTTTGAGGATGTTCAAACCGAGGGAGTGAAACGTGGAAAGGGCGATTCCTTTGAGCTTTTGTCTCGGAATCATTTTACGAACCCGCTCCTCCATTTCTCTCGCGCTTTTGTTGGTAAAGGATAAGGCCACGATCTTTCCCGCGGGAACTCCCACGTTTTCGATCAGATGCGCGATTCGATTAGAGATGACGCGCGTTTTTCCGGACCCAGCTCCGGCGAATATCAAGATCGGTCCGTCCACGTGACGAACCGCTTTTTCCTGTTCAGGATTGAGCTTCATAGAACATGTGACATAATTGGACCGGGAAAAATTCTGTCAATCCTGTACGACCGGAATTCTCTCTTGGAGAAAAAAACCCGTTTCGAAACAATGGAGATGCGGTATGAAACCCTTTCACCCGGAATCCTACGACCCTCTTTCCCGACTCTGGTCCAAACGAAACCGTAAAGACCTTTTTTCCACGCCCATCTTCGACCTCGTCTCCTGGCATACGGAATCTCCCGACAAACGGGTCTCCCGGGAATTCTTTCATTTGGAATCCAGGGATTGGGTCAATGTGATCGCGCTGACTCCGGAAAACAAAATCCTTCTGATCGATCAATACAGACACGGAATCCACCGTTACAGTCTGGAAATTCCCGGAGGAATCTCGGAAAAAAACACGTTGTTGGAATCGGCGCAGGCGGAACTGGCGGAGGAAACCGGTTACGTTTCGCAGGAATGGGAATATCTCGGCAAGGTGACCGGAAATCCGGCGATCCTCAACAACTGGTGTCATACCTTCATCGCGAAAAACGTTCGCAAACTTCAGGAACAGGACCTGGACGACAGCGAACAAATCGAAATTTTCGAAACCCCTTTGGAAAACGTTCCGGCCCTGATCGAACGAAACATTCTGCATCACGGAATGATGGTCGCGGCCCTGGGAATGTATTTTATCAAACATCCGATCCACCGATAAACGAATGTCGCAAACCCAAAAAAAACACGATCCCTTCCAAGCCCTAAGAGTCGCCGATTACCGCACCTTTCTTCTGGGAAAGTTCCTGGTGACCTTATCCATCAGCATCCAGACAACGGTCGTCGGCTGGCAGATGTATCATCTCACGGGAAGAAACCTTTACGTGGGATTCATCGGTCTCGCGGAAGCGATCCCCTCCATCACGATGGCCCTTTTTTCCGGTCTCGTCATCGACTCGTTTCCCCGGAAGCGGATCGTCTCCTCCGCGCTCGGCCTTTTGTCCGTCTGTTCCCTTCTTCTTTTAATATTAGTGGTTCCTAATATGAGCTGGATCCTAAACGAGTTCGGGGTTTTCCCGATCTTCGGAGTCATATTCCTGTCCGGAATCGCGAGAGGTTTTCTCAACCCGGCCACCGCAGCGTTTCAGACCCAACTCGTGGATAAGGAGACCTTTCCCAACGCGGCGACCTGGAGCGGAATCGCGTGGCAAATCTCCCTCGTCCTAGGTCCTTTGACCGGCGGACTTTTGATCGTCCTCGGTTTGTATTTCGCGTATTCCGCGGATCTTCTTTTGATGGGTTCCGGTTTCCTTCTGATGCTTCTCGTCAAAAACAAACCCGTCCCCGAAAAACCGGAAGGTTCGGAAACCATATGGCAAAGTCTAA
This sequence comes from Leptospira ellisii, assembly GCF_002811955.1. GTDB lineage: Bacteria > Spirochaetota > Leptospiria > Leptospirales > Leptospiraceae > Leptospira > Leptospira ellisii. Next base: position 4,657 of record NZ_NPEF01000108.1, read on the forward strand.
GCTCCGGTTGGAAGTTCGTATCGACACATCAGATCATACTCGGGGCGATCTCTTTGGATTTGTTCGCCGTTTTGTTCGGGGGAGCCGTCGCCCTTCTCCCTTCGTTCACCGAAAAGATTCTGGGGCAAACTCCGGAAGTTTTCGGAATCCTCCGCTCCGCCCAGGGAATCGGCGCCGTGCTCTGCGCCCTTTTCATCGCGGCCCGTCCTCCGAAACGAAATTCCGGATGGATTCTTTTGACCTGCGTGTTCGGTTTCGGAATCTGCATCATCCTTTTCGGACTTTCGACGGATTACAGAATCGCCTTCCTTTGTCTGGCGGCGGCCGGCGCCTTCGACATGGTGAGCGTCGTTATACGTCATACCATAGTGCAGATGCACACTCCGGATCATATGCGGGGAAGGGTTTCCGCCGTGAATCATATCTTCATCGGTTCCTCGAACGAAATCGGGGAATTCGAATCGGGCGTGACCGCGGAATGGCTCGGAATCAGAAGATCGGTCGTCGCCGGAGGCGCGCTGACTCTTCTCACCGTAGCGTTCGTGGGAGCGGTCGCTCCGCGCTTGCGGAAAATGGAACTAAAGGACATCGTGTAATCCTTCCGCCGATCCGAAACTATGACTGGAGAAAATAGAATGGACGCTCCCAACGTACTCACTCAGATCGAAGCCCTGGAACGGGCCGGTCTGATCAATCAGGTAAGTTATACGATTCATCTCGAATTGAACGCGGGAGCTTCCACGTATCAGGGAGAAACCAAGATCCTATTCTTTTACACCGGAAAGGGAAAAGGGAAACTCAAGATCGATTTCGTAACGAAGAAGATCGAAGTGTTTTTGCTGAACGGAAAGGAATATTCCGGTTATACCAAAACGGATTCCAGTCTCGATCTTCCCGGAGAATCCCTACAGGCCGGTAAAAACGAAATTCGCATCCGATACGTCAACGACTACAATCACAGCGGTTCCGGGTTTCATCAGTTCAAGGATCCGTCCGACGGCTCGGAATACCTCCACACCGATTTCGAACCGTTCGAAGCACATAGACTGTTTCCCTGTTTCGACCAACCCGATCTGAAAGCGACGTACGAATTGTCCTTGGTCGGCCCCAAAGAATGGAAATACGTCCACAACACGCAGCCGATAGGAGAAGAGGAGAAGAACGGAAAACGTTCGATTCAATTCCAGAAAACGGCGCTGTTCTCCACGTATCTTTTCGCATTGATCGCCGGACCGTACGAGATATGGGAGGATCGATACAAGGACGTTCCGCTTCGAATCCTATGTAGAAAATCCCTCGCCAAGTTTATGGACGCGGAAAATATCTTTGCGATCACTAAGGAATCCTTCTCCTTTTTGGAATCCTACTTCGACGTTCCCTATCCGTACGGAAAATACGACCAGATCTTCGTACCCGAATTCAACATGGGCGCGATGGAGAACGTGGGAGCCGTCACGTTTTCGGAACATTATATCTTCCGCAGCCCAAGGATCTATTCGGAATATCTGGGAAGAGCGAACACGATCTACCACGAAATGGTGCACATGTGGTTCGGAAATCTGGTCACGATGAAATGGTGGAACGATCTTTGGCTCAACGAAAGTTTCGCGGATTATCTTTCCTATTACGCGATGTCCCACGGAAAGTTGTTTCCGGACGCGCTCGAACACTTTTACGTCCGGGAGGAATGGGCGTATCGGGAGGACCAGCTTTCCACGACCCATCCGATCGCCGGAAGCGCGGAGAACACGTTAGACGCCATCAGTAACTTCGACGGAATCTCCTATTCCAAAGGGGCCTCCGTACTGCGTCAGCTTATGTATTACATCGGCGAGGACTCCTTCCGGAACGCGATGAGGAAGTATTTTCAAAAATTCGCGAACTCGAACACCGTGCAGAACGACTTTTTGGATACGATGTCGGAAACCTCCGGGATCGACATACGCGGATGGAGCAAGGAATGGCTCGATACGACCGGAGTCAACACGCTTCTTCCCGAGTGGAAACAGGATCATCTGCTGATCCGTCAACTTCCTTCGGAAAAGAACGGGTTATACAGGACGCACGCGTTGGAAGTCACTATCTTCTCCTTGTCCGGAAATTCCTTCTCCCCCGTGTGGAAGGACCGCGTCGTGGTCAAGGGTAAGGAGACCATTCTTCCGTACAAACGCAAATCCGACGGCGAAGAAATCGTGGTCCTCAACACCAACGATCACGCATACGCGAAAACGTATCTTCCCGCCGATTCCATCCGGATTTTAAAGACGTCCTTAAACAAACTCAAGGACCGTTTCGCGAGGAGAATCCTTTGGGGTTCCCTGTGGCAGATGACGCGCGACGCCGAAATTCCGCCCAAGGATTTTTTGGAGCTCGTTTTCGCCCAGGGAATTTACGAAGAGGATCTTTCCGTAAGGAGCAGTCATATCCTCACCAAAGCGACCTCCATCGCCGCGAGTTATCTCAAAAAAGAGAATCGGGACGAATGGACCGGAAAACTCAACCGTCTCGCCAAGGAAGGTCTTCTGAACCCCTCCACGAAGGAGGAGGAAAAGATCGTATGGTACCGTATGTTGGAAGGCACTTCCCGCAAGGAAGAACAACTAACGTATCTCAAGGATCTTCTGGACGGTAAAACCGAAATCCCCGGATTAAAGATCGATCAGGAGAGAAGATGGAGCATCCTGACGAGACTTTCCGCGTTCGGCAACAAGGACGCGTTGCGTCTCATCGAAACCGAACGGAAAAAGGACGATTCGGATCTGGGGGCCAAAAAAGCCTATGGAGCAAAGATCGCGTATCCCGATCGCCTAACCAAAAGGGACGCGTGGAAGGAATTCACCGATCCTAAGACGGAACGTTCCACGGATACGCTTCGTTACGGAATGCGCGGATTTTATTGGGATCATCAGGAAGAGATACTGAAGGAATACGAGGACGAATACTTTAAGATCGTGATCGACGTTTACAAAAACAGGGATTCTCATTTTTCGTCGGCATTCGGAAATATCTTATTTCCGGGATTGGAACCGAACGCCGCACTCGTGGAAAAGACGAACCGCTTCCTGAAGGAACGGAAGGAAATCCCCGCTTTGTTAAAAAAGGATCTGAAACAACACAGGGACGACCTGGAACGCACCGTTAAAATACTTTCCAAACAATGAAATTCGAAATCGTACACGAAAACCGCGTCGCCGTTATGGAACTGGTCTCCGAAAGGGAGGAGATCCGATCGGTTCAGGACGCCTTGGATCTTTTGGGGGATTGTTGGGGCAACGACGTGCAGCGGGTGCTGACTTTTGAACGTCATTTTTCCCCGGATTTCTTCGATCTAAAGACGAGGTTGGCGGGCGAAATACTTCAGAAATACGAGAACTATGGGGTATATCTCGCGATCATCGGCGATTTTTCCAAATACGAGAGTAAAAGTTTGAGGGATTTTATCTACGAATGTAATCGGGGTAAAAGGATCCGCTTTGCGGAAACCAGAACGGAAGCCCTCGACCACCTAGTTTCAATCTAAACGAGGATCTCCCGAAACCGGTTTTGTTTTTCTTTTCGCATGTTAAAGCGACATTCGAATGTCCTAATAGATATGCCGCCTAATCATAAATAGGCGGCATAATCTCCGGGAACCTCTGCCTCAATTTGGTCCGGAAGGCCAGCTGAAACGGTCGAAGGAATAGAATCTGATCCTTTGACGGTTGTTCTTATCCGTGCAGGCGCAGTTGTTTCCGCCTACGAGCGTACAACCTCCGCAGTATCTGCGGTTCGTATCCGGAGCGGGAGTGGTTACGATCCACTTCTTACCGTTCGGATCGGTGTAAAAGGAGAAACCTCCGGAATGTCCCGGTTGATACGTCATCGTATAGGTCGTCAACGCGTTATCCGGTCCCAGCTTGGATTGATTTCCTTTCCAAACGCGTATAACGTTCGGATTCGCCGAAAAAAGGATGCAGGCTTTGTACCAGCCCCCGCCCTTATAATATACGTCGCAATCCTGAACTCCGTCCCTGCCGGCGCTGTTGATGTTGTTTCCGGTGGTAATATCCAGATAACTTCCGCAGCTTCCGTCCGTATAATTACATTGTCTTTCATAGTATTGGTCGTAGGAATAGTATCTGCTTTTCGCAACGAGAGAAGGTTGATTCGGATTAGGAATGGATTGTCCCACGAAACCGACGGAATGATCGAAGAATCCTTGGTATTCCACGGTTCCCGCTCCGTTAAAACGATACAACTTCGATTCCATATCGATTCCGTTGCTCGTAAAACCAACGTATGCCCAGTTGTTATAGAGGAAAATTCCGCTCGGATGATCGTAGGAAGAGCCCGCACTGAATCGACGGATCAATCGTCCGTATTTGTCGTGAACGAAAAGATAGGCGGTATCGTTTCCGTTCGTATCCATACAAGAGGAATAAAAATAATTCCCGTCGAACTTAACGCCCTGCGAATGGCAACCGTACTGACTCGAACCGATCGAAGCCGTTCCGACGTCCTGTAAAAAGTAATCCACGTTTTCCACGGGATAATCAGCCCCGCCGGCCAAACTCTGAAGGTTCAAACCCTGAGCGTTCGCGTAAGAAACTCCCAAAAAAACGGCCAAAGAAGCGGTAACAAACACCGCCAGCCTAAAACGATAGCCTCTCCTCATTTCAAAAACCTCTCCACTAACTTTGTTTTTATTTGTCGATATTGGCGTCCATGCCCGCCCGTGTCCTTTCCGCGGTGAAATCGAAAAACCGATCTTTAGAATTAAAAAATTCTAATATATTTGCGAAAAGATACGGGTTCGATCCAGTTTTGTCCATCCCCTAAGCCGAGTCTGAATCGAACCCGTATTGAAACAAGCCCGTCGATCTCATTTCAAAATTTGGAATTGGACTTCCCGGAGAAGAAAGACCGATTCCGAACGAAATGATCGCAGATCATGCAATAGAATAACGTAATATGCAAATCATTTTTGAATCCGCGACGCGCCGACCGAAACTTACTTATAATGTGGTAAGCGAAAAACTTTTCGGGAATAAATTTCCAAACGCTGAGGATCGGCTTTTCTCGCGAAAATATCGGCACATTCCTCCCGTTTTAAATTTATTTCTAAGACTCGTTCGGCAATCGCGAAAACGGAACCGAAATTTTTCATTTGATAAGCGAATTCGAAACTTCGCATGCGATCCGATCCGTTTTGTTCGGATTTATCCGATGCTGCCTCGCGCAATTTCGGACCGAACGAGGAAGGAATTCATGAAATCAAAATCGAATAGGAAAAGTAAATATAGAAAAAGTGGCGCAACTTTTTTCCGATATCGTAGGAAGCGGAAGTAAACCTCAGGAGGGACTATGAAACGACATGATACAAAAAGTAAGGGCCGTTACGAACGCAAGTTCGCCGCCGCTCTCGTTTCTTTGATTCTAATTCTTAGCACGATCGATTGCGGAGGAAACAAAAAGGATTCGAAAGAACTTACGAATCTTCTTACATTGTTGAGCTTAGCAGGCGGTACGAACCTTAAAACTCGGATCGTAGATTCGAACTTCTCATCGGGGATCAGCGCGTCTTCCGCTTCTTCTTTGATAAATCCCCATTCCGGACAATTGGTTTCCAACGCGTTGTTGCAGGGAATTTATTTCGGAGAATTGGAAATTGTGGCTTATGATTATCGTCCGGGAGAAACCGACCAAATACACAATCCCGCGAGCGGGTTCGTCGGACCGGATTGGAGTTATTGGGTGGTCGCTCCGAGCGGTTATACCGAAGGAAGATACAACATCCTAAAGGTCGGAGACCAGATCGATCCGAATTGGTATCCGCCTTCGCGCAGACAAAAGATCACTTCCGATTTCGAAATAGACGCCTTCGAAATCAACATGTACAGCGTCGGAATCGTATACGATAACGAGTTTTATACGCCGTTCGAATATGCCGGAGTCGGCGTCGATGGAGGAGGGTCTGAAACCAACGTTCTTTATAAATATCCGGAATGGACTCAGATTCCGCAACATATCGCTCCGGTTCTATTCCCCGGATTCACGGACGTATCCCTTGCAACGAACGTTATCTTCGTTCGGAAAGACATCGTACCGACTCCCGTGGTCGTAAAGATGAATTACACGATAGATACGGAGGCGAGCACGATTACGTATTCGATCGGCAATACCAGCAGGACTTTGGCAAACGAGGAACGCGACTTCATTCTTTCCCTCGCCCGCCAAGGAACGACCAGAAGAGTGTATTCGGATCTGCTCGTAATTCCGTATGAAGGACCTTGGAAGATCACTCAGGACGGAAAATCGGACCCGGCTAATAAGATCTATTCGGTGAACGAATCGGAAATTTTCGTTAAGTTCGATTTGAGCAACGCGCTCGATACCGATCCGGCCGAAACCGATTTTAGCGTTCCTAAAATTCGATTCGCCGCGGACGGACAAAACGTTCCGCTCGGATTGAAACTCGAACTGGTTTCGAAATAAATTTTGCCGAAGCGGGGACGCTCGTCTATAAAACGACCTCCGCTTCGGTTCCTCGTAAAAAATCGAAGATTCGAACGCGTTTCTTACCGAAAAGAAAAACCGCCTCCCCCCTTCGCCGACACAAACGCAAATAGATCAGAAATAAAATATAAATCAGGAGGAATAAAATAATAAGACTCGGATAAAAATGGCGAAAGGTCCGGATCGAAAACGTAGGAAAAATTCGAAAATAGGAGAATTTACGTATGCTCACAATAAATCAATCCGGTGGAAAAAATCCGAAAACGTTCGAGGTTTTATCTCATCGGTCCGGCTCGGAGCTTGTGACTTTCGCGAAAAATGTTTCGATTTTTCTTTTGCTCTCTGTCACAATCCTTCATTGCGGAAACAACAAAGACGGATCCATCGCGGAAAAACTTGCGCTTTTCGGACAAACCGCCTCCGTAATAAACCGAACTCAAAATACACCGCGTCTCAACGTGCTTTTACGCGATCAAAATTCCGCACAAAACACATCGTCTAACCGCACTTCGGCGAGTACCGCCGCGACGGCGGTGTCCAACGATCTTCTGCAGGGGATTTATTTCGCGGGAATCGACATCCGCGCCTTCGATTTCCGTCCGACAACCGCCGCCGGTTCGGATCCTTCGAACCCGTCCGTAGAATGGGATTATTGGGAGATCCTCCCTTCTTATCCGTACAGATCTTTGGAATCCACGGATAACGTTCTGTTAAAGGGAAGTTCCGTAAGTCCGAACTGGATTCCCTCCGAACAATATATTCCGAAACGAGAAGTTTTCGAGCTCGACGTAATCTCCGTAAATTTGGATGAAACGGGAATCGTTTACGACGACGGATTTTATTCCCACGCCTTGGCCGCGAACGGATCCGATCAGGGTTCCATGCCGCCTCTGTATAAATATCCGCAGTGGAGCGCGATCCCGAATTACAACGTATCGAATTTGTATCCGATTCTACCTCCCAAAACGGAGACTCTGCCCGACGGAAGCAGCGTCACATACGGTACCGATACTCCTCAAGTATCCATCCTTTTCGTACGCCGGGACATACTCGCTTCTCCGGTAAGTTTGGAAGTGCATTTCAATCATACGATCGGGAACTTCGACTCCATATTCCGAAGCAGCCGCCCCCTAACCGCCGAGGAAGAAGAATTGATATTGTCCCTGTATCGACAGATGTATCTTCCTTCTCCGAATATTCCGGTTTACTTATATCCTTGGGTCGTACTGATTCCGTTCGACGCTCCGGTAAACGTAAGCGTCAAAGGAACGACGGACGAAAACAATCAAACCTATTCTTGGCGCGATCTGGACATATCCATCAATATGGATCTGTCGAACTCAATCGATACGGTGAAGACCACGTTGGATCCTTGGTGGACTTCCAAAGTTTTCTTTGACGTGGACCAGAACAAGGTTCCCTTTCATCTAAATCTGAACGTAGTGAAGAAAAATTCCCAAAACGGAAACTGATCCGATCCAAAGCGGACCGAAGAACGTCGGTCCGCTTCTTTCCCGTCCTTCTCACTTTTCGAATGCGGTTTCCATCGGAGAAACTCCGTAATGTTTGCGTCTCCAATCCTCCAAACGTCCGTCCATGATCCTGAACCAAAGAGGAGGAACGAGTGCGATCAAAATCATCACCTCGTATCCGTACGGAAGTTGCGGACTTTCCTCGAAATGACGCAACGCCGAATAACGTCTCCCCGCGTTCGCGTGATGGTCGGAATGTCTTTGCAGATGGAATAAAAACGAGTTGCTGACTGCGAAGTTCTGGTTCCAAGAGTGGATCGGAAGGACCTTTTCGAATTTTCCGGGGGCGGTCTCCTTTCTTTTCAAACCGTAGTGTTCGATGTAGTTGACCAGTTCCAAAAGG
>NZ_NPEF01000109.1 GCF_002811955.1 Leptospira ellisii
GGAAGGGCGGTCGCGGCGCTCGCGGGGGATCCCGACGTTTTCGAAAAAACGGGGAAAGCGTTCAGCACTTGGAAGTTGTCCGAGGAATACGACTTCGTCGACGCGGACGGAAATCGACCGCATTGGGGAAACTACTTCTTCGAAAAATTCGGGGAAAGATTATGAAATCCTCGGCGAGGGACGGTACTTCGAATACCGAAGAGGAATTGAGCGTTTCGACCGGGACGTTGAGTCTGATTTCGAGACTCCTCTTCCCCGTTCCCATCGTCGAAAATCTGTTAAACGACTTGGAACCTCCGGATTCCGAGTCGGTTTCGGAGGGTGTGTCCCGTCCTCCGATTTTTCTTTCCGATTTCGATCCTAATTTTCCCGCCAAACGCCGTCGATACGGACGAAAGGGAATTGACGTAGGGTCGAATCGAAAATAAATTTTGCCGGGCTCGGAAACCGTTAATACGGAATTTCGGGTCGTCGACAATTATATTAGGAGAATTGAATGAAAAAACATCTGCTCAGGATCTTTGTCTACGGTTTTTTGGTATGGTTGATTCCGTTCGCAGTCGCGATTCCGTTTCATTCCAGAAACGGGGAATTGCTGACCGACGTGTTTCTTTTTAAGACGGTGATGATCATCGTCGGCAACTTTACGGGTTGCGCTCTGCTGGTCTCTTTGGCTCCTAAAATCGAAGGCCGGACTCTTCCAGTATTATTCGCGACCGGTTTGATTTGGCTCGCGATCAACTGGGGATTGGATTTTTTGATCCTGATTCCCATGTCCAAGATGGGCGTTTCGGAATATTTCATACGCATCGGCGGCGGTTATCTTACGATGGTTTCAATTCCCGTCGCGATCGGTTTGGTTGCCGACAGACGTTCGACGTAGATTCGAAACCGAGATCGGATTGCTGATCACGAGAGCGCTCGGAAAAAGGATCTGCAGTCTGAGATACGATTCTCCCGGCGGGATCGGATACGATCCCCGTTTCACATTGCGTATCTCTTTGATCACTCCGCCGCGTTTCCCGATAAAGTCGACTTTGAGCGCCTCTTCGCCGAATTCGAAAAAGACCCGATTGCCGTCGTCCACTCCCATATCTTTCAGCTTCGGATCAGGAAGGATACGATCGTGTTTTCTTACGCACGCGTAGTTTCCGGATTTTAGGGAACGTAGTATGTCTTCCGCTTCGAGCGATTCCGTGTTCAACAAAACGTAACGCATCAAAGACTGTCCTTCCGGCCGATATAAGAGCGCGACGAGATCGCGCAACGTCCACCGGGTTTTATCCCTCGCAGTTTCGTATTCGTCCTTCGGGAGATAGTGCAGGTCGTCCGACGCCATACAGTGAGGGAATTTACCTTCGCTTAATATTTCATCCCAAGAGGCGAGTTCGTCTCCGAAGGGGCTGAACACTTCGATCGAATCGTAGTCGCGAAGTTCCTTCAACGTTTTCAGCGGAAAGCTGCGGTTCAATTCGGGATGATTGATCGTTACGAATGCGCCTTGTCCCCGGAAGCGATCTATGGCCCATTGAATGTTCGGAACGTCCGCGTAAAGCGGAAACGGATCGAACTCGGGTTGCGCCGCTCCCAACACGAGTATATGCCTTTTTCTTAAATTAGTTCCCCATTCGAATCCGGAAAGCGTACGGAAGCCTCCGTTTTTCGGAAGTGTGATCCTTTCGTAATCGGAAAAGGAAAGAATCCGATAACCGTGTTTTAAATACACCTTTTCGATCTCGTCGACGCTGTTTCTTCCCGGGGTGTACCATACTTCGTTCGTATGGTTGTGGAAAGCGGATTTGACCCATCTTAATTTCGTCTTTTGCCGGTAGGGATTTCCCGGATTCGTTTCGATCGAATTCCGTTCGGAGTCTTTCGGCGAAGATCGATATAGGATCGCGGTAACCGCGTTGAAAACGATCAGGACGGAGATCGAGGATACGAATACGAAAAGGATCGCCGATTTCCAATTTTTCATTGTCGCATTAAAAAAGATTCGGATCGGATCGGTGAAGCGCTAAAGCGAGCGGAATTGTTTACTTTCGGTTACAATCGTTCCGTTAATTGTAATGTTCATTTAGGGAAATTCCGTTGATCGGGAAATATTAAATCCGTTCCATCGTCCTAAACGCGCGTACAGTCGCTGCGATCCTACTTAATTTCGGAATATTCATGAATTCTAAAAAACGAATCGCCGTTCTTCTGCCGGCATACAACGAGGAGCTGACGATCGAAGACACGATCCTCGGTTTTTTTAAACAGTTGCCGAAGGCGGAATTCGTCGTGATCGACAATAACTCCGGGGATTCGACCAGGATGATCGCGCAGAATACGTTTCGGTCGAACGGAATCCGAGGCGTCGTGGTCTCGGAACGCAAACAGGGGAAGGCCAACGCGGTCCGAAAGGGTTTCGCCTGCGTCGACGCCGACGTTTACGTGATGGCGGACGCTGATATGACCTATCCCGCCGAAGAAGTTCATAAATTATTGAAGGAATTGGAGCGCGGCAAATTCGATATGGTCGTCGGAGACAGGCTCAGTGACGGAGGTTATCACAAGGAAAACAAACGGCCGTTCCATTCTTTCGGGAACAATCTCGTGATCCGTCTGATCAACTTTCTTTTCGCGGTACGCATCAAAGATGCGATGAGCGGTTACAGGGTCTTTTCCAATCGATTCGTCCGGCATTATCCCATTCTTTCGAAAGGTTTCGAACTCGAGATCGAGATGACCCTGCACGTTCTTGATAAACGTCTTTCGTATTCCGAAGTCCCGATCCGATATCTGGATCGTCCGAAGGGAAGCTCTTCGAAATTGAACACGATCCGCGACGGTTATTCCGTGATCAAGAACATCCTGTGGATCTTTAAGGATTATAAACCGATGCATTTTTTCGGATTCATTTCCGCCGTGGCCTTCATAGCTTCGTTGTGCGTCGGCGCTCCCGCGATCGTAGATTATATTCGCTATCGATACGTGTATCACGTTCCGTCCGCGATTCTTGCAACCGGTCTGATGATCGGGTCGATGATCCATTTTTCGATCGGCTTGGTTTTACATACGGTCTCCAAAATCCAAAGATTCAACTTCGAAATGCAGATTCTGAAATGGAGGGAATAAAGGGTCGTCGCGTTTCGTCATTTTTTTACGGCTCGGACGAGGAATAGGTTCCCTTCGTTCGAGACGGGAGTGAAATTCAATTTCGGATATAGGAAGTTGAGTTCGACCAGGCTGTTGCGGTTCGCGATCAGGAACAGGGCTTCGTCCCCGGGTTCCACAAGAAGGTTTTCCTCGTCCTTAAACTTATAACTTCCGATTATATGTATCCTGTTTTCGCGGTAAAACATTGGATAAAAAGAAAGATATTTATAATATACTAATTTTCCATTTTGAGATTCCGCCGCGTCGAAGAGGCGGAGAATTCCGCCTTGGAGAACGTGCACTACTTTCGGAGCCAGCGTATACGATAAAGAGGCGATCCATACGAGGATTCCGCACCAAAGAACGGGCAAGGCGTCGGGGACTTCTTCTTTGCGATTCCGCGTCCGTTTGATATAATGGATTCCCGCAGAAACTCCGATCAACAGAGCTAATCCTGGAAAAAAATCGAACGCAGATATCCGAAAATCCCGTTTGGAACCGACCGTATCGATAAAATCGGAGGAATCGAATACGGCTTGAACGATCCACGGAAAAAGGAAAAGAACGATTCCGATCCCCGCGGCGTAGACGAAAACCCATCCCAAATACGACCGGCTTCGATCCCTGTAAACCGAATACGCCGCGAAAAAAGAAAGGGGAAAGTAGATCGAAGAGGAGTAGTGGGGGAGTTTTGTCCTTACCGCGGAAAAAACGATCAGGACGAAGGCGGACCATATCAGCAACGTCTTTGCGAGGGAGGACAGAGACTTTTCATTAAAAACGGAATATTCTAATTTTAGAATATAAGAAAATAATATAGGAGTCCACGGGAATAATCCCAAAAGAACGACGATTCCGTGGTAGAACCAAGGTCCCGAATGGGATTCCAGGGTCTTGGTGAGGAGTTTTTTCTGGAATTCCGCGAATCCGGAAATGAAACCGTCCCCGTTCAGAAGATAATCGGTCAGGTAGTAGGACGAGACGACGGCCAGGGTCGAAAATACGCACAGGAGCAGATCCTTGATCGGGATCCGAATTTTCCGTTCCGCGATTCTCGTTCCTACGAAGGAAACCGCAGGTATCGCGATTCCCAGCGGGCCTTTCGTCAAAACGGCGATTCCCATGGCGCAAGAGGATAAGATAAGCCATTTCCATCCGGAATTTCCGTTCTCTACGACGCGGTCGTAAAGGAAGAGGCAGAGGACGGATAACATTATAAAAGTATTGAATAGATGATCGATGTATGCGGTTCTCGAAAGCAGAAGCGGCAGCAACGAAGACGAATAAATCAAGGCCCATGTCAGACCGAACGTCTCCGATACGATTCGCTTTCCGAAAAAATACAAAGCCGCAAAGGAGATAAGGCCGGAAAGTAGGGACGGAAATCGCGTCGCGAATTCACCCACGCCGAACAGGGAATAGAAGGAGGAGGCCAGCCAGAAGTAAAAAGGAGGTTTTTCCGTGAATAACTGTCCGTTTACGGAAATTCTGAACCGGTCTCCGGTTAGGAACATGTTTTTCGACGCGGCGCCGTATATATTTTCGTCCCAGTCGATCAACGGAAAGGATCCGAGTCCGAAACAAAGGAATGCGAAATATGCCAAAAAGAAGAGCCAGAATTTTCCGTTTTTGAATTTCATAAGAAGAGACGATTCCTTCGCGACTTCGGAATCGACCCTTCAGTCTACGAAAGAATGTTACAATCGAAGAACAATCGTATGATAAGGCGGATAAGGATCGTTTTAGTCCGATACGACGGATTTCGAAACGGCTAAATTGTAGGTATGAAGCGTTCTCGGATGAATGGATTTGCCCGCGCTCAGCAGATCTTCGATCGTATTCTTCGCCTTACAAAGGACGCCCGCGTAAAGATTCTGCCGTGCCTGTTCCCTCCACGCCGAATAGTCGGGATGTGTTCTCGCGTATTCCGATCCCAAAAAATCCGCAGCATAGAGAATTAGATCCAAGGGTCCCGGAGTTTCCGCTCCGAGCGTATGGTTTTTTACTGCGGACAAAACCGATTCCTGTTTGAGTTCGTATCGAGTCCTAAGATAAATCGACGCAGAATACGCGTGCCAGGCCGGGAACGGAAGTTGCTCCAGTTCTTTTTGTCCCGATTCCAAAAAACACGTTTTATGAAACTCCGGAGGTTTTTGTTTTGTGATGTCGTGAACGATTCCCGCAAGATAGGCGAGTTCCGAATTCTCCCGAGAATGGATCAACGCGAGTTCCTTCGCTATTTCCGCCACGTGAAGCGAGTGTTCCCAACGCGTGACCGTGATTTCAGCGGGAACGATCTTTTTAAATTCCCGGATTCGGTTTTCAACTTCCGTCGAATTCATCCGCCAAAATTCTCCTTATCGTTGTTAGTCGAAGCGCTTCCGTTCGTCGCCGCAGTTTCATTTTCCGCCGGATCTGAAATAATTTTTGACCCGTTCCGCGACGTTGTTACGGATACTTTGATAAAAAAGGGCGTAATCGAAGACGTGATAGTTTCCTTGAAAGGCCCTCGAATAACCGCCTGCGTTCGGTTTCGATATGCGTAGGATTCCCTTACTGCAGCGGACGTCACACAACGCGGGAAAAATTTTCGTGAACGTACCGTCGATTCCGCCGGGATGTTCCTCCGCCTTCGTCGCCGTCTCGTCCGCTTTCCAGCTCACCGGGTTTACGCATATAAAAGGCGGTTCCGGATCGTGCGGAAGTTTAGGGACCGCGGCTTCCTCTTCGAAAGTTCTCCATCCGATCACACAACCGTTTTTTGTCGGAGTGTCGCAGACGGGGAGCCGTCGATAGGAACGTAGGGGAACCGCTCCTCCTATCAGATACGCGGCGATCATTTTTTTGGAGAGCGGTTTTCCGTCCACTTTTTCGGAAAGAAGACGCGCCGCAAGAAAGGTTCCCTGGCTGTGCGAGGCGAGGATGAAGGGTCTGCCGCCGTTCCTGTGTTCGAGGTAGTATTCGAATGATTTTAGTATATCTTGATATGCTAATTCAAGAGCGGACCTTCCGTTATCCGCGTCGAGGAAGGAATAAAGGGTGGCCTGCCGGTACCGAGGAGCGTAAATCCTTCCGCAGCAGTTGAACACGCTCGCCTGTTTACGGACGGTTCCGTCGTCCGTCCTTTCGTTTACGGATCGGTCGTCGATCGGGGCGTTCCATTCCCTTCCGAAGAACGTGGTCGGATGGATAAAAAACACGTCGACCAAAGCGGAGTTTTGCCCGTCCTTCCAATCGCTTCCCGACGGAACTTCGTCCGCTCCGTCCTTGATCTCGGGTAACGCGGCCCAGGAAGAGACAAGGGAATAATCGGGTGCGGGGGGATTTCCGCGTTCTCCGAAATTTCCGGAAGGACGGATCAGCCAGAGGCAGGAAACGGAAACGTAAAAAGATAAAAAAAACGGAATGTACGACGCGACTTTTCGCAGAAAACGCGTCCGTTGAGGATCCTTTCTTTTTTCGAAAAACACGCTCTTAGTATTCCCCCGCGTTCGAACGTGTCAATCCGCTTTAGGATGCGCGCGGGGGCTTGCAAATCGCCGGGATTTTTTCCGAAAAAACGAGAATTCAGAGATGATTTTTTTAGAAAACGGTCACACAATCGGAAAACCTTTTGTCCAAACGTAAAAATCCAGAAAAGGAAATCCGATGAATCTATTAAAAAACATACTGATCGTCTTTGTTGCGATCGAACACATTTTGTTTCTCGTATTGGAGATGTTTCTCTGGCAAACCCCGCTCGTATTAAGAATTTTTAACATGACTCCCGAGGCGGCGGCGATTTCGGCGAAACTAGCCATGAACCAGGGGTTATACAACGGCTTTTTGGCCGCCGGTCTGTTTTGGGGAAAATTTTTCGTTGCGGATCGTAAACAAAGCGATCGTACGATTCTGTTTTTCCTAAGTTGTATCTTGGTTGCGGGAATTTTCGGAGCGGCTACGGCCAAGTTTTCGATTCTTTTCACGCAAGGACTTCCCGCGGCGCTCGCGCTTCTGCTCACTTGGGCCGGAAGGGAAAAGTGAACTTTCCCGAATTTCGGACTTTTTGTTAAACGAAGCGGTAGTAATCTACTAAAATGGAAAAATCCGCTATGCAAACCTCTCCGGAAGAGAACGATCTTTTGGATCTCGTGCTTGCGGGGGATCTGAACGCCTTGGAAAAATTGGTCCGAGGCGTTCAAAAAAAAGTATTCAACCTTTCCTTAAAGTTCCTTTGGAATCCTGAGGACGCGGAGGACGCTACGCAGGAGATTCTGATCAAAACGATCACCAATCTCGGTTCGTTTCGGAGAGAAAGCGTCTTTTCCACCTGGGTTTATCGGATCGCCGTCAATCATCTGATCAACGCGAAGAAGAGCAGGGTCGAACAAAGGAGACTAACGTTTCGTCTGGTCCGCTCCGAATTGGAAAAGTCGTCGCAAAAGCCCGAAACTTCGTCCGAGACGGAATATCTCGCGTCCCAGGTAAAAACGGCCTGCACACACGCGATGTTGACCTGTTTGAAGCGGCAGCATAGGATCGCTTTTATTTTGGGTGAAGTCGTCCGTGTCAGCGGCGAGGAGGGCGCGGAGATCATGGGAATTTCCGCGGTGAATTTCCGAAAAAAACTATCGAGGGCCCGAAAACGGATGGGAAAATTTTTGGGAACGAATTGCGGAGTGGTGAACTCCGAAAATGCGTGCCGCTGCGAAAACAGGATCGCGTATTCCATACGGAATCTCGCCTTGAAGCCGTATTTGGATCTTTCGGAGCGTCTTAAGGAAAACGGTCAATGGCGGCGAATCGAAACGTATTCGGACGAAACGGATCTGTTGGAAAAGGTTTCCCTTACGTATCGATCCACCATGGATTACGATTCGAGAAGAAACACTTTAGAGGAAGTTAAATCCATCTTTTCCAAGCGGGATCTCAGGATTCTGAACTGAAATTCCGCACAGGTTCCGTTGCGAGAAGTTGACATCGGATCTTTCGTTTTTAGGATCGACTTAATGAAAATCACGGACGAAGTTTTTAAGAACGCTCTCTCCCACTTCCCTTCCGGCGTTACGGTGATCACGTATTCCCATCTCGGAAAACACAGCGGCCTTACGGTCAGTAGTTTTAGTTCGCTTTCGTTAAATCCGCCTTTGATTTTGTTCTGTCTGCAGAAGAACATCACGAGTCACGACCCGATCAGAAGCTCGGGAAAATTCGCGGTCAATATTCTGGCTCAGGGACAGGACGCGATTTCGAACGGTTTCGCTTCCGGGAAAGTCGATAAACATGCGTTAATCGAAGAATTGAAGTGCGGCGTCGGAGAATTGGGAATTCCCATCCTTCCGGGGATTCTTTCGCATATCGAATGTGAGGTGGAACAGTTCGTCGACGGAGGAGATCATTCCATCGTGATAGGAAAGGTGATTTCCGCCGGTGCGAACGACGAGCTGCGTCCTTTGTTGTATTATCGTAGGAATTATTATTCGATCTGAGTCTTTTTCGTATAATCCATTTCACAAAGGAAGCATATCCAACGGAAGACGGAGGCTTCTCCCGAAGGGATTAATTTATTTCATCTTATAAGTAGTGTTTTTTAAAATAAGCTGACATTCGGAATCTTACTTCGTACGTTTTTCGATTCCGAAATTTTTCGTTCGATCGATTCGTCCGAAGTGAAATCGATTTTTGATTTTTATAATTTAGCAGTCAATTTTTGTGATTAGAAACGTAAAAAACTTGTCGTTTGGATTAAATTCTTCCGTATTCATTTCTAATATAGAAATAAGCTCGGAGATAGATTCGTGAAATGGATTGCCTTTTTGTTCGTAGTATTCGCCATTCAGTGTCAGTTGATTGCCGGAATTCAAACGGAGATCAATAACGTATTTTTTTCATCTACGGAAAAACTTCCCGCTTTGAAAAACGGACAAAATTCCGAACTTTGCAATCTTTCAATTTGGGAATTGGGTGACGGGGGGTTGATCGAAGGCAAAACCCCGTACGATCAGCGTTATCTTTTGTTGGAACATTTTTCCGAAAATTGTTTCAATAAGAAATAATTTTTAGCCAAATTATCTCTCGGCCGGGTTCAAAATTTTTTGCCGTTAGGCAAGTTTGAATACTTAAAAATCGAGATCGATATATTTTGTTTCTAAAATAGTGTGAAAGTATTGTCTATTTTAATTCATGTTATAACGAGACTGAAAAAGTGTAGGACTTGCCTGTCTTTTTATTCGCGGGTTTCGCAAGGAACTCAAACGAATGAAAGGAGAATGATTTATGTTTCGAAGTTTGTTAATTATTTGTATAATTTCTTTTCTCGGCATCGGCTGCGAAAAGAAAAACGACGGAAAGGATCCTATTGCAAGTCTATTCGGAAGCAGCGGCGCTGGCTTATTACTGGCGGCAGCGATTCAAACGGGATCAAATTTTAATAGAGCCAATTGCGGATTTTCAGCGATCGACCTTCCGGAAGGATCATACGAGGCCCATCCGGGAACCACCGGATCAAATTCTAGTTCGTTAAGTGCTACCAATCGATTGAATCACTGGGGGTTTCAGGAATTCATTCCTCCTTCCTTCGGAACGTATACGGTGACTTCTAATCTATTAGGAAATCTAACTACGGTCGACGGCGATATTTATCTCTGGAAGAATCGATGTCCTTTGTCGGAGAGTGCAAGCGTGGGAGCCTTTAACGATGCGGACGGGGACTTGGGTTCCGACGAAATTACGTTCGATCAGGCCCGGCCGATACGGTTTGGGTCGGCTTTTTGAAAAGCGGAGTTGGAAATTATACGACAACCTATGCATATCAAAATTCATCAGAAATTTGTAATGTTCCTGTGCAAGGAACTTTGACGATCGGTAATTCAGCCGGTCCGCTTATTTCCAATACTATCGACCCGGTCCGATTTTATAAATTTGTTGCTCCCTCTTACGGGGCTTATACGTTCAACGTCGATTTCCCGGACGCAACGAGCGAGGTCGATATCGCAATTGCGGTCAATCGTTGTCCAACTTCGGACGGGGACTTTTATTCGACTTGGTCCGTTTCTCCCGGAGTAAACGCTTCGCGCTCAATCAATCGTCAGTTGACGAACGGGGATATCGTTTACTTTTACTATAGCAATGCCGGAACGAATGGGAATGCGTTTTCTCTGTCGGTCAATAGAACGAATACGACGTTCATTCCGCAGAGAATCGACAGTGGTTTCGTTTGTCCAAACTTGAACGTGGAATCTTTAATCCTCGGTGAGACTAAGGCGAAAACGACAATTTGCGATTCTTCCACGAATGATTGCACTCGTTTCTTTCGTTTTGTCGCACCTACGACAAAAACGTATGAAATTGATCTTGTCGCTCAAACGGGCGATTCGGACTTGTCGGTTTGGATCGGTTCCTGTCCTGGAATCAACATAGGCGTAAATTATAAAAATGCGGAAGCGGTCGGAGACGATCGGATTTCGGAAACGATTCAGGCCGGAACATTGGTTACCGTGGGTGTTCGACCGCAGGTGACCAATGCCACTTTTTCGATTACAGCGAATTGACGTTCCGCATCCTTACCTCGTTTCGGAGGTAAGGAGTTTTGAATGGAGGGGAGTTCCTACTTCTCTAACTTCGACCGGGTTTAGTTTTTAAACAAAGAAGTCTGGCGTTGGATCCAGAGAATGTGGGAACTCCCGCTTTTTTGCGGTTCTTTCTGTGACGCGTGTGGGAACTTCCCCATTTTGAGCCCTACTGAAGAAATGGCGTAGGAACTCCCCGTTTCACAGCGGAATATTTGATTTTCAGAGCGTGAGTCGGAAAAAATACTGACAAACGATGGAAAAAGACGCCGTTTCCTTACAAGACGCCCTCGAACACGGGCTTACCGCAGAAGAATTTCAGAAAATCCAGGAAATCCTGGGACGAATCCCGAACTCGACCGAACTCGGTATATATTCCGCCATGTGGTCGGAACACTGTTCTTATAAAAACTCGATTCTAAAATTAAAAACGCTTCCGACTTCATCGGACAAACTTTTGGCGAAGGCCGGAGAGGAAAATGCGGGCGCCATGGATATCGGAGACGGGCTCGCGGTCGTATTTAAGATCGAAAGCCACAATCACCCGACCGCCGTGGAACCGTATCAAGGCGCCGCAACCGGAGTGGGCGGTATCATGCGGGATATCTTTACGATGGGTGCGCGCCCGATCGTCTCCCTCAATTCGCTTCGATTCGGAAGTCCAGACGAACCGCGGAACAAATACCTTCTTTCCCGCGCGGTGAAAGGGATCGGCGACTACGGAAACTCTCTCGGAATCGCGGTTTCCGGAGGGGAACTTTTTATCGACGAATGTTTCTCCAAAAACCCTCTCGTCAACGCGATGACCGTGGGAATCGTCCGTCACGATCAGATGGCGAGCGCAACCACCGGAGGACAAGTCGGGAATGCGGTTTATATCGTAGGAGCAACTACGGGAAGGGACGGAATTCACGGCGCTTCCTTCGCTTCGAAAGATCTTTCCAAAGAATCCGAATCCAAACGTTCCGCGGTTCAGGTCGGAGATCCGTTTATGGAAAAACTTCTCATGGAAGCGAGTCTCGAAGCGATACAAAAAGGACTCTTGGTCGGAATTCAGGACATGGGTGCGGCGGGAATCTCCTGCGCAACTTCCGAGATGAGCGCAAAAGGAAAAACCGGAATGAAGATCGATCTGGATCTGGTTCCGTTCCGCGAAACCGGGATGAACGCCTACGAAGCCATGTTGTCCGAATCCCAGGAAAGGATGTTGGTCGTTCCCAAAAAGGGAAAAGAGGCCGAGCTCGTATCTATATTCGAAAAATGGAATTTAAACGCCGTCCAGATCGGAGAAATCACCTCGGACGGAATGATCGAAATCCGCAGAAACGGCGATCTGAAGGCGAAAATTCCGGCCGAATCACTCGTGTTAGGCGGAGGCGCCCCCCGTTACGAAAGGGAAGTCAAACGCCCGTCGTATTTGGACGCGGTCAAAACCTGGACGCACGCCGCGATACCGGACGTTACCGAAGCGGAAACATCGGCGGTTCTTCTCAAACTTCTTTCCTCTTGGAACGTATGTTCCAGAAAACCGATCACGGAACAATACGACACCGAAGTAGGACTCGTAAAGCTGATCGGTCCGGGTTGCGACGGAGGTCTTTCTTCGATTCCCGATACGAACAAGGCGCTCGCCACGGCGACCGATTGTAATTCCAGATACACGTATCTCGATCCTTACAAAGGGGCGGAGTTCGCGGTTTGCGAATCGGCCCGGAACGTCTACGTGACCGGAGCGACCCCGCTCGGAGTTACGAACAATCTTAATTTCGCAAATCCTTATATTCCGGAAAATTACTATATGTTTTCCGAATGTGTTCGCGGGCTCGGCGACGCCTGCCGCGCGCTCGACCTTCCGGTGACGGGAGGGAACGTCTCCTTTTACAACGAATCTCCGGAAGGTCCGATTTTTCCGACTCCGACGATCGGGATGGTTGGCATTCTCCAGGACAAAACCAAGGTACTTTCCAATTTTCCAAAGGAAACCGGGTTGCAGCTCGCCGTTCTCGGAAATTTCCGTCCTTCCCTGGGGGGAAGCGAATACCTCAAAACGATCCACGATCAGGTAAACGGAACGATTCCCCAACTGGACATCAGGGAAGAGGCGACTCTGTGTCGTTTAATCGTATCGTTAAACGAAAAAGGAATTTTGAAGTCGGCCAGGGATCTTTCCTTGGGAGGAATCGGGATCGCGTTGGCGAAAACGGTGCTTCTCTCGGGGCTGGGAATCGAGGCCGATCTTTCCTCCCTGCGGACCGAGC
>NZ_NPEF01000011.1 GCF_002811955.1 Leptospira ellisii
GAGGATATCTTCCGCGTCGTCGGCCTTTCCGAATCCGATTTATCTTCCATACGCATGCGAAACCGTGAATTCGTCCAAAGCGGACGGGGCGCGGCGTAGAGATTGTATGAAGAGATTATTAAATTATAATATATCTACTCTTTCTTTCGCGCTTCTTATCCTATCTGTAGGAATCCCGGAACGGACCTTTTTAATGAAGACGAAACGACGGTCCGAAAAGAATGCTGCTGAAATTTAAGATCCTATTTGACACGTTGGAATGAAGAGTATCCTCATTTCAAAAACGCCAAACGAGGTTACTGCGGGGACGCCGTGCAATACGGGGTCTTGTCGTAATTACTGCGCTCTTCCGTTATAGAACGCCCCACCCTCGTTGGGTGGTGGAGGCGGGTCTGGCGGGGAAAAATCGGTAAATTTTTCTCTATCAGAAAATCATACTTCTTGCAAGCAAGATCCGTATAAAACTCCGTAGGAGTTCCTACAAACGTATTTTTTTATGAAAGGATCTTTATATCTATCTTCGAAATTCCAATCTCAAATTATCATTTGAAAGGAAACGCGTTTTACCTCTCAGCCTGCTTCGATTCTCCGTTTCAAAATCCTTAAAATCGAATTTTGGATGTCCCTCATCAAAAAATCCCCCCAAAGAGAAGCGTAAAAATTAAAACGAGTGGAAAGACGATATTTGCTTCTAAGATGAAGAAGAACGAAACCCTTTTGTTTCGGAAGAGAGGCCGGGTCGTATTGCAGTTCGTATTCTCCCTGTAACGCGTCGAAATACGCTCCCCCTGGAACGACGTGGGAATCGAGCGTCGTAAGCGGTGTCAGATTCGGATCCGCCTTAATTTCAAACTTCAGTCTCCGATTCGGATTCCACTCCGTTATTGTTTCATAAAATACTAAATTTTTCTCGAACTTCGCCTCGCGAACTCCCCCTATACCTTCATAGGAAAGAGTCGCCTCGACCGGTCTCGGAAATCCCATCGTATAAAAAAATCCTTCTTCCGTTTTTTCCAGTTCGGGAATTCGAACGATGTTTTTCCAAATTTTTTCGGGTGTCGATTCGATTCCGATCTGCGTTTCCACAAAGCGGATCTCGTTCGGCAGCTCCCAGTATGATTCGGAATATCCGGTTACGAGCGGAAGGGAGAGAATCGCCGTCGCGGCAAATAGATTCACTCTGTTCTCGGGAAATACGTAAAACCAAATTCCGACCGCAATCCCCCCGATGCTTGCAAGCGCAAGATAGATCGGCAATCCCATGATCAGGCAGATCAGTCCTTCCCAGCCGACTAAAATTGCGAGCAACAAAGAAAGAACCGTCGGAATCCAAGGGAAAAAAATATGAAAGACGATCGAACGCGGTTTTTCCCTTTCGGACGCATAAGCGGCGATGACCCCGATGACAAAGGGAAGCACGAACACCCCTCCGTAAGCTATGGTAAGCCCGATGTCCTTCAACGATTCGATTCTAAAAACGTATTGTAAAATTAACGCATACAAAGCGGGAATTACCGCGGGAAGGAGAATGGAACGGATCTTCATTCCGATTACAAGATCCGATCGGAATCGAACTGGCAAGAAAAAAGCGTTTTAAAATCGCCCTGTAGGAATTCCGACGAAATCTCCCGTGACAAGCACCGCCCCACCCCGTTTTTGGGTGGAGGGGTGTGGGGGTGGGAAAAGATCGGAAATTTTCCCATAACGGAAAATTCGTTTTTGGTAAAGTAAAATAAACTTCACACGATTTTGTCGTATCTACTACAAAATCGTTTATCCACAAAAAATCCCATATTAGGACGAAACGACCGGGATTGAGCGAAGTCGCGGCGAAAAGGTTCGACGACAGCTCGCCCTTATCTCGCAGAATGCACCGAATAATATTCCGCATCGGAATCGAATCGTTCTTCGGCGACGTCGTAGTCCACCAAATCCTCCCGATCGATTCTTCATTGATTCGTCGTCCCCTCGATGTCTGCAATCATTTTGCCGATACGTCCTTTCTCATGAGCGATCGGAGCGGAATCAAGTTGTCGTTTTAAAATGCAAAACGATTCCCGATCGGCATAAATCGATCGTTCGACCGGAGCGGAGAACGCGATTCCGCACGCGCAATCCGAACCGATAAAAAAGGCCCTTCCGCTTTCGCGAAAGAGCCTCAATTTTATTCAAAAATTCTAATTTAGAATTTCTTAATGAAAGATTCTGAAGATCAGTCCGCCTTGCTGAACGAAAAATTCAGCAAACACGAGACTTGTGATCGCCATCAATTTGATGAGAATGTTGATCGACGGTCCGGAAGTATCCTTGAACGGATCTCCCACGGTATCGCCCACCACCGCAGCCTTGTGTTGATCGGAGCCTTTTCCCCCCGCTTTTTTCTCGATGTATTTCTTCGCGTTGTCCCATCCCCCTCCGGAGTTGGCCGCGGAGATCGCAAGAACCACACCCGCAACGAGCGCGCCCGCAAGAACTCCGGCGAGAGTTTTCACTCCGAAAAGATATCCGACGAAGATCGGAGTCAAAAGAACAAGCAAGCCGGGAAGAATCATCTCGCGCAACGCCGCAGTCGTGGAAATATCCACACAACGTTTGTAGTCTGGTTTGTTCTTCCCTTCCATAATGCCCGGAATTTCGCGGAACTGTTTTCGAACTTCTTCGACCATATCCACAGCCGCCTTACCTACGGACTTCATCGTCATCGCGGTAAAAAGAAACGGCAACATCGCCCCGAACATCAATCCTCCGAACACTTCCGCGTTCAGAACTTCGAGGCTCGTGGTATGAGTTCTCGTGATGAACGCCGCAAAGAGCGCAAGAGATGTAAGAGCCGCGGAACCGATCGCGAATCCTTTACCGATGGCCGCGGTCGTGTTTCCCGCCGCGTCCAGCGTATCGGTTCTATCACGGACTTCTTTTCCGAGCTCCGCCATCTCCGCGATCCCGCCCGCGTTATCCGAAACCGGACCGTAAGCGTCGATCGTAAGACCGATCGCGATCGTAGAAATCATCCCGAGAGCCGCGATCGCGATTCCATACATTCCCGCGAGAAGATTCGCGGTTACGATGGTGATCACGAGCAAGATCACCGGAATCACGGAAGAATGATATCCGAGTGAAAGTCCGTAGATGATGTTCGTCGCAGCGCCTGTGTTAGACGCTTCCGCGACTTCGCGGACCGGTTTGTAAGAATGAGACGTATAATACTCGGTTACGATTCCGATGAACATTCCCGAGAATAGACCCACGATCATGGAAATATAAACGTCCCATTTTGTGATCGTCTTTCCGGCGATTTCAAAAGAATCCACCATAAACGTGTTCGTTACGAAATACATAATACCCGCAACGAGAAGCGTGGAAACCCAAAGCTGAACTTTCAGAGCGGATTCTACGTTTCCGCCTTCTTTGACTCTTGCAAGAAAGCTGGTCAAAAGAGAGGCGGGAATTCCGAACGCGGAAATCAAAAGAGGATATAAAAGAGCGTCCACGGAACCGGAAAGCGCCGATGCGGTCGCACCGATCACAAGAGCCGCGCAAGTCGCTTCCGCACAAGAACCGAAAAGATCGGCTCCCATTCCGGCAACGTCACCCACGTTGTCTCCCACGTTATCCGCAATCGTAGCGGGGTTTCTCGGATCATCTTCCGGAATTCCCTTCTCCACTTTACCGACTAAGTCCGCTCCGACGTCCGCGGCCTTCGTATAAATCCCGCCGCCTACGCGACCGAAAAGAGCCACGGCGGAACCGCCCAAACCGAAACCGGCCAAGGATTCCATGAGAAAGTGTTTTTCAACCGTCGGGTGCATTCCCGTAAAAACGAGGAAAAGTACGATCATTCCGAGGATCGCAAGACCCACGAGACCGAATCCCATCACCGCTCCGGAGTCGAACGCGACACGGAACGCTTTCGCCATAGAAGACTTGGCGGCTTCCGCGGTTCTTACGTTCCCGGCGGTCGCGATTTTCATTCCGATAAAACCGGAAAGACAGGAGATCAAAGCGCCGCTTACGAACGCGATCGCCGTGTGAACTCCGTCGTTAAACCCTTCCGATCCAGGATTGTCCAAAAGAAGAACGATCAGGACCGCCATAAAGGCGATAAACAGGGAAATCACTTTGTATTCCCGAACGAGGAAGGCCATGGCCCCTTCGGAGATGGCGGAGGATATTTCTAAAAGTTTTTTCGTTTCTTTTTCGTTACTTCCCGGGCCGCCGACTTGGATGCGGACGACTTTCAGGGTGTACACTACGGCAGTAACGATCGCCAAAATCGACATGGCGATAATAATCGTAACTGAATTCATTCAGTGAAACCTCTTGTTTTTTTTCAATGTTCCGATGTTTTAAAAAGATGGGAAGAATTCTACCTGACAGACTGGCTGGGAGACTGCTATCCACTTGGTTCTTTTTTTTACTTTGCACAGGTTATTCAACGCTCTTTGGGAATTCAACCTTTTCTTATGAGGAGCTCCTACGCCAGGCCCGGGACGAAGTGTTACGTCAGCGTTACGACCATGCCCTGCAAAAACTGGAAATCGCGGATTCCTTAGGAGAACGTCGGACCGGGCCCTACTACGAAATCGAAGGTAGGGCTTGGATCGGAAAAGGGGATCTTACCACGGCCCTCGAAAGTTTTGAAAAAAGCCTGGCTCTGGAACCGGATCACCCTTCCCTATTGTCCGATTTGATTTCGGGATATGAGGAATTGAGAAAACCGGACAAGGCGTTTCAATTCACGCGGCTCGGTCTGTCGCAAAACCCCGAAAATGCGGTCTTTCGCTACAAAGCCCTGGTCCTAAGTTCCCGTTTGGGAAATCTGAATTATTACCGTCAAACCCTGCGTTGGATCGGAGAACATAATCCTTATGCGAACGACCTTCCCGCAATCGAAGCCGAGATCAAACAATCCTTCGAATCGGGTAAGATCGACGAAACGATTTCCAAATGTTCCAAATTCATTCCGTATTATCCGGAAAATCCTCTGTTCCATCGATTGTTTCTTCTTTCCCTTAAGAAAAAACGGTTTTCTATGCAGGGAAGCCTTTCGGGACAACGGTTGGAACAGGCTTTGTTGGATCGGGCGGCCGTGTTTCGGAACGAGCCGATTTTCGCGTATGAATCCGCGTTGGAATTCCTGCAAAACAAACGTTGGAACGATTCGCTTGCCTTGGCGAGAAGGGCCTTTTTTCTGAATCTAAAAAAGGACGGAAGGGCCGAAAAAGAGATCTTATATCCGATCCATAGAATTTATAGACAGAGGGGCAACGTCCTGGATGTGCAGGCGATCGAAATTCTCCAGGAAATCGTAGAAAGCGGTCGGTCTGTGGATGCAAACTTTTTGGATTCGAAACTCAAACAAACCGGATTCAATCGGGAATTGCTTTTGTATTCGTTGACCTTTCTGAAAAATCAAAAACGTGGGAACTCTCACACGCAAATGGATACTTGGAGAGATTCTTATTCGAAACTGCGCAAACAACAAGAGGAAGAGGATCTTTCGCAAGTAGTATCTCCGTTTGCCTTGGATCCGGAAGAATCCGAATTTCTTACTGGAACCCAGCCCTAATCTAACTACGCCGCGACCAGGGAAGCAGATCGTCGTTTCGGTTTCATTGAATCGTTTTGTTGTGCAAATCGTGTGGGAACTCACACAACTCAAAACTTTGTCGGGAAAATCGTGTGGGAACTCACGCAACCTGAGTAACAAAAGACGACCTTCCGTTCTCCAATTTGCGGGAACTCCCTCCCACACTTGAAATTTCATTCTGTAAAAGCTTCCCATTCTCCTTCTTTTTTCCAAAAAAAGGAATTTTTAGTGTCTGCTGCCTAAGAAAGCACGGTATATCTTCATAGGAGATCTCCGTATGCGAATTTCTATCTTAGAACATGCTTGGCAAGTTATAACAAGCGTGACACTTATTTTAACAATCCATCTACTCGGCTGTACCGGTGTCAACATAGCCAATTCTCCAAACGGACCCGAAGATTTAAACACCAACCCGACCCCGGCCTATGGAAGACCTTCGTTGGAACTTTTCTACAAAGGCGGTTTTATCTATCACAACGAATCCGTTCCCGCGTTCATCGGCGGAAACGCGCAAAGTCTCGAACGCGGCCAATCTTGTTCCCGCTCCATTCTGGGACTTTTTGCATTCGGAAATTCCTCGATCAACGCCGCCCGCATCCAGGGGAATATTAAAAAAATCGCACATGTCGAATACGAACATACCGCAGTCCTCGCCTGGCTCTATCACAGTTTTTGCACCGTAGTAACGGGCGAATCCAATCCGACTACGAAAGTTTCCGACGACGCGGCCGAATCCGCACCTCAAATAGAACTGATTCCACCGAAAAAAGCGGGAGAATTCCAAGCGGAATGAAAACGATTTCAAAATACATCTTGATCCTTTTTTTGGCCGCGGCCGTAAACGATTGCGCTGCAGGTCCGGTAGGCGGACTTCTATTCACTTATAACCGATACCCGGGACAGATCAACACTGCGAACGACGTAAAACCGGAAGCGACCGCGGAAGGTTGCATCCACAACATCCTGGGGGTTCTCAGTTTCGGAGACGCGGGCGCCGGTTCGGTCGCGAACTCCAACGGAATCAAAAAGATCGCCATCATCGACTACAGCGCTCTTCACATATTAGCGATTCTTTATAGAAATCATTGTGTGATCGTGGTGGGAGAGAAAAAATGAAACGAATTCCGCCCAAAACCCGACTTCCTTTTTGGATCCTCGCATGGATTTTCGTAAACTCGATCGGTTGTATCGCTACTTCCGAACCGGCGCTGCTGATTTCCTATAACACGCAACACCTTCTTTCCAAAAGCAACGGTCATCTTTTGAGTTCGGCCAATATCGTCCGAAAGGGCGAAAGCTGCGCTTATGCCGTCTCCGTTTTCTACTACAATACGATCTTCCGGGGACCGAAAACGAGCGTCGCGGATGTGGCCAAGGAATACGGAATCAAGAAGATCGCCGTGGTGGATTATTCCACGTTCAGTTTTTTGGGGCCGATCTTTTATAAAAATTGCATCGTCGTCTGGGGAGAATGAATTTCGATTTTCGTCCCGACAAAGTTCCGTACAAAGACGCATAACTTTGTCTTCGACTAAAGTCCTCGTTCCGCCGAGTTTCGCAAAGAGAATCGTTGTATTCGAAAAAAGTAAACCTCTCTGAGGAAGGATCGATCCGATCGATTCATTTTATAAAATGACAAAAATGAGAACTTCCTCCAGGAATCGCTTTACACGGAAAACAAATACAGTTACGTTGGCGACTGCGAATTCAATGATGATATCCGTTTGAATCAAAATTCCGCAAAAAATTCTCAGGAGTAAAAAATGAAACTCAAATCTCTGCTCGCGATTTGTTTCGTGGCGATCTGGGCGGTTCAGTGTACGGGTGCGAACCTCTTACACACCAACTGGGGACTTACGCCTAATACGAACCCTACAAAAGATTACGCAAATCTTAACTACGTGTTGGTGAAAGGCGGCGCGATCGTTCACAGCGGAACGATTCCCGGACCGGTCGGACACAACGCCGAAAGCTCCTCTACCGGAAGCGCCTGTTCCAGAAACATTCTTGGGTTGGTCGCATTCGGCGATTCATCGATCGAAGCCGCAAAAGCGCAGGGTAAAATCGCGAAAGTCGCAAACGTCGATTTCGAACAATTCGCGGTATTGGGTGTGGTTTACCATAGCTTCTGCACCGTAGTGACCGGTTCCGCAGCGACCGAAACCAAAACCGACGCCAAGTCCGCGGCCGGTAAGAAAAAATAATAAGGAAACAGTTCATCATGAAAAAAATCATCATCCTGATCGTTGTTAGCCTGGGACTTTTCCTCTCCAACTGCGTCGCGGTAGGACCTCAACAAGGCGCCATAGTAACCGCAACCACTTTCCCGGGAGAAATCAACAAATCGAATAACGTTGCAAGCGTCAAAAAAGCGGAAGGTTGCACCAACACTATTCTGCACCTCGTTTCCTGGGGAAGCGCTGCCGCCGGCCAAGTCGCATTGGATAACAAAATCACAAGAATCGCGTCGATAGATCATTCTGCATTTTCCGTGCTCGGAATCTACAAAAGCTATTGCACGATCGTAAGCGGGGAATAATAAAATGAAAAAGACAATCAACCTGATCGTAATCGCTCTCGTGGCGTTCGTATTTTCCAATTGTGCTTCGAGCATCTACCCGGCTTTCATTTTCAACTCTTCCGAGTATCACGTATCGGGCGGACCTACCGCAGGACCTACCGACGCGAAAATCCTCAAAAGCGGAAAATCCTGCAACAATTACTCCTTGTTCAACTACCTCTTCTACTCAGGCGGAGAAGGTAGCATTACCGAAGCGATGAAAAACGGACAAATCACGAAAGTTGCGGTCGTAGATAAGAGCACTTTCGGAATTTTAGGACCGATATTCTCCCAAGAATGTGTGGTCGTTTTCGGGGAATAAGAATCGAACGTTTCTTTTTTAAAACGAAACAACGACTAAATAAGGCGCGGTTTCCTTTCGGAAACCGCGCCTTATTTATATACCCACCCGAAATCGACTAACGGAAAAAATCGTATCTCTTTTTTAGCGCGCGAATCCCCAACCTCGGCTCCCCTCTAGAAAAAATACTTTACCCGAAAAAGAACCGCGGACAACATTCAGATCCGATCACTTCCCATGAAATTCCGCGCGGCTTTATTCCTTTTTTCTTTGATCCTTTCCTGTTCTTCCGAACACGTATTGATCCAGCCGAACCTCGCGGGAGAAACGAAAAAAATCGGAAAGGTCCGCGGAAACGCGTGCGGCTTTTTGGGAATCTTATCTCCCGAATACTACTTCATTCCGATCCGGCAAAACTCGAAAGTGGAACGCGCTTATGCGGAGGCGATGAATCAGATTCCCGGCACGAAGGCCGTGGTCAATCTCACCATCCAGGAAACCTGGTATTGGGTTCTACTCGGGGTCACGCAATGTTTGACGATCACCGGAGACGCCGTTCAATGAATCGTAACCTTCCGATCTTTTTTCTTTTGACGGTTTCCCTATTCGCGTCCGGATGTTCGTCCACGCCCGTGTTCATACCGGAAAGCCAAACCTCCGCGACCGCACCGGATCCGGATCGTCCGTCTTACCCCGTTTATGCGAGAAGCTGCGGATTTCTTCTACTCGGACTCGTGCCCATAGGAACCAACGAAAGATTTATAAACGCGTATCAAAAACTGATTTCACAAAGAAGCGGAACCCTTTCCCAGGTCACGCTTCAAGAATCCTGGTATTGGGGTTTGATCGGAACCGGTTACTGCGCTACTTTTACCGGGTTGGTGA
The DNA here is from genome assembly GCF_002811955.1 of Leptospira ellisii. Taxonomy (GTDB): domain Bacteria; phylum Spirochaetota; class Leptospiria; order Leptospirales; family Leptospiraceae; genus Leptospira; species Leptospira ellisii. The sequence goes on from NZ_NPEF01000011.1 coordinate 9,337, forward strand.
CTCCATGAAACCTTTGATTTTACGATTCAATTCGATTCGCGCACGCACAAACCTCCTTCGAACTCTCCCGATCCTTCTGTTGTTATTCTCTTTTAGTTGTATCGCGGTTCGCGTCTACGTTCCCAAACAGGGAACGGATCAATTCGATACCGGAAACGTGGACAACCTGCCTCAGTTCGCCGTTCCGAAAATCAATCCCCGTTTCGAAGTGACCCAATCCGCGGAACTCGAAGGACAACCCTTCGCGCAAAGAATTCCCTCCCTATTTTTTCTGGCGCCTAACCGGCTCGAGAACGAATACGGATCCGTCAAAACTTTGATAGAAAGGGAACTGGATCGAAATCGGGAAGAATACAAAACGGACAAAAGGATCGGAATCCAAATCCGCGATTTCGAATTAAAAACGACCGACCACTGTATCGAAAGTGTAAGCGGAATTCGATTGAATGTGGAAGTGATCGATCTCAAATCCAAGGAGAAACTTCTGGATTTCCGTCACGAGGACAAAATAGAATCCAACGTAACGGATTGTTACTTCACCCTCGCGACGGGAACAATTCTGGGTTGGCTCGTATATATGCCCTATCTCGGATTCCGGGGTAACCGGGAGGATCAGCTCAACTTTCTCGGACGCGTCGCTTTATTAGAATTTTTTGAAATGCTAAAACAATCTCTGGCGCAGAAAACCCTTCCGCCCAAGCCGTCCAGAAAACAACCGGAAGGAGTCCTTCCCTTATGAGCCGGAAAAACGTCCTCTTCACCGCGTTCGTTTCCCTGACGGCCGCGCTTCTACTCGATTGTTCGTATTCCATAGAAAAAAAATACGTCTACGCGAAACCGTATTATCCGCACGAGAACTACTTCAACGAGGACAATCCACAGTTCGAAGAAGGGAAACCGTATTGGATCGTAGACTTTTTGGGAAACGTTTTCGGATCCCTGACCAAACTCATCCTCTGGAACCGGAAGATGAACAGCCATTCCTTTTCCGAGGAGACGAAAAACTATCTCAAAGCGTACATCCGGGAAAACAATCTGAAGGACGTAAAGGTCCGCTTCAACCAATACGCTCCGATCAGCGATCTACAACAGCTCATCCGTTCCGAGACGGTGCACCCCGCGCTCAAATACACGATCGGACTTCTCAATTGGTTGCTCGGCGCCATCCTTCCGGAACGCGTTTTCGCCGGACTTCTCGGAGGGGACCACTACAACCCTTACTCCAATACGATCAACTTATACAGCGATCTTCCATCCGTCGTCCTTCACGAAGGGGGGCATTCCAAGGACTTCGCGCTCCGAAAATACAAATCGTTCTACAGTTTGGGATATTCGATTCCCTTCATCGGCCCCTTATATCCGGAAGCCAGGGCTTCGGACGACGCGCTCCGTTACATACGACACAAATGCGATCTCAAAAGCGAACTTCTCGCCTATCGCACGTTATATCCCGCGTACGCCACCTACGCCACGGGACCGCTCCTCGGTTCCCTCAATCCGCTCATAGGTCTCGTGGCGTCCGTACCGGGTCACGTGGTCGGATACGTAAAGGAAAAGAGGGTGGAAAAACAGGAGATTCCGGAATGCGAACTTCTCAAGGAAATGCAGAGCGAAACTAAAGATTGATTTTGCCGCGCCGCCGCGCTTCCTCTCCGAGACGGGAAAAAAAATTGACACACTCCTTTCCCTTCCTAAACTTACTCGAACGGAAAAAGGAGTAAGGAATGAAAAAAAATCTTACTAAAATCATCGCGTCCGTCTTTCTATCGTGTGCGGCGCTTACGTCGTCTTCCTTAGTCGCCGCGGACTATCACGTGGCCGGATGCGGACTCGGATCGCTCTTCATAAAAGACAACAAGATGGTCCTTCAGTTGTTGTCCGCCACGTTAAACGCCACCGGAATTCAAACGTTCGGAATCACGACCGGAACCTCCAACTGCAAAACCGACGGTCTGGTAAAACAGGACAAGGTTCGAGAGGTTTTCGTCGCGGTGAATTTCGAAGTTTTAGAACAGGAGATCGCAGCCGGCAAAGGGGAAAAACTTTCCGCATTCTCCTCGCTTCTCGGATGTCCAACGGAACAAACGGATCGTTTCTCGCGGATGACGCAGACCAGCTACGGCAGATTGTTTTCCGGAAAACCGACTCCGAACTCCATGTTGCATCAGGTGAAGGAAGAGATCGGACAGGATGTAGTCTTATCCGTTTCATGCAAACTTTAAAAAAGGAATAGGAAATCATGAAAACAATATTCAAATCGACAGCGATCGTCTCCGTTCTTCTTCCTCTTCTTTGGACGGGACAGGTTCACGCATACGGAGCGGCAGGATGCGGATTAGGTTCGGTGGTCATCACTGAAAACAAGGTCGTCCACCAGGTGATCGCCGCCACCGTGAACGGCTTTTCGGCGAATCAGCTTTTCGGAATCACCACCGGGACGCTGAACTGCAAAACCGACGGAGTCACTCACAAGGACCGGGAAACCGAGATTTTCGTGCATCTAAATTATAATTCTCTTATATTAGAATCCGCTCAAGGAGCGGGGGAACGTCTGGATACGTTCGCCCGACTTCTGAACTGCAGGGAACCCAAAACGCTCGCCGATTTTACCAAAAAAAATCACGCGAACCTTTTCTCCTCCGAGGATCCTTCCGATTTTCTGACCAAAATCAAAATCGAAGCCGCCAAAGACGAAACCCTTTCCAAAGTCTGTAAAATATAAGAAGAAATCCTTCCGACGTTTACGCCGGAAGGTCGCGTCCCTTTTTTGAAATCGACCCTTTTAAAATTCATCCTAACGTTGTCCCTTTTTTCGACCGCGGCCCCCTTCGTGTTTCCGCAGGAACGAACCGAGGATCCGATCCTCGACTATCAGAAGGCGGCCCTCGAAAAAAAATTGGATTCCTCCCGTTATTGGAGTTTATTGCTTCACTACAGGGATCCCGCTCTATGGGGAAACGCGAAAAGCGAAATCGACGGAAAGGATTTCTTCCTGTCTCCGAACGGAAATAGGGATCCCAAATCGGAATTGATCGAGACGATCCGCTCCTTTTTCAGGACGCCGACCGAAGAGGAGCTTACGGAAGTAAAACTGCATCCCATCTGCAAATACCCGGAACGGTTTCGTTGGCTGGATTCGGAACTTCACTTCGACAAAAATCTCCTTCCCTCTCCCAAGTGCGAACGTTATAAAAACTGGATCGAGGCGCTCAATCCCGCTTCGATCAAACTCATCTTCGCTTCGTTTTATCTCAATAATCCGGCTTCCCTGTTCGGACACAACCTGCTCAAAATCGGATCCGAAAATTCCTCGCGATCGGAAATACTGGATTATGCGGTCAACTTCGCCGCAAACAACGCTCCGGAGGATTCCGCGCTCGTCTATACGTTCAAGGGTTTGGCGGGGGGATATCCGGGGTATTTTAGTATATTTCCATATTATTATAAAATCAACGAGTACAACGACATAGAAAGCCGTGATCTTTGGGAATACGAACTGGACCTGAGTCCGGAGGATTCGAGACGAATCGCCTCCCACGTATGGGAATTGGTCTCCACCTACTTCGATTATTTTTTCTTCGATGAAAACTGTTCCTATCATCTTTTATCCCTCGTCGAACTCGGCAACCCGGAACTCAGATTGCGCGACAAATTCCATCTTTATACGATTCCCACCGACACGGTGAAACTGCTTCTGGAACAGGAGGGTTTGGTCCGTAAAAAATATTACAGACCTTCCCTGAGCTCCAAACTGGATCAAAAACTGCTCCTTCTCGACCCGGAGGAAAAGCGCAAGGTCTTCTCCTATTTAAAGGGGAATCTCGATCTGCCGGAGGTCTTGGATTCCTCCGACGGACAGAAACAAGCCTACGTTTTGGATACGATTTTGGACGCGAGCAGATACCAACAATCCCTCAAACCGTACACTCCCGAACAGGAACGGAGATACAGAAGTGTACTTTTGGAAAGAAGCAAACTGCAGTTTCCTCCTCTGCCGGAACAACCCCCGACCGTATCCCCTCCCGAAGAAGGACACGGAAGCGGAAGACTCAAATTCAGCCGCGGCGAATCGACGTTAGGCGGTTATTCGGAATTCGCGATCCGCCCTGCATATCACGATTTTCTAAACAACGACCGCGGCTATGTCCCTTTCTCCACGATAGAATATTTTCCGGTCGTCGTCCGAAAATACGACCTTCAAAAAAATCCCACGATAGAGGAGGCGAGTCTCGTAAAAATACTTTCGCTTTCGCCCGTGACGCAGATATCCACGCCTATATCGTTTTTCGTCGACGTAGGCGCCGACTCTTCGATGATCAAACGGGAATTCCGAAACGAAAAGACGCTTCCCTATCTCGCCGGAATCTCCGCGGGAATCGCCCCCTGGCTTTTGCAACCCGCGTATCAAAAAGACAGGGAGGACTATACGAAGGTCTACAGAACCGCGAACTTCAACGCGGAAGCGGGAGGAGGACTTACCTTCTCGAACGTAAACTCCGGTTCCTCCTTTTTATGGACCTTCTCCTTTCAACTCGGCGGAAAAGGAAGGGCCAACGGATATTATCCGGAAGGGATGTTGATCGCGCCGCAAGCCGCCGTTTTCACCGGATGTTCTTTCGGAAATTGGAAGTTGGGACTCAGCGCGCAGTATTTCGCATTTTCGATCTACGGATACAAGGACGACTTCAAGGTTTCGCCCGGAATCCGCTACAGCCCCTCCCGAAACACGGAAATACGACTGGAAGGAAAATTACAAAAGTATTATGAAGAAGCACAACTCAGCGTTTCTATATTTTTTTAAGACGGCGGTGCCGTCCGTTTTTCTTTTCGCGCTCGTTTCCTGCGCTTCCCTGTTCTACCAACCCACCGACAGGAAATACTGGACGCCCGACGTTCTGGGATTCAGATACCGCGAGGAGACGTTCGATACGTTCGACGGAGAACGGCTCAAGTTCTGGAGAATTTTCCCCAAGGAAAAACCGAAAGGAGTCGTGATTCAATTTCACGGCAACGGAGAAAACCGTTCGAGTCATTTCACGAGCCTTGTATGGATGGTCAACCACGGATACGAACTCGTAGTATTGGACTATAGGGGATATTTGGATTCCACCGGAATTCCGGAGCGGGAGACGGTCCACAAAGACGCCGTAGATTTTCTCATTAAGGAATTAGAATATTCTAAAAAACGAAATATTCCCGCGGTCGTATACGGACAAAGTCTGGGAGGAGCGATCGCCCTCCGCGCCGTCGCCGATCTACCGGACAAATCGGGAATCGTTCTCGTGGTCGCCGACGGAACCTTCGCCAACTATAAAAAGGTGTTCCGTCAGGTCGTAAGAAGGGTTCTTTTCTTTCCGATGGATTGGATCGCAGGAATTTTCGTAAGCGATTCGTTCAGTCCGGAGGAATCCCTCTCCAAAATCTCGCCAGTTCCTATGTTGGTCGTTCACGGAACCGAGGACGACATCGTCTCCTTCCAGAACGGAGTCGAGGTTTTCGGATTGGCGGGACAACCGAAATGGTTTTGGGAGGTGCGCGGAGGCGGACACGTAAACTGGATGAATCTAGGCGCTTCTAAAGAGGCGAAGAATTTCCTGGCGTTTTTGGAGCACGTGATCGAAAAATCGAACTTCAATCCTGGGAAAACCGATGCCGGTCCAAACGCGCTCCTTCCAGAAGGAAACGCATCGCTTCCTTTCCTTCCAGCTCCTTGAAATACCGTTCTGCCGCGGAAAAAAAGGATTCATTAAATATCATATAGTCCACGTAACGGATTCCGTTCTTTTCGAGATACAGGATCGTTTCCGCGTCCGCGGAGGCGAGTTTATGATAACCTTCCTCCAAATCCAAACAGATATATTCTCCGTCCGCAAGATCGAACTCCCGCGTCAAAACCGGCTCCTCGTTTCGGAATGAATTTCGATAACGAAACACTCGGATCCGCTCCTTCCACAGCGCCATCGGAATCCTCGAAGGACGCAGAACGTAAAGGACTGCCTTCGAAGGATTTTCCGCTTTTAAACGAAGGAATTTTTCGGAGGAACCCGAACAAGTCGTCGACAAAAGACAGAAGGCAATGCAGAATATTCTAAAATTCGGTGGCATAAATCCGATCGTCCGTATATCTTCGTAAATCCTCTCCAAAAACCAATTCAAATCCGGAACCGCGATCGGATTCCCGCGGATTTCGGACGAGAAATAGATTTGGCAATCCGGACCTCTTCCGTGAAATGGGAATTGCAATGAATATCGAACTCTCACGCGAACAATACGAAGCGCTTCTTAAATCCTTGGCGATCACACGATTTCTCTATCATTCGATTTTAGAGGAAGAAGACCCCGCTCCGGATCGGTTGGATTCGTACGACGCGTACGAGGATATGGAGCAACAAGTTCTTTCCTACGCGAAGGCGCTGGAAGTTTCCCATCTCGTGGCGTACGACAGCGAGGAGGAACTCCATTATCTTACGAGGGAATTCGAGGAGAAGACGGATATCTCCGATCTCATCACGGAATACCAGGACAGCATCTTCTGGGACGAACTCGTTCAACGTCTTGCGGCCCGCGATTTTATGAGGACCTACAGCGAGAACGAAATCAAATCGATGGCGATCGAGGAACGGATCGAAAAGGAAGCTCCGTTCATCTCCCGCTACGAAGAGGTGTTCACCGAATCCGGAATCGACAATCTGGAATTGAAATGATCCCTTAGGACCCGGCGGATTCGTACCGCCCCTGTCCTTTTTTCCACAACAACAACGAAAGAGCGAACAACGCGTATCCGATGGGAACGTTCAGATAAACGAAAGAGGGATGAAACAAACCTTCCGAACTTTTATCCAGAAAATAATGCGCGGGATAGAAGTTCACGAACCCTAAAGGCAGAAGGAACGTCAGAAAGATCCTGATTCCGAAGTTGTAGATGTTCATCGGATACATCATGAATTCCCTGCTCGAAAAGACGAAAAGATGGATCAAGGACGAATTTTGTATCGCGTAAAAGGCGATCGAAGCGATCGCGATCCTGATCCCCGCGAGGATCGTCGCGCTTCCGGAAACGACCAGCGCCAGAGAAAGTATCTTCGCCAAAGTCCATTCAATATTCGTAAATCGATTCGCGACCGCGAACGTAACCGCGCCCAACACGAGATGCAAAAGACCGGTGATGTCGAAATGATTCATAAGCACCTGACCGATCGGAGACAAGGGGCGGAGAAGATAACGGTCGAAACCTCCGTTACGCACCAGGGATCCGAATTCCACCATTCCCGAAAAAACGGAGGCAACGATCCCCTGCGCGAAGATCAATAGGCTGTACAAAAAGGCGATCTCGCCCTTTTCCCACCCGCCTACGGATTGAAACCTGGACAAAAGAAGGAATATCGTCGCCGCCTGGGCGCCGTAAAAGACCGAGAGCGTGAATAGATAGATCCAAAAACTCGCTTTGTATTCCATATGCGATTGAACGGAGGAAAACGCCAGTTTGAGATACGTTTTAAACGCCGCGAACGCCACGATCAACCTCCCGCCAATTCCAGACGTTTTAATCCGGACGAATAGATCGAAAAGGCGAATAACGCACAAACTCCGATCATGACCGCATAACGCAGACACAACTCCGAAAAGTCCATTCCGTACGGCTGCGAAGTCAGCACCTGCGCGGGATAATAATAAAGATACGAAAACGGAAGCCATGAGGAGACGGTTTTCAGCCAATCCGGAAACAAATCCAAGGGAATCACCGATCCGGAAAAAAGGGTGATCAACGCGAAATAAAGAAGAAAAAAAGAGAATATCTCCGTAAAATAAAACGACAACGAAGAGATCGCGAACCCGATCAAAAAGAAGATCAAAAACGAAGCCGAATAAACAAGCAGAAATTCCGCGAAAGCGATCGGCTGCGGAACGAACCGCAGATCCGAAAACAGATACGCGCACACGACGAGCGGCAGGGATCTGGAAAAAAGATGATACAGACTGACTCCCAACGTATCCGATAAAACGGTAAGCGGAAAACGGACCGGTTTGAGAAGATCGAATACGATATCCCCGTTTTTGATCTTGGAGGAAACCAACCCGTCCTGTCTTCCGAAAGAGACACGTATCAACGTGGAGAACACGGCGTACAACACGAGGGAATCCTTGGTTCTTTCCGTACCGCTCAACTCGTTTCCGGGAACCGAATTCCAAACCGAGGTCAAAATCAAAAGATACAACGCGGCGTTTAATATGCCGGTATAATATTCCAGCCGATACGCGCTGGACCGTTGGAACGCCTTGGAGACGACCTTAAGATAATAAGACATCTCAGGTCCTATCCTTATAAAGACTGCGGATCACCTGTGCGAGATCGTTTTTTTGATACCGCACCTCCAGAATTTCCGAATCGGAGGAAGCGGCGAGCGTTCCCATCAGCCGATTTAGGGATTCCCCCTCCCTGACCCTCACCCGAAAACGATCCGAAGCTCCGTTGAAGATCGGAGTATAATCGGAAGGAAGATCGGGGACGGAATCCCCCCGAAAAAGAACCTCCACGAAATGATCCGTTCCGCCCAGGTTGCGGAAGGAATTGAGATCTCCGTCGAAACGGATTTTCCCGTGATCGATGAGGATGATCCTCTTCGCGAGAGTTTCTATATCCTGAACGTCGTGGGTCGTAAGAAGAACGGTCACCTTCTCTTCGCGGTTGATCGTACGTATGAATTCGCGCACCCGTTCCTTGACGAGTACGTCGAGACCTATCGTCGGCTCGTCCAAAAAAAGCACGCGCGGAAAATGCAGAAGACTGGCCGCGATCTCCGCCTTCATCCTTTGTCCCAGACTCAACTTGCGCACCTGTTGCTGGAAGAAGTCCTCGAAACCGAGAAGATCGAAGAACAACTCCATTCTATTTTTATAATCCTTTTCGGAGATGCGATACACGGACTTCAAAAGATCGAAGGATTCCCCCACCGGAAGATCCCACCATAACTGGGTTTTTTGTCCGAACACCACTCCGATCTGTTTGGAATTCTCCTTCCTGTCCCGGGACGGATCCAAACCGAAAACGGAAATTTTTCCCTCGTCGGGAGTCAAAACCCCGGTCAACAACTTGATCGTAGTGGATTTACCTGCTCCGTTCGGACCGATATAACCCACGAACTCTCCGGGCGGAAGGGAGAAGGAAATATCCTCCACCGCATGAACCGTTTCCTTGCGGGAATGAAACAAGGAGAGGATCGCTCCGCGTAATCCCGGACTTCTTTTGGAGATCAAAAATTTTTTTTTGAGATTTTCTACTTGGATCAATGCGCAGTCGCTCCGTGTCTACAATCGGACTTTTTTATACGCCTTTAGGGATAAAAAACACGCCGAATGTCCGTAATTTTCAACTTATAGGATAGAATAAATTTCCCTCTCGATACGGATCGAATTTCGCCGTTATGCGATAGACCGTTCGTGTTAGAATAAAACGGACCGGAATTTGATTCGATCGAGTGTAAAGTAATTTCCCGAAATTTTGACCATGGAAATAAACAAAAAAGAAATTATTTTCTCCAAAAATGCGTTGACTCGATCCTTTTTTAAATGAACCTTACTCTGATTTTTCCATAGGAGATACATTATGAAGAAAAGAGTAGTTTCGACTGTTCTCTGCCTCGCTGTGTTGGCCGGATTCGGTCTGACCGGTAAAGTAGAAGCAAAGAATTACGGAATGGCAGGGTGCGGATTGGGTGCTACCGTCATTAAAGACAACACCGTTGGTTCACAACTTTTTGCGGCAACTTTGAATGCCACAGGAGTTCAAACTTCCGGGATTACGTCCGGAACTTCCAATTGTACGGCTGACGGAATCGTAAAATCCGATAAAGCGCAAGAGCTTTTCGTAACCGTCAACTATCAAAGCCTCGAGCAGGAAATGGCTCTTGGAAAAGGGGAAAAACTGGATTCTTTCGCAAAACTTCTGGGTTGTGACGCAGGTTCCGTTTCTCGTTTTGGAAAACTGACCAAAGATAAGTATTCTTCTTTGATCAAACAAGACACTACTCCTTCTCTTTTACTTTCCGCGGTGAAATCCGAAGTGAAAGGGGATGCGTCTCTTTCTAAGAACTGTACTCTATAATCGGGAGATTCATAAGATATGAAGAAACTCATTGCAATCGCACTTACTTCCCTTTTCGTTCTTTCCTCAAATCTCTCCGCGAAACCCGCTTACGGAATGGCTGGATGCGGACTGGGATCTTTGATCATCAAGGACAACGGATTCGTTCAGATTTTCGCCGCTACTTCCAACGGTATTTACTACAACCAATCTTTCGGAATGACTTCCGGAACCTCCAACTGTACTACCGACGGAATCGTTAACAACGATAAGGCGAAAGAAGTTTTCGTTCACATGAACTACGAAAGCCTGGAACAAGAAATCGCTATGGGAAAAGGTGAAAAACTTTCCAGCTTGGCGACTCTTTTCGGATGTTCCGCCGATTCCAAAAGATTCAAAGAAGTGGCTAAAGAAAACTACTCCAAAATCTTCACCACCGCTGCGGTCAAAAATCCTAGCGTGATCCTTTCCAACCTCGAAATCGAAGTGGGAAAAGACGCTGAACTGAAAAGCAGCTGCAAAATCTAAGTTTAATTCTTTAGAATTTTATTTAGGAAAAGCCTCGGAAGAAATTCCGAGGCTTTTTTATTGAATTCTAATTTGAGTTCGATCCAATAGAGATAGATACGCGCGTTTCTAAATGCCAATTTAACGTTTCGAAACCTCGTTGAGGTGTTCGTTCTCCAATAAATCGCTCAGAGCGTCCTCTTTTATGATCTCTTTGATGAAGAAATCCGGCATCGAAATTTCCTTTTCGTTGAATATGATAAAACGGTAAAACGAAGTTTTTCCCTTTTCGATCCGGAGGATCTTGTCTACGTCCGGTTTGGAAGGAATCGTAAGACGATAGAACCCCTCCTCCAGATTCTCCGTATAAAACTCCCCGTTGGACAAACGGAATACGGAAACGGAAACCGTCTCCGATGATTCCTTAAAATGCCGTTTGTATTTTCTGAGTTCGAATTCGTAGGTCCACGCGGCGAGGGCGGTTTCGATCGGACGTATGACGTACAATCTCCCCATGGCGTTCGCCGGATTTTCCAATCGTACGAACGGTCTTTTTTCGGAACACCGAACCCCGAACGTAAACGAGGATACGACGAGGAGGATCAAGATGAGTTTTCGTTTGTTAAGCGACATGTTCGTTTACCTTTTTGCGACGATTCTGCCTAATTCCGAATTGTACATTCCCAACAATTCCGTTCCATGATTTTCCGGATAGAGTCCGTAACAATACATTTCGAACAAAAAAGCGGCCCCGAATCCGTACGCCCCGTCCTCCCGATCGTCGCAGGCCGCCATTCCCTCCAACTTCGTCTCCGGTTTTCTCAAGCTCAAGTAGGGAAATCCGGAAGGACACACAACGTGTTGAAAGTCGGTTCCGTCGGAATGTCTGGCCTCGTGCACCAGAACGAGGGTCTGTTCCCACAAGGAGAAGCGGAAAAATTCCCGATTGAGATACACGATCCCCCGATGATAATGCGCGGCGTAATCCTGGGAAACGTCCGATTTAAAACCGGAAATCCGAACCCGAAGCCAATCCCGCAACGCCGGACCGGAAAAGGAAAAACCGAAGTAACGTTCGAATTTAGAATTCCGTTCGTAAAAGGAGGATCCGGTTTTTAACCCGCGGGGTTTCAGATCTTCGACGTAACGCCAAAGGATTTCGATTTTTTTCGTCTGTTCTGAATTCAATTCGGAGGGAAAAAAACGGAAAGCCGCGGAATCGGACCGGAGCGGAAAACAACCGGTCGCGGCGAACGCGAGAACGAGGAATATTTTCCGCGCCGGATCTTCCCGAAAAAAATTTACGATCCGTAAACGCACGCGTTGATGTTCGTATAACGATGCGATTGCACAATTCAAAACTGCTATTTACAGGACACGCACTTCGAAAAAATTGGAACTGGATGGATACGCAGGAATCTTCGATAACACCGGACCGACAATTCGTACAAAGGATCTCTTCCAATCTGCGCGGAATTTTAATCTCCGGTAAAACCAAGATAGAGGTCCCCTATTCCCTTCCCGGGGACGAATACGACGTGTTTCTGTTTAAAAAGAAACGCAGGAAACCGTCCGTCAAACTCGTTCCTATCTCCGCCGTTCCCCGATCGATCGAAGCTCCCTGCGAAGCGTTCACGCGTTGCGGCGGATGTTCCGCGCAGCACATTCCCTACGAAGAACAATTCCGACTCAAAACGTCCTCTCTATGCGAAAGTTATCGGAACGAATTCGAAGCGGAACCGATCGTGATTCCCGCGCAAGAAACCTATCATTACAGAAATCGAATGGACTTCGGCGTTTTTCCGGGACCGATCGTCGGACAAAGGGAATCCGGTTCCTTCCGCAGAATCGTGGACCTGAAACGTTGTACGATCCAAAGCCCAGAGGCCGACGAAGAGTTGGCCCGATTCCGCGGTCTTCTTTCCCGTTTTCCCGATCTTCCCTACGACCGCAAAGTAGATGCAGGATTTCTAAAATATATCACGATACGAAAGGCGCGGAACACTTCCGAAATGATGACGATCCTGACGTTCGTGGAAGAATTCAAGGATTCCCCCGAGGAGAAAACGTTCGCGGAAGAATGTATGAAAACGTTAAAGGCGGATCACCTTTTGTTCTGCTACAATCGTAGAAAGGGGGAGGTTTCGGCTTCGGGAGAAGTCAGATCGTTTCGAGGTTCGTCGTCCTACTCGGAACTCGTATGGGGAAAGGAATTCCGGGTTCCTTTCGATTCGTTTTTCCAACCCAACCCGACCGGATTTCAACCGATCCTGGATTTTATGGAACGCGAAATTCCGCGCGGATCGAATCGGCTCGTGGATCTTTTCTGCGGTTCCGGTTTTTTCGGAAGGATCTTCGCGGACCGTTTCGCGGAAGTCGTCGGAGTCGATTCCATCGAAAGCGCTCTCGAAATCGCGCGCGGACAAATGCAAGCCGACTTCCCCGAAATTCGGAGCACGTATCACAGAGAGGATCTTTTTTCCAAAAAATCCCTGCCCGGACTTTCGGATCTGTTTCGTTCCGAAGGAGACGACGTTCTCATCGCGGATCCTCCCCGAGCCGGTCTCGGAGAATTCGTCCTGGAAGCGCTCAAAAATTCCGCGATCGGGTCGTTTTTATACGTATCGTGCAATCCTTCCTCCCAACTCGAAGACCTGCGGAAATTAAAGGATCGGTTTCGGATCCGGAAACTTATGATCACGGATCCTTATCCGCAGACCCCGCATTTGGAATCCGTAGCTTTTCTGACTTCGGCTTCCGTCTGACCCAAAAATCTCTGTAGAGATTCCGGTTTTAAAACGATATTTAAGAGGGAGATAGACGTATCTCCGGGATCCTCTATGACCAGAAAACTAGTTTTATACTTCACCCTCGTCCTCGTCCTTTGGGAAGCAGGTTGCAACACCGTGATCATCCGCCCCTGGACTCCTCCGTATAAGAGCCGTTCGGTGCACGAAATCCGGGTGTTGCTCGGAAAAGCGGAAGGCGATCTTCAGATCCGCGGAGAAGGAATCCTTTCCGTGTACGACGCGAACGAACTTCTCATAAAAAAAGGAATCGACATCATTTCGCTTAACGTTTCCAGACTGAAGGCGCCGATCCGATTCGCCTCAGAAACCCAAGGTCTGGAATTCAAATCGTTGAAGGTGCGCGGATCCATTCTCCTGATCCCCCAGAACACGGGCCCCGCTCTCGTGGTCAACGTGCTTCCTCTGGAGGAATATCTATACGCCGTAGTGCCGTCCGAAGTCCCTTACGGCTGGCCTCAGGAGGCGCTCAAGGCGCAGGCGATCTGCGCCAGAACCTACGCGGTGCGTGAAATATTAAATAAAAAGAATGCGTTTTACGACGTGGAAGCGAACACCAATTCCCAGGTTTACGGAGGATTGGAGAAGGAACATCCCTCCACCACGAAAGCGGTTCAGGACACGACCGGGGTTTTGGCCGTTTACGAGGAGAATCCCATCCAAGCGTTCTTTCATTCCAACAGCGGCGGAAAAACGGAAGTGCCCGAAAACGTATGGGGAGGAAAACGAATCCCCTATCTTTCCACGGTCGCTTCCGAATTCGACCGCGCGGGCGACAACTTCTATTGGAAGGACGTAATTCCCCAAGAGACGCTCGATTCGAAATTCTCCCATCTAAAATTGGGAGAGATCCAATCCGTTCAGGTATTGTCCAGAACCGGATCCGGTCGCGTGGATCTGATGGAACTCTCCGGAAGCGAAGGTTCGTCCCGGATCCGCGGAAGGGAGTTCAGACAGACGTTGGGAAGTTCCGTACGTTCCCTCCGATTCGGAATTCAGAAGGAAGGAAGCGGCTACCTCGTAAAGGGAATGGGCTCCGGTCACGGAGTGGGACTCAGTCAATGGGGAAGTTTCGGAATGGCGAAGGAGAATTACAACTACGTCGAAATTCTGAGACACTACTATCCGGGTACGGATCTCGCTCGAATCACGCGTTAATCGGAAGTCGTTTAACAATCCTCGCATGTCAGATACGGTTTCGTCCGACGTAAGGAGAATCAGAATCTCCGCCCTGCACAAATCGTATCAAAGCGGAAAACTGCTCACGCCCGTGTTAAAGGGGCTGGACCTCGACATCCCGAGCGACTCACTGGTGACCCTGATGGGGCCCTCCGGTTCGGGTAAATCAACTTTTTTGAATATACTCTCCGGAATCGACTTTCCGGATTCCGGAGAGGTGAACGTGAACGGATACGAACTCCACAAATTGGACGAAGCCGAACTTACGTCCTACAGACGCGCGGAAACCGGAATCATATTCCAATTTTTTCATCTACTCCCCTATCTCGACGCTTTGGAAAACGTGGCGGTTCCGCTTTATATCTCCGGTCTGGGTAAAAAGGAGGCGAGACAAAAGGCGGAGGAAGCCCTGGAGCAGGTCGGTCTCGCCGAAAGAAGGTTCCATAAACCGGACGAGTTATCGGGCGGGGAACAACAAAGAGTCGCCATCGCAAGAGCCGTCTGCAAACGTCCTTCTCTCATCCTTGCGGACGAACCTACCGGAAACCTAGACACTAAAAACGCGGAAAAAGTGATCCGGCTTTTGATCGACCTTCAAAAACGGAACCGATTTACGCTTTTTATAGTCACGCACGATCCGAATCTGGGCGCATTGGGGGAACATCGCCTCAACATGGCGGACGGGGTCTTAACCGACTAACGTCCGTATGTCGATCCGTCTTTACGTCCTTTTTCTTTTCGAATATTTCCGAAATCATAAATCGGCCGCCTTCTTTGCGTTAGCCGGAATCTCGCTCGGCGTGGGGCTTTTCATATCCACCACCGCCAACGGAATCAAAGCCGAAAAAAGCCTCACCGACTTCGCGATGGGTTATTTTCAAGGGGAATATAAGATCAAGATATCCTCCTCCCTAGGGGATCAACATCTTCCCGCGGAACTGATCTCCGAACTTCACCGCGACCCGGAGCTGGATTGGATCGTAAAGATCGTTCCTAGGATACAAAGGGAGGTGATCGTAAACGATTCCATACGAGCGGTTTATCTCGGATTGGATTTTCTCAAGGAGACGGGCGACATACGGCTCTCGCCCGAATCGCTCCGTGAATCGGATTCGGTTTTAGTAAGCCGCGCCTTGGCGGAACGGTTGAATTCCGAGTCGACCAAAATCGACACGGGTCAAAAGGGTTTTACGATCTCGAAATGGAGAGGATTCGAAACGGACGGAGGCAACCTGCTTCTCGAAGACATAGATTCCGCGATGAATCGTTTGGGAGTTTCGGGGAAGGTGAGTTTTCTTCTTGTCCAGCCGAACGAATTCCGCTCCGAACAAAAATCGATTTTGGAAACGAAACTCGGTCCGGACTACAGGGTGGAAACGGTCGACGACATACGCGAAAAATCGGGGAACGCGCTCCGATCGTTTCAGCTCAACCTTCTCGTGATCTCGTTCATCTCACTGATCATCGCCTTCTTTATGGTTTCGAACACGATGTCCGGATTGTATCTCGCCCGCGAAAAGGAATTGGGAATTTTGAAAACGATGGGACTGGGTCGCGGACATACCTTCCTTTTATTCGTGTCTCAGGCGTTTTTTCTCGGAACGGCGGGAAGCGTGTTCGGTCTTGTTTTGGGTTTTTATTTTTCCGGATTGGAGTTTTTCAGTCCCGAAGCGACCAGCGCCGATCTTTCCTATCTGAAGACGTACACCTCCGTACCCTCCGAGATATGGATCGTATCGATGAGCCTGGGAATTTTCGGATCCGTCCTTTCCTCCGCGTTTCCCTCCTGGCGGGCCGGAAAAATTTCCCCTTCCGCAATTCTCCGCGAATCTGCCTCCGGTAATATGCCTATCCAGGACACCAAACTTATGTTATACGGAGTGATCCTCCTGATTCTTTTCTCGGGAATCGCCTTTCTTCCGATTCGGACCGTAATCCCCTGGACCGGATTGATCGGAATCGGAGGAATCGTGATCGGAACCGTGTTGTGTTTTCCCTGGATTTTCTCGGCGTTCGGAAGACTTTTTTTCCGCTTATCGCAGCTTTCGGATCGGTCCTTCGTGTTCGCGAGAATCGGTTTGGAGGAAACCAAAAACCAGCCTCTGCGGAACACCCTTACCTCCGCGACGTTGATGCTCGCCACTTCTCTCGTGGTTTGTCTTTCCGTTTTGACGGACAGTTACCGCAGATCCTTGAACGACTGGGTGGACGAGGAATTTCCGGCCGATCTGACCGTGATCAACTCGGCCAATCTCGCGGCGGGAATCAACGGCGGCGTTCCGCTCTCTTTGTTGGACGAACTCTCGAAACTCGAAACGACGGAATCTCTGGACGGTTTTTGCGTGAACACGAGGGTCGAGACCGACAAAGGGAACTTTACGATTCATGCATATACTTTTTCCACGCACGACCGGGGGGATTCTCCGGAACGGACCGCCTCCGGGGAAAACGAGATCCTCGTCTCGTCCAATATGGCGTATCTTCAGAATTTTAAGGTCGGCGATACGATTCTCGTCTCCACTCCGATCGGGAAAAGGAGATTTTTGATCCGGGGAATCAAGGAGCATTTTTTCTCAGAACGTGGAACGATCATGATGGATATAGGCCGATACGCGGAATATTTCGGACTGCAGGGATATAACTCTATTAAGATATTCTTAAAGAAGGACGCGGACCCAGCGGCGGCGAAACGGAAAACGGAGGAGCTTCTCGGAAAACATCCTTCGCTCAAACTTTTGGACGCCGCGGAGCTGAGGGGATTGTACACCGAGGGGGTGGATAAGGTATTCGGAGTTTTGAATACTCTAAAAACGACCGCGTTTTTGATCGCGATGATCTCTCTGGTTTCCTCGCTGCTCCACAACCTGGTCTCCAAAAAAACGACTCTCGGAATCCTAAAATATATCGGCGCGGACGGAGCGCAGCTTCGACGCATCCTTTTGACGGAGAGCGTTTTTATCACGGTAATTTCCACCGTTTTCGGAATCCTTTTGGCTTTTTTGCTTTCCCCGATCGTATTGTATGTGGTCAATAAAAACGCGTTCGGATGGACCTTAAAATTCACCGTTTCCCCGGAAATCGTCCTGTTTTTTCTTTTTCTTTCCCCGATTTTGGGAATAATATCTTCTCTCGTTCCGTTGTATACTCTGAGGAAACTCGGATTTAAGATGAGTCGGGAATGACCCGAACGTTCCGGAACATAAGAGTACGAAAACCAACTTGATCCGTAGTCTCCGCTTCGATAGGATGTTATCATCGACATGAGTACACTCGCCGACGTAGCTCTGGAAATCGCCTCCGAAATCAGGAAGGTAAACCTGCAGGAGGATGAAAAAATCCCCACGTCCGACACGTTTCTTAAGGAATTGATGTCCTTGTATTCCAGGGAACCGGAGGAGATCCGCAACATTCTCGAGGCGTTGCGGGAGGCGAAGATCATATTCGTCATCAAGATCGTATTACCGGACGAAAAGAACACGAAGATGAACGATCCCGGCGTGGATGCTTACGCGTATGCGGATCTGAAAATCCTGAACGACGTGAAATACTTCGCCGAAAAAAAGTTGGAACGTCTTTACGAAGCGACCTATTATAAAAAGAAATCCCCTGCCCTGATTACGAGGGAGCTTTTCCCGAAAATCCGAGAACTGAACAACACTCCGATCGGAAGAATCGTGAACATCGCCGTGATGCTCGAAGAATTCGTCCGTATGATGAATAACAACCCGAACGATTTTCAGGAGGAATTCCGCATCCAAGCCTTGGAGGAAATCCTGGAATCCAAAACGGGAATATCCTCCGGAGGAAGGGACATCGCCGACGAAACCCCGACCGGGTTCTCCAATTCCTTCGGACCGGCCCTTTCGCAGAGGGCGACGGACCGGATGGAATCGCAGGCGGGCAACTTTAATCCGAACAGTCCTTGGGGAAGAATGGTCTCCAAATTCTCCATCGATTTCCTTCTGCGGGTTCATCTCAGAAAATGCGAATTCGAAACGATCCGAAAACTGATCATCTCCGGAAAGGTTGTGGAAGCGGAACATCTGCGTTTGGTACGCGACAGCCTTTTGAAGATGGAAAAAAACATCAACGTGGATCGGGTTCTGGCGTCGTATCTCGAGGAAATGACGGAGCTGCGCAGACTCGCCCAGAGAAAACTGAACATCCTCTCCAAATCGCATTCCTTTTAAAAAGAACCCGATTTTCTAAAACGGAACGGATCCTAAAATACGCTCAACAAAAAGAATATTATAAAATATTTAAATACCGGAGCGTCTGCGCGATCAAAAGCGCCCCTAAAAGGAAAATCCATCTGCGTTTCGCGGAAAAACGCGTTTGGATTTTGTCCTCGGGAAAATAGATCGCGACCAAAAGCGCGTTGACGTTGGCGATCAGATAAGCCGATTCCGGTTTTACGTTCCAGTTCGGCATCGCGACCGCGGCGAAAATGGCGAACGTGGGAAGGAAATACAACAGGGTCCTAGGATGAAAAAAGACGGGACCGCTTACCGTGGAAATCACCCGTTTGCCGCTGTTTTTCTCCAGTTCCGCCTGAAACCCGTCCGGATCGGCGAGGTTGAGGACGGGGATCTTGTCTTCCTTCGTATGAATTAGAAATCTTGAATACGATCGGAACTCGTCCCGTTCTACGGAAACTACGGATTTGAATCTGGTTTCGAAGGATTGTCCCTTGGAATTGTAGAGTTTGACGGAATGTTGCGTCAACTCCACCTTCGCTCCCCGAAGCACCTTCAATTGCCTCGTAAAATTGCGGAAGAGAAGGAATCCCAACACGATCGAAAACAGACCGAAAATTCTTACGAAATCGGTCCGACTTTCCTCGGGAACCTTCAGAAAATTCCAGACCAAAAACGCGAGATACAAAAGTACGACGGCGACCGAGCGGAGGATCAGACTTCTGCGGAACTTGGGGAAATCATATTCAAATTCACTCATATTCTAGATTCCCGAAATCGCTTTTTTTGAATAAGGGAAAGATTTCCACCCCTTCGGAACGGATCGCCTCCATCCCGCCTTCCTGCCGGTCGAGAATGCAGATTCCCTGCGTCACTTCCACTCCGGAATCGCGGAGACTCCGTATGGCTTGGATCGTGGAACCGCCGGTAGTGATCACGTCGTCCACGACCACGCAGGTTTTGACCGCTTTGACCGCCCCTTCCACGAGTTTTTTCGTCCCGTGATCCTTGGAAAGTTTTCGCACGATCAGAGGATAAACGTTTTGATTCCGTTTTCTGAATTCTAAAGCGAGACCGTAACAGATCGGATCCGCGCCCATCGTCAAACCGCCGAAGGATTCCACCTTGGAGATTCCGGAATTCCGAAGGTGTTCTTCCGCGATCCAACGACACAACAATTCCAAACGATCCGGCACGAGGGTGATTTCCTTACAATTGAAATAATGACGGGAACGTTTTCCGGAAGCCAGGGTAAAGGGTTCTTCCGAATAACGATACGCGTGGGTTCGAATCAGTTCGAAGAGTTCTTGTTTCATAAACGACCGTAATTCCGTTGGAGAATGGATTTTTAACCAGTGAATTTCCGGGAAAAAATCTGGAAACCGTTTTCGACGGGGAAAAAATCCCCAAAAAAAACGTAAATTTTGCAACCTCAGATCCGATTCTTTCTCATAACTAACAGAGTTAATTAAAGGTTTCGACGAATCCAAACGTCGTCGGAGCCGTAAACGAGGAAAATACGATGCAAAAAGAAACACGGATCAACTGGGTTACTACGATCTTTTTGATTCTCACCCCGATCGTGGGAATCGCGGGAACGATCTGGCTCGGAATTTCGAGGGGAATCCCCTTTCCGACCTGGCTTTTGTTCCTATTTATGATGTTCTCCACGGGAATCGGAATCACCGCGGGATATCACCGTCTTTTTTCCCACCGCGCCTACAAGGCTTCTCTTCCGGTGCGTCTCTTTTTTCTTCTCTTCGGAGGGGCTGCGTTTCAAAGTTCGGTTCTGGAGTGGAGTTCCGACCACAGGATCCACCACAGATACGTGGACAAGGAGGAGGATCCGTACGCGATCACGAAAGGGTTTTGGTTCGCGCATATCCTTTGGTTGTTTAAAAAACGCGAATATACTCTGCAGAACATTCCCGATCTCCGCGAGGACAAATGGATCGTCTGGCAGCACGAGTATTACCTTCCGATCCCGATCTTTATGTGTTTTTTCTTTCCCGGTCTGATCGCCTCGTTCTGGGGGGATTTTGCGGGAGGGGTTTTGGTCGCCGGATTTTTGCGTTTGTCGATCAACCATCACTTTACGTTTTTCATCAATTCCCTCTGTCACTTCAAAGGATCGCAGCCTTTTTCGGACAAACACACAGCCAAAGACAATTGGTTTCTCGCTTTGTTCACCTACGGAGAAGGATATCACAACTTCCACCACGAGTTCCAAGCGGATTACAGAAACGGAATCCGTTTTTTCGACTACGATCCGAGCAAGTGGCTGATCAAAACCTTCGCACTTTTGGGATTGGCCTGGGATTTAAAACAAATTCCGGACGAACAGATTTTCCGCAAACGGGTTCAAATGGACGAAAAACGTCTTCGCCAAAAATGGGAGAAGGCATCCGTCCCTCTTCCGAAAGATTGGGAATCCCGTTTGGAGAACCGCAAACGATCCCTGCTCGAACGTCAGGCGGAATGGACCGCGCAAAAGGATTCACAGGACAAGAATAAAACCAAGGAAATCGAATCCGAATTCCGTTCCGAGTTAAAATCTTGGAAGCGGATCCTTTCCGGCGACATATCCTCGGCGTTTTCCTAAATCGACGCGACCGTTCTTCGGCGGAATCGGTTTTCCCGGTTTCCATCGGAGAACGGACGGGAACCGGGTCGTTCTTTCCGCGCTTCCGAATCCGATAAAAAACACTTTCAAAACGGCTTTCTTACAGAATGCTGTAACTCATGCAAGCCGTTCGATTGACCTCCGTTTCGTTAAAGACCAGGGTTTTGGATTTCGAGGGAAACCTCTCCAAAATCAAACGAGTTTTACGGGAGGAAAAGGATTCGGACCTGATCTTGTTTCCGGAACTTTCGATTTCCGGCTACGGCTGCGAAGACTCCTTCTTTTTTCCGAGGATTTGGAAAAAATCCTGGGACTCGTTGAACGAACTGCTTCCCCTGACGGAAAATAAGATCGTAGTCGTCGGTCTTCCCGTCTTTCAAAATCCGTATCTGTTCAACTGCGCCGCCGTTCTTTGCAACGGAACCGTCGCGGGAATCGTCCCCAAATCCAACCTGGCGACCACGGGAGTCCATTACGAAAACCGCTGGTTCGCCCGGGGAGAGGAGGCGCGGGAATTATGGATCGCACCAGACGGAAGCGCCGTTCCTTTCGGTTCCTTACTTTTTGAAACGGATCGTTTTTCGTTCGGAGTGGAAATCTGCGAGGACTCCTGGGTTCTGCAAAAGCCCTCGATTTTGTTAAGCGAAGCCGGAACCGATCTCATCCTTTCTCCGGGAGCCTCCCACTTCGCGTTCGGAAAACAGAGAATCCGCAGACAAATCTTTCGGGAAAGTTCGCGGAGGGAATCGAACGTGTATCTTTTTTCCAATCTTTGCGGAAACGAATCCGGAAGATTGATCTTCGAAGGAGGAGCGATGGCCGTACAAAACGGGGAGCTGATCGCGGAATCCGAACGCCTGTTTTTCGGCGATTTCAAAACCTGTTCCGTGGAAATCGACTTCGACGTTTCGCGGGCGCATCGGGCGAGGAACTTCCGTCCTTCCGGGGACCGCTATCGGGCCGAAAAATCCGAC
Organism: Leptospira ellisii; assembly: GCF_002811955.1. Classification (GTDB taxonomy): domain Bacteria; phylum Spirochaetota; class Leptospiria; order Leptospirales; family Leptospiraceae; genus Leptospira; species Leptospira ellisii. The sequence continues at coordinate 31,704 of NZ_NPEF01000011.1, forward strand.
GACGATTCCAAAATCTATCTATCTCTCGACGTACCCGCCCGCGTAGCACGCATACGAAAACCGCTTCCGGAACCCTCCGATTCCAAGGAAAAGGAATCCTTCGGGGATTTTACCCGCGCGGTCGCATTAGGACTTTATGATTATCTCATACAATCCGGAACCAAAGGTTATACCCTTTCGCTTTCCGGAGGCGCGGACAGCGCCGCCTGCGCTTTGCTGGTCGCCGCGATGAAAAAAATCGCCAAAGAAGAATTAGGCGATCAAACGTTCTCGTCCCGTTCGATCGAGGAATCGAAACTCCTTTTTACTTTATATCAGGCCACGGTCAACAATTCAGAACGTACGAGAGGATTGGCCGCGGCGTTGGCGAAGGATTTGGGAACGAACCACGGGGACGTATCCGTAGATTCCGAGGTGAAAAGTATCACCGAAAAGATATCGGGGATCACGGGAACCTCCTTCGATTGGCAAAAACACAATCTCGTTCTGCAGAACATACAGGCTCGGGTCCGTTCGCCGATCGTCTGGATGCTCGCCAACCTCAACGACCATCTACTTCTTTCCACGGGAAATCGGAGCGAAGCGAGCGCGGGTTACACAACGATGGACGGGGATTCCTCCGGGTCCGTGGCTCCTTTGACCGGAGTGAGCAAGGAATTCATACTACGATGGCTGCGCAACGTGGCGGCGGGTAAGGATCCGATTCTGCCCCCGTAT
>NZ_NPEF01000110.1:0-4985 GCF_002811955.1 Leptospira ellisii
GGCTCTTCCGTTTCCTGCGTGGCAAGCAAGACAGGAATTGGCGTGAAACAGTGGACCGAGTCCGTCCCGATCCGGAAGGGAGGCGGAGAACCCGGGGGTCCAAGGAACTTCGAACACCGCTTGTCCCACCGTAAATTCCGAAATGGAATTCAGAGGCGCGTTTTGCGCGAATTGACGAAAGGCGGTGTTTCCGAAATGAAAACTGGTCATATCCGAACCGCCTTGGTATTCCTCTCCCGCCTCGTATTCCCAACCTCCCGGAAAGGATAGACCCGCCGACGCCAAGAAGACGGCGGCGGCCGATATACAGTCGTTTTCGGAGTTCTCCGAACAAGGTTTCCTTTCCTTTTCGAGGTCCGGAATACCGATGCAGGCGGAAACCAGTATCAGATGCGAGATCAGGCAGAAAAAACGGAAAAAATACATTCAACTACCTAAATATTATGGAAGTGTGATGGATACCGGAGTCGCCGCTCCCCAGCTGTTTTGAAGATCCGGGCGTCCCAGGGAACCCTTGAAATTCCAGCCCCAACCGTAGATGGAACCGTCCCCCAAAAGGCCGAAGTTGTGCGTCGCCCCGCATCCGAAGTGGACGACCCCGTCGATCCCGATCACGGCCGCGTTCGGTTCATAGACTTTCGTGGTCGTGGTGTTCCCGATTCCGAGATTGGCCGTGGTGCCGTTGGCTCCCCATCCTTTGACGCTTCCGTCGGAAAGCACCGCGAAACTCTGTGTTCCGCCGGCCCAAACGGATACGGCATTCGTAATATTCAAAACTTGTGTTGGAGTCGGCGTCGGAGTGGGGGATCCCGTTCCTCCGATTCCCAGTTGACCGCTCGCGTTCAATCCCCAGGACAACACCGTTCCGTCCGCTTTAAGGGCGAGGATATGATCGCGTCCGTTGGCGATCTGTCTGATTCCCGTCAAACCGGGAACTTTCTCGGGTGTGGAGTGGACCGTCGTCGCGGTTTCCACGGTTCCGTTTCCTAAGTTACCGTATTGGTTTCTTCCCCATACGTATACTTCTCCCGCGGAGGTCAACGCCGCGGAATGTTGGGAACCCGCAATGATTTGGATCACGTCCGTTAAACCGACGACGGCAACGGGGGAAGTGGACATGCTGGTCGCGCCCAAACCCGTGGCTCCGTTTCCGAGCTGACCGACGTTATTGAGACCGAATGCGAGCACCGTTCCATCCGCTTTGAGAACGAGGGCGTGGTCGAAACCGTACGCTCCCATCACCGCGTTCGTAATTCCGGGAACTTCCGTGGGAGGTTGTCTCGGACCTGCGTTTGCGGGAGTCGCGGGGTCGGTATTGTTGTTTCCGATCCCGAGTTGTCCGCTCGCGTTGGTTCCCCACGCGTAGACTTTTCCGTTTTTGCCGACGGCCATGGAGCTGTTTTGGTTAAAATGAATGCTGGAAACATCCGTAAGAGCGTTGAGTTTGGTGATCGTATCGTTGATTCCGTCGCCCGTGGATTCTCCCGTTCCGAGCTGACCGAAGTTGTTCCGACCGGTCGTATAAATGGATCCGCTTTTTAAAAAACCGGAATGGGCCCCACCCGCGGTCAATTTTGTTCCAAAGTAAACGTGCACTTCTTTTCTGGTTACGGTTCCTTGGGAATCGGTTCGCTCGATCGAAATCGTATTGTCTCCGTTTTGGGGCGAAAAGGCGGAACTTTGGGTGGAGGAGGCGGTTGCGTCCCATTCATCCACTTTCTCTCCGTTGCGGAACACGGAAAAATGTCCTTCGGCCTCGGTGGAGACGGTCGTTTCCAAACGGTAGATGGTCGTAATTTCGCCTTCCTTCGGCGAAACGATCTGAAATCCTCCGGGCTCGGGCTGATGGACGGAAGCCGACGAAGCGGGGGACAATCCCAAGGCGGCTAACGAGGACGGATCGGTCGCTTTTTCTCCGCAAGCGACAAAAAACCAGAATAGATGGAGAAGAAGCAGGGTTTTAAACTTCATGACACAGATTCCTTATTGATTGATAATGAGATTAACTCTCAATATCAATCTAGCCATAAAAAAGTCTGCCTCCAAAGGGTCAAGGTCTTTCCGGAATGATTTCTTCTTTCGGAAGGAATCGAAGGAAGAAGGACGTTTTTCCTAACGTTTGCCGGTCTGTGAATTCGATTTTCTTCCCGGAGAGAAGGGGTTCTTTGCATTTGACAGCGAGGACAGGATTCTTACAATCGTGGAAATTCTTTTTTGGGGGAATTCCTTTGATGACCCGATCGTATCTCCGACAGATTTTTGTCCTCCTGTTTCTGAGCGTTTTGATCTCCGATTGTAAAAAGGAACTCAGCGTTTCGATGGCGACTTCCACTTCCTTAAGCGATAAACTGGCGTTTGCCGCGTTGGGCGGGGGAAATTGGAAACCGGAAGAGGGCGCCGAATTCGTAAAGATGCATTTTTATCCGGACGAAGGATTTCAGCTGAAACGGGTGGAAGTGGATTCCTGCAACGGAGAATTCAACGACGCGGTGACGGCTTACGTGAACTTCGACGAGATCGGGGCCTCCGCGACCCTGAACGGTAAGAAGGCGACGGTCGCTTTCGAGAAGGCGGTTTTCGCGCGTTCGGTCACGATCAACTTCCGTAAGAACAAAGACCTTTGTATCGGAGACGTTCGTTTTTACGACGATGGGGACAAACAATTCTCCCTGAAATTGCCGAAGATCGTGGAAGGTTCCGCCAAGGCTTCCGAAACGGCCAGTCCGGTTTTGTCCTACGACGTGATGAATCTTTTCGATTCCCGTTACGAATACGCGTGGGCTTCCGACAAAAAGGGGAAAGGTGTTACCTTGGATTTCCGTTTTTCGGAATCCCAAAAAATCACCAAACTTAAAATCTGGAACGGATATCAAAGATCGGATCAGCATTGTTACTCCAACGGTAGACTCAAAACCGCGACCTTAACCGGCGATAACGGTTACAAACAAACGATCCATGTGAAGGACGTTCTCGGTCCCCAGGAGATCGAACTCGAAAAACCGTTCGAGGGAGTTTCCCTTCGGTTGACGGTCGACGATATCTACGCCGGAAAGATGTATAAGGGTTTGGTGTTAAGCGAAATCCGTTTCGGACAGGACAAGAATTGGGTGTTGATCAATCCGATCACCCGTTCGCAAAGTATCGCGCGCGCCAATCATCTTCAGTTCACTCCTCCCGATCTGAACTCCATACTGAACCACGGACTTAGAGGTTCGGAAATCTCCTCGCTTCCCGCGGAAATCCAAAGTACGGAAACGGTAGCTTCCTCCGAAACGGTTCCTTCTTCCACGACGGAGGACGAAGGATATCGTGTGGAATCGAATTGGTCGCTTCGGATCCGTTCCGACGGTTCCTTTTTTATGGAAGGGGATACGAAGGACACGACCTCTTCGCAGGAAGGCGTGATCAACAAGACGAGCAAGTTTTATGCGATCGGAAACTACGAAGTGAAGGAATCCACTCCGCAGGAATTGAAGCTGCGGGTGTTCGGTTATATGAGGAAGTATTCCTCCTCCTTCGAAACGAAATACTCAGATATGGATATGGACTGTAACGGTTGCGGCAGGGATTGTAACATGGGCGAATCCGATCCGGATAAGAAGGAGATCATCTTTCAGGATTTCGTGACCGTCAAAAAGTTGAACGGCAACGTCTACGTGCAGAATACGAGTCCTAACCGGAAGCTGGATTTCCGCGTTTTAGAAATGACTTTGGAATGATAAATTCTAAAAAACTAATATTCTTTTTTCTAATGTCCTTTTTTCTCGCTTCCTGCGGGAAAAAAGGAGCCTCTTCGGGTTCGGGCGAACGTTTGGAGCCCGTGGATTTCGATCCCGAACGTTCGATCCGTGCGGGAATCCTCTGGGAAAAAAAGGGATTCCCCTTCGAAATGGAATTGTACGAAGGCGCGATTCAAAGACCCGTCGATCTTTGGGCGACGGGCAGCGTTAAAAACATCGTAGACGCGCCCGTTTCCGTTCGAATCGAAGGGAACGATCTTTTCCTCAAACCCGGAGCCAAAAAAAGGTTTGTGCTCGTGGTGAAAAACGAAAGCGACAAGGATTTTTATTTTTTCGCCGCCCCCCATTCCATGGAACCGGCCGAAGGCTCTTTGGGATTTAAGTTCAAGTGTCTTTGTATCAATCACGCGTTTTATATTCCCCCTCGTGAGATTTGGTATAGGGTCGTAGAACTGCGAACCGGAGGGGAGGCGCTCAGCCGGGATCTGAAGATCACGCATACGCTGATCGGTATGGACGAGGAAAGACTTCGGATTTATCAAAAGGGATTGAGCGGAGGGAACGCGGCCGGAGCTTCTCTGGATTAAATCCGGCCGTATCGAAATTCAGTGCAGCGGATCTATGTTTCCGGATTCGCCGACGTTTCCTCCGCAAAGTACGATCTTATTCTCCACCCTGCATTGTTTTTTGGAACCGTCGAACGAAGAGCTCAACGTTCCCGAGGAGGAATTCTTTTCGTCCTGAAACTCCCCTTCGTAAACGGAAGTGTCCGGAAAACGGACCTTGCCGGGACCGGTCATCGCTCCGGTTTGAAAGTTTCCTTCGAGGATGGATCCGTTCTTGAAGATATACGTTCCGGTTCCTTCCTTTAAGTCGTCCTTAAACGTCCCGTCGAATTTATCCCCGTTGGCGTATTTCATCTTTCCCGAACCGTTTCTCATATCGTTCTGAAAAGAACCCACGTATTCGTCGTTGTTGTCGTAGACATAAGTTCCCCTTCCGTTCACACAATCCCCCTGGATACAACCCTTGCCGGGAGCGTTTCCGGGATCTGCGGTCGACGATCTGTCGGAAGCGGTTTCCTCTTCCATATACGCGGAACGACCCGCGCCGCTCGCGGATTCGTTCGGGGAAAGTTTTTTATCCCCCGAGGAGCAGGCGATCGACAAAAGAAGGAACATAAGAAGGGAAACGTCTCCGACGCGTCGGATCGAACCCGAGGAAAGATAACCCGTCGAGGCGAAC
>NZ_NPEF01000110.1:5040-12930 GCF_002811955.1 Leptospira ellisii
AACCCGTCGACTTCAATAGAATTATAATTTTTGAATACATTCCTAAGAGGGCCATAGTCAAAATATTATTTATCGACCTTACTTCTGTCAAATCCAATTCTATTTTAGGAGCTCCGAGATCGGCATCGCCTGTTGATTGATAAACGAAGGGAGCTTGGATCTGATCCTTCCGTATAAAATAAGATATAATTTTCTTAAAGTCGGATGGAACAGAATCCGATCCAATATCCTTGTGTTCCTTTTTTTTCGGATGAAAAGTTTCAGCAACAGTTTGGACATAAATCCGGGGATTCTTCTTCTCGGGAGAATTCTGAATTTATACGCGTGCGGATAATTTTCCGCGTATAAATTCCAAAGATGAATCGTCTCTTCTAGGAGGTACTGTTCGCGTTCCGGATCGGGTAGATACGTCAGCTCCCTGCAGAAGGCGAACAGCTGGAACGTGTCGTATTGAAACCTGAAGTCGTACGGTAGGTCCAGACGTTTGGCCAATCTCCCCATCTCCTTCAGACTTTCGACCGCTCGATACGCCGCCTCGACCGAACGTCTAGGGTTCTTGCAAAAAGCGGAATATAGAATTCGGAAATGATCGCTCACCGTGACCCGGTCCCAGGTGACGTGAAGGAGGGGAGGGATCCTGACTCTGTGTATATACAACTGTTCGTCCGAAAATTCTGGATCGTACAAAAGGTTCAGAATTACGGAATCCGCCAAACGCAGAAAACGCAGGAACTCCGATAACTTCTTTTTGCCGTAATACCTGCGCACGCTTTTTTTCACGGACCAATCCTTCCCGAAAAGTCCTATACATACGAACGTATTGAGTTCGTTCCAGTAGGACGTATTCTTCAGGAACGTGATGTTACGGAAGGAGGACCAACCTCCGGTTTGACACCAAACGCTGAACCCGATCAGGTTTTTGGATTCGCGCAGTTTTTTTTCGTAGGCCGCATACTGCCAACCCACGAAGGAAGGGAATTCTCCGAAACCCTCGTATTCCCTTCTCGCCTGAAGTTCCAGAAGTTTGGGAACGTCGTCCCGGAAGAACAGAGGATTGAGTTCGAGATACCGGAAAAAATCACCTTCGCCGTATTTCATGGATACGATCAGGTTTTTTCTGGGAACGTCGCGCAATACCGCGTCATAGGTGAGCGGATTCCAGATCAGGTCGCCGATCGGATACGCTCCCACGGTCCATGTCCTGAATATTAGAGTTTTGGAATGTTTTTCGAAAACGGGAACGATCCGTTTTAAAAGTTGGTTCGCCTGTTCCGGCGTTTTTAGGAACAGTCTGCTTTTGAATTCCCCCTCCACGTCGACGCCGTCGGATTCTCCGATACGGAGCACGATTCCGTCCACGGACGGAAAATCCTCGAACAGGGATTCCAGACAGGTGCGGAACAGATCCGCCGCGGGTTCGAACTCGTCCCGTATCGCTTCCCGTATATAAGAATTATAGAATATAAAATCCGTGGTAAGGAAGACCTTTATCCCGTTTTTGCGGGCGGTACGGAACAGTTTCCGATAAGAATTCCGATACGAGGTTATTTTCTCCCGAAGAGAATCCGGATAAAACGGAAAATCAGCGACGTAACAAAGTTCGTCGATCGTCACCGCGTTGTAACCCATGGACGCGACTCGTTTTACGTAGGATTCGAAATTCTCCCGGATCCTTTTGTGGGTTTTTCTTTTGAAACGATTGTCCTTTTCCAGAAGCGCGATCGGCGCCTTGGACCAGTTGCGCGGTCCTCTCGGCGCTTTGACGAAAAACGGAGCGCTCGAATCGATGAGCGCTAATTCCAATTTCATAATTTACGAATCCTTTTTGTACCGGATCGTTTCCATGGTGCCGGCGACGAGGATCAGGGCTCCTCCCAGGATTTCCCGATAACCGGGCACGTCTCCTAAGATCAACCAGGCCAATAATACGGAGTATACGGGTTGGATGCTGGAAAGGATTCCGGCTGTTTTGAGTTTCAGTTGAAACATGGACTTTACGAAAAGCGTATGCGCGAACGCCGTGAAAAAAGTTCCCAAAAGAAAGATCAATCCCAGCGAACGGACGTTCGTCGGAATCGGTTCGAAGTAACATACCGGCGCGAGTATAAAGGCGGAACTAAGGGACTGTTGAAACATCACCTGAGCGCTCGCGTGATGCGAAAGATACCGTTTCGCGATCAGATTCCGCAGAGCGAACGTAAACGCGGATAAAACGCCGAGCACGATCCCCAAAAAAAGGTCGTTTCCCGGTTTGAATTCGGGGATGAGAATTCCGACCCCGATCGAAACGAGAACCGCCAAGGCGGCGTCCATCGTCTTCGGTTTTACGTCGAAGTAGAACGGCTCCAGAAATACGGTCATGACCGGATGTGTGAAAAGCGTAAGCACCGCTATCGCCGGAGAGGCGAATCTGGCCGAGGCGAAAAAGAAAACCCAGTGGAACGCCAATAGGATTCCGCTTCCGAAACCCGCCCAGTTCTCCTTGGTCTCGGTGAAAAATACGGGTTTGTCCCTCCACTTTAAAAAAAGATACAAACCTGCGCTCGCAAAAAAAGTCCTTCCGAACGTGATCATCCAAACGCTTTCGTCCACGAGTTTGGCGAAGAGTATGTTTCCGCTGATGAGGATCATCGCGAATTGAAATTCTAAAAATATTCTGGTCTTGGATTCTGAGGACATCGAATTCGTTTTCCCGCGCCGCGATTTTTTCGAAAACGGCGCATGTCGTATCGACCAAAGGATGATATCTCGTCCGCGTGGAAAACAAAATTGATTTTTTTCGCCGGAATGGGGGGTAAAAAGAAATCGAACCGTTTCGAAATCGTAACACGAACCCTTTCTGGTTCCGGAAGAAAGGGTTCGAAACGTTGGATCCGCGGAGGGTGCGGAATGGCTTTTCCGTTTACGCGGTTTTTGAAGACGTTTCCGGATCGTATCGATTGGCTCGGAGCATACTTTCGAAATCGTTGAATCGGATTCCGTATCGTTTCATCGCGGGATGAACGAACGGAGCCACCATCTGCCTAAGATAGAAGGGTTGATTGACCACGAAGTGATGAATTCCGTGTGTGCTTCCGAAGTTGAAACAAAACAAATGGAGCGGGGCCAGGAACCAAACGTTCAAAACCTGAGTCTGTTGATGGATTCCCTGTACGTCTCCGTAATAGTGCATGTTCGAAGACACGATCTGTATGCTGGATTGACGGATCCAATTCGGCAGAAGATAAACGACGCCGACTACGTTGAGAACGGAACGGATCGTTTCCAAGGTCTCCGAATACGGAACGGAAATCGGAGAGCCCATCCAAAGATTCAAGTAATATAATACGTTCCAGATGAGAAAGTTGTACCAGAGGGTGTAGTAGATCGCAAGCCACGGCCAACTTTCGCGGACGATTTCCCTGCGTTTGAATTTGGGAGCGTCCCGCGCCAACTTTCTAAAATTCAGGATTGCGGACACGTTTCCGTCGATCATCGCGAAAAACCGAAACCAACCCGCCTTCATTCCGTTGCCGATCAGTCGTTCCTCGATATCGTCCTTATTTCCGGAAACTTTGTGATGCAAGGTATGGATCATTCTGCGATACCAGGGGCTGATCGTGTTTCCTCGTAAGATCCACACCGTCCAGAAAATCAGATTCTGCTTTTTCGAGTCGTCTTTGAAATACAGATTGTGGATCGTATCGTGTTCTATCTCGTGCAGAAAGGAGGCGAAAACCGCGTTCGCGACGATCGCCGCCCAAGCGGGAATGAGTTCCGCGATATAAAATCCCGCGGTGACGATCATCATCGCCGCGGAGCCGACGGTGATCGAAGCTCCCAAAAGATCCTGACGTTCCAAGATCGGAAATTTTTTTCTGAGTTTTTTGTCCCGGAATCGGATCCAACGCATGATGCGTACGTTCTTTTCCCGCAGGTCGAGGGTTTGCCATCGTTTCGGTTTTTTTCCGGTCGATATTCCGGTTTCGTTTTTCGCTGCTATTAGGGCGTTCATGTCGGCTCCTGTATTTCTTCGGGCAGATCGTAAACCCGATCCGCGGAAACGTCGTCCCATTCTATCGATTCCGACGCGTCGGATCGACCGAATCGATAAATTGCAACCGGATGATTCCTACTTTTTGGAAGCCGATTGGATTCTGTATTCGCTCGGAGTGAGTCCCGTATGTTTTTGAAAGGCGCGGTTGAAGGAGGATTTGGTTCTAAAGCCGACCGAATACGCGATCTCCAGGACGTTTTTGCCGGGTTCTTCCGCGAGAAGTCGGCAGGCTTCCGTCACGCGATAATCGTTTACGAAGACCGAAAAATTCTTCCCCAATTCCTGGTTGAGAAATTCGGAAATCTGATGCGTGGATAAGGCCAGCTCGTCCGCCAAATCCCCGAGGCTCAGATCCTCGTTGTGATATAGGAATTCCTTCTCCATCAGTTGAAGTAGATTTTCCTTGAGAACGGTTCGATCGATTCCCACCAAAAGGGAACGGGCGTATTTCGCTCTTGTGGCTTCCGTGACTTCCTGCAGTTTCTGAAAAAAACCGGGGTATCGATGACCGATCACATACGCGGCGCAGAGAGCGATTCCCATTCCGCCGGAGGTGAGGACCAAAAATTCCCCGCGTTTCGTCGCGAAAAACGACAAACCCAGACTTAGATGAACGAGAGAAGCGATCACTAAAAAACTCAGGATCCTCGCGGTGGGTTCGCTTTTCCAAACTTCCCAACGCCATAAGTCCCTGGAATTTCTCAGGACGGAAATCACGTATCCAGCGATTGCGACTAACGCAGGCAGTAGAACCCAATCCAGAGGACCGGGAAAAATCCGTTCGGTCAGCGCGGTTTGGATCCATGGGATCGGGTCGAAAGAAAAATACGGAAAAAGAAACAGAAGTCCCGCATACGTCAAAAGTCCCGCCAAAGGAAACGACGCGTGTAATAGACCGTCGCGGAGAGAAACGGGGAAGGTTTCTCCCGTGCTGATCCGATGTATTCCGTATAACACAGGTCCTACGGAATACAAAGCCGGTATATGCATCAGAATGAGCCAGGAAAAGGAGGAGCTTTTTCCGCTTAAAAGCGCGATCGAACTGGCTTGTAAGACGGACATTCCCAAAAAGAGAATTCCCAGAAGATAATTGAGACTGCTTTTGCGCGGAAGAACGATCTGACCGAGAAACATCAGACATCCCAGAGAGGAGCCGAAGATTCCCATCCATAAAAGAAAGTATTCGATGGAAAGCGGAAGAAAGGAATTAGAATCGGAAAAAAACAATCCGGAGAACGGCACGATAGCGAAAGCTAAGGCGGAAAAATACGTTTGTCAAGGGAGAAAAGCTAAAGCCGCCTTTCTCCCTTGGGAAAATCAATATCTGGATTTCGATTTTTCCGGGAACGGTTTTTTAGGAAGGGCTTCGTTGACCTTGATTTCTCTTCCACGGATTTGGGTTCCGTTTAAGCCGTCGATCGCAGCGTTGCCTTCATCCTTATTCGCCATTTCCACAAACGCGAGTCCCCGGGATTTTCCGGAAAGTTTATCTGTGATAATTCGTACGGAGGTTACTTCTCCAAAAGATTCAAATGCTTTGCGGAGATCGTCTTCGGTTGCCTGATAGGCGAGGTTGCCTATGTAAATGTTCATGAGAAAAGGTCCTTACAAAAAATTACTGGTTTTGAATTTTGAATAGGATACGAGGGGAAACCAATCCATCAGCGGAGTGAAGTAGAGAGATGACCTTTCCTGGATACTAACATCGTTCAAAAAATTCTCAACTGACCCGGGAAAAGGCAGCTTAAGATTCCAGTCGCGCTTACGGTACTCAGAGTCAAAAAAATGTCAACAAATTCTCGGAAATTCTATCATGATCGCACAAAAATCGAATTTAGATTTCGGCTTTTGGAAAAGGGGGTTTCCGTCGCTCTTTACGCGTTAAAACGAGCAATTGCTCTTATTTTTCGGAGAATCGGATCCTATTCCGGATCTTTCGAAGAAAACGTTCCCGCTTGAGGGAAAAAACGATCCGAAAGAACATAAGAATTTTCTGATTTTCCAATGTTTTATCGGAAATATAAGCCCCAACAGGATCTACGTTTAAAAAAACTTTCCGTATCTTAAAAATGAATTTAAAATATGCGATTCTCTGCATCCTATGATCCGCACAAGAATCGCGATCGACCGAAATTCTCGGGTCTTTATTTACAATTCGGCCGAACGGGCGTAAGATAAAAAAGGTATTCGAAAAACGATGAACACTACGCCCTATCAGATTTCCTGCTATTTGGTCGCGACCGTTCTGGCGTATCGCACGTTCCGCAGTCTTTTTCTGTTTTATAAAAACAGAAAACAAGTCTTTCTGTTTTACTTCGCGTTTTTGCAGCTTACGTACGGGTTTTATCTTCTTTTTTTCACCCGGACGATCAACGCGTCCGGGCCGCAGGAGGCCCTTCTTTGGGAAAGATTGGAAAATGCGTGTATTCCGATTTTCGGAATGAGTTTGGTTCTTTTCGTCAACAGTTACCGGAGGATTTTCAGCAAGGATTTCGTGTATCTTTATATTCTTTTGAACGTCTTGTTGTCGGGAATCATTCTTGCGGATCCCAATTCCTATGAGATGGGATTGGCGCGGGAATGGGGGTTTGCGGTTTTGGGAATCGTGATTTATGAGACCGATCAACCGCTTCTCGTTCAGTATTTTTATCTTTCCGGGATTCTGATGATCCTCTGGACCCTATTCAAAGTGATCGCTCGGTTTTCGGGGAATCCGTTTCAAAATCCGTTTTTACTCGCGGGTTTGGTCGTATTCTGCGCGAACGTATTTCTGGATATTCTGGTCGCGGCGGACGCGGTTCCGTTCCCTTATACTTCGCATTTCGGTTTTTTGATTCTGATGTTTTCCGCGGATTCTTTTTTGACCTCGAATCAATCGGGAAGAGAAATCCGGGAGGAATTAAAACAAACACTCGAATCTCCGGCGGGACGGAAACGTTCCGTCGAAAAACGATCCCGCATCGAAAAAGGAGAGGCTCCGGATAAATTCGAAACCTTATCCATAGTATCCGTAACGGATTCGGAATTGAAAACGCACGATGAACCGATCCTGATCCGGGCGCTGGGAAGTTTGGAATTGGAGCGCGGCGGGGTTCGGATTCCGCAAATCGAAATAGCTCGTAAAAAGAGAATGCTCAAACTCGTCAAACTACTTCTCATACGCTTCGAAAGCGGCATTCACAAAGAGGAACTTCTGGAGGTTCTTTGTCCGGGAATGACGGATAAGAACGCATTCAATAGTCTGCATGTACTTTGTTTTCGTCTGAGACGGATTCTGGGGAACCGGGAAGCTCTCGCTTTTTGGGAGGATCGGCTTTTCTTTCGACAGGATTTGGTTCGGACCGATTTTCAACTTTTCGAAAAACACTACGAAGGCGGCGTTCGGGCGATCCGCAAAGACGATACGGAACTTGCTATCCGGGAATTCCGATCGGCTCGCTCTTTGTATCGGGGTGATTTTTTCGATTTCGATCCTTATTTTCCGGAATCCGAAATGCGGCGGGAATACATCCGCAAAAGTCTGATCGAGATCTTTCGTTTTCTTTGCGAACAGGACGGGGCGAGAAATAAAATGGAAATGTTGTTGGATGATTCCTCGGCTTGGATCCGTTTGGACGATTTGGAGGAACGGGCTTGGAGATTCCACTTCGAAGCGCTTTTACAGTTGGATCGCAGAGGGGAAGCGTTGCGGAAGTGCGAGGAGCTCAGGAGTATTTTATGGAAAGAACTCGGTGTGGAACCGGAGACGGAAACGCTGGATTGGATCGAACGGATTCGTTCGGGCACGGTGAGTCGCGCTTAGGATTCTTGGATTCGTAAATTCCCGCTCTTTTTTTGCGTGCTGGTCCGATCTT
>NZ_NPEF01000111.1 GCF_002811955.1 Leptospira ellisii
GTCGGATTCGACATCGTTCCCACCGATTGTCTTGCGATGATGTTGAAGGAAAAACTTCCCAAGGCTCATTTTTTGGAATTGGGATTTTCCGGTTTTACGGAAATTTCCCGCGGAACCTTAAAGAGCGCCCTGGCCCAGCTTCCCTACGGTGGAAAGGTGAGGCGGAATGGAAAATTGGAAACGATCCCTCAGCTGAGTTTAAAAAAGGTCGTGGAAATCAGCGGGCGTTATGCGGAATTTTTTGCGATTCCCTGGGGGGACGTTTTCACTTCGTTCATTTCCACGGGAATCCCGAATATAACCGTCTATTCCTCCTTTCCGGCTTCCCAAGCCAGGTTGATGAAATTCCTACAACCGGCTTCGATGTTTTTAAAAAGTTCCCTGATCTTGAAGGGACTTCAGAAATTCGTGGACGTTTCCTTAAGCGGTCCCGGCGACGAAACCAGAAAGAGCGGTTCCGTTCTTTTGTGGGGAGAAGCCTGGACGGAGGCAAGTTCCAAAAAGGTTTCGATGCGGATGCGTTGTGCGGAAGGTTACGAGTTTACCGTAGAGTCTGCGTTAGCCGCCGTTGCCAAATTGCAAAAAGGAAAGTTTCGCGCCGGGTTTACCACTCCGTCGCAGGTTTGGGGTTCCAAATTCGTTTTGGAAATTCCAGGAACTAAACTTCTTTCGTAACAATCCAACCGAGCCCGAGCCGCGCCGTAACTGCGCAACCGTTCTCCCGCGTCGGTTCAGAGTTTGCCGGCGATGACGAGGAAGGTCTTCTGCAAACAAAAACCGAAATGCGGATTTTGACAAAAGTCGTTTTGTCCGTAGTGGATGGTTTCTGACCGGAAACCGCGAAGAGACGGACAAAACGTTCGACAATTATATTAGTAAACGCTTTCTCCGAAGCTGTTTGTTCCCCCAGGAACCGCGATTCCTCCCGCTAGTCCCGAGCCCAATACGGTCGCCGACGCCCCGGCCGCAGTCATAGCAGTGAACCCAGTTGCGCTTCCGTGAAAGATATAGAAACGTTCCGTGTTGGGTGTGCCTACGAGTAAATCCGGATTTCCGTCTCCGTTGATGTCGCCTGTCGAAAGGGGAAACCTCCCGCTGATTCCCAACAACGGTGAACTGGCCATTCCGTTGAGGGCTACGGTCGCGCTGGCGCTCGTGATAAAGGCGCCGACTCCGCCGCTGGAAGGGGTCATAAAAACGTAAACGTTACTATTGGGTCCCGTGGAAAGTGTTGCGGAAGCGATAATATCGGCTCTACCGTCTCCATTGACGTCCCTTGCCGTGATTGAATTTCCGAAAGCGTCGTTGGAAGCGACCCCGTTGATAATGACGGTGGCTCCTCCTAAACTTCCGGTTCCTACTCCGGTTCCTCCGCTGGAAACAAAAGCCTGAACTTGTCCTGTGGAAGTATTCAAAACAGGGGCGCAGGAGATGACGTCGCTAAATCCGTCCCCGCTCACATCCGCCGCCGCCACTTTGAGTCCGAACATTCCTGTCCCGGAGCCGTTGGTCAAAATCGTATTGGCGGAAGCCCCGTTGATTCCGGAGGCACTGCCATGATATACGTAAACTCTGCCGAAATTCGAGTTGAATCCGGGAGAACCAACCACCACGTCCGCATAAGTATCTCCGTTCGTATTTCCCGTCGCTAAGGATGCGCCGAATCTGTCACTGACTGCGCTCCCGGTCGCGAGACTGCTGGGAGATGTCGCCGTCGTATGGGTGACTCCCGCAACTCCGGCGGAATGAAATACATAAATTCTTCCTTGGGAGGAGTTAAAGT
The DNA here is from genome assembly GCF_002811955.1 of Leptospira ellisii. Lineage (GTDB taxonomy): Bacteria > Spirochaetota > Leptospiria > Leptospirales > Leptospiraceae > Leptospira > Leptospira ellisii. Next base: position 1,784 of record NZ_NPEF01000111.1, read on the forward strand.
TAGGAGCGCCCGCAATCAGGTCCGTGTATCCATCCCCGTTGGTATCTCCGGTAATTACGCTATCTCCGAAACGATGACCGGCTGCCGCTCCCGATAGGTTAGTGGATGCAAATCCCGTGAAAGAAATGTTCACTCCGGAACTTCCGGAAGAATGGAATACGTAAACCTTTCCTTGACTTCCATTCCACGCCGGAGCGCCTACGATTACATCCGCGTATCCGTCTCCGTTCGTGTCGCCTAAAGCGACGGCTTTGCCGAATTCATCCGCAGCCGTACCGACGATGATTCGGTTGGCAAGAGACGCACTGGAAACCGTGATACCTGCGCTTCCCGAAGAATAAAATAAATAGACCAAGCCCTGTCCATTTTCGGCGCTTACTAGGTCCACATATCCGTCTCCGTTGATATCTTTGTTGGTTCCTTGACGGACGGTAACCGTAGTCGTGGGCGAGTAATTTCCTGCCGCGTCCTTGCTTCGCACGGAAATGGTATGTTGCGAATTGATTCTCCAAGTGGAAGCGCCTGTGGAAAGCGGGTAACTCCATGAATTGGTTCCATTGGCCCCGATAAACGAACCTCCATCCAAGGAAATTTCTACAGATGCAATGCCGCCTGCGTCGGAAGCGGTTCCGATTACAAAACCACTCTCGACAATCGCGTTATTTCTGAGATTTAGGATGGAAACTCCGGGAGCGGTCGTATCAGGAGCGGCCCCGGTAGTAAAATCCCAGGATTCTGCGGACGCTTTGGCGACGCCGGAAGCATCTTTCACCGCATTTGTGACCGTGGCTCGGAATAATTTTCCTGCCGCTAAATTGAAGTCGGGATGAAAGGTCGCTACGGTTCCGACACAGCTGCTGATCGTTCCCGAGACGTTCAAAGTATCGGTTACGTTTTGTAAACTAAAACTCCCGGTTGTAATCGTGGAACAATCCATCGTTTCGCTAAAGGCGATCGTTATATTTGTGTTGGTTCCGATTCCGCCGGCTCCATGAATCGGACTTCTCATTCCTATGGTTGGCGGAGTGGAGTCCGGCGCGCTTCCCGTCGTAAAATTCCAGTTAACCGTTGTCGTAAGGGAATTGTTGGCCAAATCTTTTGCGTTCGTAGACACGGAGACATCGTATTGTGTGCTGAAGATAAGCGCCGATGGAGGAGTGTAGGTCAGCATATTGCCAAAACAATTCAAGGTTCCTCCTAACAAAGGCACGCCGCCGGTCGATATCTGAAATGCTCCGTTTACCGTAGAACAATTCATCGTTTTACTGAAGACGACGGTTACCAAAGTATTGATCGGAGCGGAGGTAGTTCCGGTGAGAGGATTGTAAAAAATCACGGAGGGAGGCGTCATATCCGAAGCGGATCCGGTGGTAAAGCTCCAGTTTGTGGGCGCAAATGCGACGTTCGCTAAATCTTTGATGCCTAAAAGTAAATCTACCGAATACGTCGTGTTGTAAGACAAATTGTTGTCCGGATCAAAGGTTGCAACCGAGCCGGAACAAGTGACGCTTCCGGGAACCGCTCCTCCGTTGAGTTGGAACGTACCGGTGCTGATCGTGGAGCAATCGATCGGTTCGCTGAAAACGACGTTGACCATCGTATTGACGCCGATGCTCGTACTTCCGTTGCTCGGAGTGACCAAAGAAAGGACCGGAGGAATGGAATCGGGAGCCGAACCCGTTGTAAAGGACCAGGAAGTGGGTGTCAACGGTGAGAGCCCCGCCAGATCCGAAACCGTTGTGAGCACGGTGACGGTATAATTCGTATTGTAGGAAAGATCCGATTGGGGATCAAAGGTGGCGGTTGTCCCGGAGCAGGAAACGGTTCCGATCACGGAAGAGGATCCGTCGTCTACGACGATCGAAGCGCTGGAAACGGTTAGACAATCCATGACTTCGCTGAATGCGATGGTGATGGAGGCGTTGGGTGCGATTTCGTTCGCTACGTTTGCCGGATTCGTATATAAAACGTAAGGTCGTACGGAATCCGGAGCGTTTCCGGTCGTAAATGTCCAGCTCGATGCGAGCATCGAATTTCCGGAAGGATCCTTGACTCCCCCTCCGATATTTACGGTGTACGTTGTGTTGTAGTTTAAGTCGTTGTCCGGATGAAAGGTTGCGATTGCGCCGAAACAAGTGACGCTTCCGAGAACGGCTCCGTTGTTGAGTTGAAACGTACCCGTACCGACGGTGGAACAATCCATGGGTTCGCTGAATACTACATTGACGCTTTGGTTTACCTGAATTCCGGTTTCTCCTACGCTTGGAGTTTTTAGAGAAATGGTCGGAGCGATCGAATCCGGTCCCGCTCCCGTCCCGAACCAAGCGTTAAATGGATTCGCCGACAAACCCGCCAAATCTTTGGCCGAACCGTTGACGACGACGGTGTAAATGCTGCTGTAGTTGAGCGGAGAAGAAGGTAAAAAACTGACCGAGGAACCCGAACAGGAAACGGTGCCGCTCACGGCGACTCCACCCGCATCTTCCAAGGAAATACTGTTCGTATCGATCGTGCTACAATTCATCGATTCGGTAAATGCGATACTGACGGAAGAAGAGACTGCAAAACCGAGAAATGCGTTCGAAGGATTGAGAAAGGAAACGGAAGGAGGCGTAGAATCCGGAGCGGCTCCCGTCGTAAAACTCCAGCTATACGGGGCGGTCATTGCGTTGCCCGCGAGATCTTTGATTCCGGTTCCGATCGTGGCCGTATAACTTGTGTTGTATGCCAGACTGGAAGAGGGGGTAAACGTGGCCGAAGAGCCCGCGCACGATACACTTCCGAAAACGGAATTGGAAGCTCCGTCTACCAAAGTCCAGTTTGTAGGATTGACCGTAGTACAATCCACCGTTTCGCTAAAGGCGATGCTCAAAGAAGCATTGTTTGGCGTAGCCGCCGCTCCGGGTAAAGGATATGTAAGAGAACGAATCGGAGGAATCAGATCCGAAATCGAGGAGGTGGTAAAATTCCAAGTGTAGTCTACCGCGAGTTCGGAACCGCTTTCGGACAGGACGGATTTGGATACGGTTACGGTATAAACCGTCGATGCCGCGAGAGAAGAAGAGGGCGTAAATAGAATCGCGGTATCACTGGACGTTATATTCCCCGCAATCACGGTTCCGCCTTGTTTCAATCGGATCGATTGAGTTCCGATGGAAGCCGGATCCAATTTTTCACTAAACCCCACTTGAATCGAAGTATTCAAAGAAACCCCGGTTACGTTGGAACCGGGAGTGATCTGCGACACGGAAAAAGAGGCCGAACGATTGCTAAAATCAAGATAGGCAAGAAAAGGCAACGTGCTCTTTCCTTTTCCATTCACGCAACCGATACTTCCCAACGAAAGTAAAAGTAAGGTTATAAAAGTTTGAATGAACGGTTTCATAGCGGTCTCCGCATGAGGAATCGATGGAGAAGTTTTAACGGCGCCCCTCTACTTTAGGCGGAAGTTCATCCAATCGGATTCCTCGCAACGGATGGGAGCTTACAGGATTTTGTGTATCTCTTCCCTTTACGTTATAACTTGAGTTCTTTTCTTAAAGTTTGCATGCAGTTTCGTGCCAAATGGTTCAAAAAATAATCCGAACGGTGGAGTAGGTTTATTCCCGAGGTCGGAGTTGTCTGGAGAAAAAAGTCAAAGCATTCATTTTATAAAAATCCTGAAATAATCGTTACACAAAGAAAGAATAGAATTCCATTTTGTGACGCCGAAAAATGCCGGGAAAAAGACGGGAAATCTTCGGATAAAAGCGGGTTTATGAGTGTGGAATTGCCTATACAAAATCGAATCGGATCGCCTTTTGGTAAAAGGAATTTCCGATCTATGTTTCGTTTTGTGAGAATTTGGTTTGTTTTGGGAATTCCGATTCTCGTTGGAAATTTTTTTCCGTTGTTTTCCGATCCTCTGCCGCTCGTTCCGGAAGTTCGAATTCCTTTGGATGAAGGCAAACGTTTGGATCCGGGGGAATTGGCCGAAAAAAAGGAAGGTTGGTATGTAACCGCGCATCCTCTTTTTAGTTCCGATCCGGTGCGCGGTCAAGGCGGGGGAATTCGGGCGAGTATTTTTTTTAACGGAACCAAAAAGGAACCGTATTTCGAATACGAACCCTACCGAAGCAAGCTGACGGTGCAGTTGTTTCAAACCAACCAGGGTGTCAAAAATCATTTTGTACAATTCGATTCTCCTTATATTTTTAATACGGCGTTTCGTTGGAAAAGCAGTTTGGGTTTGGATTACAACCCCAATTCCCAATATTTCGGAATCGGAGAATCCTCCCTTTCTCCTTTGTCGTATCCGTTGCGAAATCAACCGGGAGCGTCTCGGATTCAAAACGCGGATTTCGGCGCGTATGAGGAATCCCAGTCCTACATTCGTCCTTCCCGGGGAGGTTCGGAAATTACTCCGACCGTTTCGGATCAGGGATACAATCAATATCTGTTTAATTCGACCACACTTTTTAACAGTGTGGATTATACGTTTTGGAAAGCCTGGAAATGGGTGGTAGCGAACGAAATTTCCAAAAACATCATCCGTCACTCGGACGGCGTTTGGAATCCGGCGAAAGATCCTTTGTTGGGAGGAAATCTTTGGGAGACCTCGGTTCCAAACGGAGAATCCAAACTTACCGAGGATCATAACGCAGGGAAAATCCGGGGTTACAACGGAGGGGAAATCGTTTATCTCCGTGCGGGAATCGCCTACGATACGCGGGACTTTGAACCCGATCCGGATCGAGGAATATTAGTGGAATTGAATGTGGCGAACGTTTCCAAAAAAACGGGTTCGGACTTCAACTACAACAAGATCTTCTTTCAGACCAAATACTTCCATAAACTTTTTCCGAGCGTTTTCGAGGAGCTGGTTTTGGCTACAAGGGGAGCTTTGGGATATACTTCCTCGGGGGCTCCGTTTTCGGAAATCCGTTATATGTGGAGTTTGGACGGTCCGATGACAGGAATCGGAGGTCTGCAGACGATGCGCGGTTACAGACAGGATCGGTTCGTCGCTCCGATGGTAGGTTTCGGAAGCGTGGAATTGCGGTGGAGATTCGCCACGTTCAAGTGGGGAGACGAACTTTTCACCCTGAGTTTGGTTCCTTTTTACGATCTCGGCAGGGTTTGGGATTCGGAAAAAAACCTGAATCTACAAGGTTACAAACATTCCTGGGGGAGCGGTTTGCGGATCATCTGGAATCAAGCCACCGTGATCCTGATCGATTTCGCGAAATCCAGGGAGGATACGCAGATGTTTCTGGATTTCAGCCACGCCTTTTGAGATTTAAGAATCTATAATTTTAGAATTTTTTAATTTTCTAAAATGTTTCGCTCCGCGTCCCCTTGCCGAGCAGAAGACGCGGACGCTTCGGAATCACTTTTTCTTGGGTTTATCCTTGGAGAAATATCCCTGGTGATACGCTTCGACGAAGATCGCGTCGAGGAGATCGTTCTGCGCCTGTTTCGCCACGGAAGGAGGAAAAAGAAACGGCAGTCCGAACAGAAGCAGAATCTGCTGCCAAAGGACTATCTTTTCCTCTTTGATCACGGTTCCCAGTTTGTTCCCTTTTTTATCCGCGACGTTCAGAGTCACTTTGAAATGATCGCTTGCCGTGCTCGGAAATAGGTACAACGTCAAACCGGTTAACACCGCTAAGGCGACATTGGCTTCTCCCCTGTCTTCTACGATCACTTCTAATTTGTAATCGGCTGCGGTTTCGGTCTCCGTCAGATCCGCGAAAATTCCCACGATTTTGATCTTATTCTGAATGGCTTTGTTCCAGTTGTCCTGAAACGCGGGGTGCGCCGGAGTCGGAACTCCGGAAGAGAATACCTGAAAGGAGGATTTTAAAAAGACTTTCGGCTTCGTCGGCGCGATCGTCGCAGGATCGAGAGGGGCGGGTTTTTGAAGCAGATTTTCGTTATACGCGATGCAGTTTGCGAACAACGCGATCGGTAAAAACGAGGAAACGAGCTTGAGTTTCAGCGAATTCGAATTCATATATTTTTTCATCCTAAACGAGAATGCGCAAAGTCTTTTTAGGATTCTTTTTTTTAGAAAGAACTTTTCCCTGAAGACCAAAGGGAATTTCAAGGTTTTTGAATGAAGCGCATGACAAGTCGCTTAACAAAATAGGGATTTTTTCGGATCCCGGGTTCTGCGTTCGATCGCCGCCGAGGCAATCTCGGAGACTGGTGAAAAAGGAATTCAAGATTCGAAACGAAAGGATACGTTTTTCGTACGTTCTTCGAAATCCGAGGATGGGGATATTTTTCCCGGTTTTAGGTTTATTTTTCGTGTGGGAACTCTCACGATCGCCGGATTCCAGAGAGGTTCAGTTTTGAAGATGGGAGCAAATCGAACAAAAATTTGCTTTTTTCTTAAAAACTTTCTCATTTTTTTGCACCATTTGCTTAAAATATAATCATAGTACGATCTTATATTTAAAAATTAAACAGATAAATTAAAAACTGCTTGCATATTGGGCTAATTTTAGAAGATTCTAATTGAGGGTACTGCAATGCTGCTGACCAACTACCAAACCGAATCTTTTTACGATGAGATGTTTTCCCCGGAAGGCGGGATTCGACAAAGTTATCATTTTCTAAAATCCAGAATCGAAACCATGGATGATCGCGAGCTGCTGCGTCGTAAGTCCAGCGCGGAGAAAGCGCTTCTTTCCCTGGGAATCACCTTCAACGTTTACGGAGACGAGGAAGAGGAGGAGCGGATCATGCCCTTCGACATCATTCCCCGAATCATCACCGCGCACGAATGGAGAAAGTTGGAAGAGGGTTTGAGGCAGAGAACGAGGGCCCTCAACCTGTTCATCGACGACATCTATCACGACGAAAAGATCATCAAAGACGGAGTTGTTCCCGCGGAATACGTCTATTCCTCCGCGGGTTATCTCAAGGAATGTAAGGGAATCAACCCTCCCCAGGGAACTTGGATCCATATATCGGGGACGGATCTAGTCCGTAACGGGGACGGGACCGTTCACGTTCTCGAGGACAATCTGCGTTGTCCTTCGGGGGTCTCATACGTATTAGAAAATCGTGAAGTTATGAAGAAGACTTTCCCGGAACTTTTCGCGAGTCTTTCCGTGAGGCCGACGTATGATTATCCCATACGACTCCGCGGCATGCTCGAATACATGAGCGGCAAGGCCAATCCTTCGATCGCGGTTCTTACCCCGGGAATCTACAACTCCGCATATTACGAACATTCCTTCCTCGCGCAAAAGATGGGAGTTCCCCTCGTGGAAGGGAACGATCTCGTGGTCAAAGACGATAAGGTCTATATGAGGACGACGCGGGGACTCAAGATCGTGGACGTTATCTATAGAAGGATCGACGACGCGTTCCTGGATCCTTTGGTATTCAACAAGGAATCGTTGTTGGGCGTTCCGGGAATTTTCGAAGCCTATAAAAAAGGAAACGTGGCTCTCGTCAACGCGCCGGGCGCCGGCGTTGCGGACGACAAGGTTTTGTACACCTTCGTTCCGGCGATGATCAAATATTATCTGGGCGAAGAAGCTATCATTCCGAACGTTCCCACTTATCTCTGTTCCAACGATAAGGACCGAAACTACGTTAAGGAAAACATCGCCAATCTCGTCGTAAAGGCGGCGAACGGCGCGGGCGGTTACGGAATGCTCATCGGTTCCCGTTCCAGCAAAAAGGAGCAGGAGGAATTCTGCGCGCTCATCGATCAGTCCCCGCGCAATTACATCGCGCAACCGGTGCTCAGTCTTTCCCGCGTTCCCACTCTGATCGAAGATAAGCTGGAGGGAAGACACGTGGATCTGCGTCCTTTCATCCTCTACGGAGAGGATATCTACGTTATGCCCGGAGGTTTGACCCGTGTGGCTCTGCGAAAGGGATCCCTCGTAGTGAATTCTTCCCAGGGAGGCGGTTCCAAGGACACCTGGGTGATGGGCGAAGGCTAAAAAAAGAAACAAAGAAAACGTTTACCATAGAACGAGAGAGGTTGCTATGCTGAGCAGAGTGGCTGAGTCCGTGTATTGGATGAATCGATACATGGAAAGGGCGGAGAATTATTCCCGCTTTATCGACGTAAATTTCCAATTGTCCTTGGATCTGAACGAGGACGGAAACAGACAATGGCTTCCTCTCGTCTACACCACGGGGGACAACGAACTCTTTCAGAAAAAATATTCGGAGGCTTCGGAGGAGAACGTGATCCAATTCATGACCTTCGACGCGGAGAATCCGAATTCGATCCTGAACTGCCTCATCCGTGCGAGGGAAAACGCGAGGACCATCCGCGAAAACATCTCCACTCCCATGTGGGAAGTGATCAACGAATTCTACCTCGGCTTTAAGACGAAAAAATCCTTTTCCGACGCGGATCTTTCCGCCCTCAGCGAATTCTTTAAGACGATCCGAAATCAATGTCTTCTCTTTTACGGATGTCAGGAAGCTACGATCTCCCAAGACGAGGTTTGGTATTTCGCCCAGCTCGGAAGGTATCTCGAACGCGCCGACAAAACCGCGAGGATTTTGGATATGAAATATTTCATCCTTCTGCCTTCGCACGACGTGGGTTCCAATCTGGATCTTATCCAGTGGCTTTCGCTTTTGAAATCGGCGAGTGCACACGAGATGTTCAATCGGATCTATCAGAAGATCACTCCGAAAAACATCGCGGAATTTTTGATTTTGGACCGGCAATTTCCGAGGGCGGTCCGTTTTTCGCTGAAGAAGATTTTCGACAGCCTCAAGCTGCTCAGCGGAACGGATCCCGACGAATATTCCTGCGAAGCCGAGAAAAGGGTCGGAGTTCTGTTGTCCGAATTGAGTTACACTTCGGTGGACGAAATTTTCAATTCCGGAATGCACGAATATCTGGATCGGCTTCAGCTTCAGATCAACGGAATCCACGATCGGATCGACGAACGTTATTTCCGATCGTAAACCTCGGTCTTTCAAACATCGAAATTCAGGCGGAAAAATTCCTATGACCATCCGAGTCGCACTCACGCACGAAACCACGTACCGATACGATCGGAACGTTTCCCTTTCTCCCCACGTGATCCGTCTTCGTCCCGCGCCGCATTGTAAAACTTCGGTGGTTTCGTATTCGCTGAAGGTGGAGCCGGAAAATCAGTTTCTCAATTGGCAGCAGGATCCGTTCGGAAACTTCCAGGCGAGGCTCGTTTTTCCGGAAAAGACGAAACTCCTCAGCGTTCTCGTGGATCTGGTGGTCGATATGAAGGTGATCAATCCGTTCGATTTCTTCACCGAACCGTCCGCAGAAAATTTTCCTTTCGAATATGAGAATATTCTAAAATTAGAATTAGCTCCTTATCTAGCCCCTTCCGAGGACGGCGCGCTTCTTAAGTCCTATATGACCTCGCTCAAAAAGGAGGGATACGGAAATAAGAAGCGCATCGTCGACTTCATAGTCGAACTCAACCGGAAGGTCTCCCGGGACATAGGTTATATCATTCGTATGGAACCGGGCGTCCAGACCTGCGAACAATCCCTCGAAAAAAGGACGGGCTCCTGCCGTGATTCCTCGTTTTTGCTGGTGCAGGTTCTGAGGCATTTCGGTTTGGCCGCCCGCTTCGTTTCGGGATATCTCGTTCAACTCAGGGCCGACCAGGTTCCTTTGGAAGGTCCTAAAGGACCGGAAAAGGATTTCACCGATCTGCACGCTTGGGCCGAGGTTTTTCTTCCCGGAGCGGGTTGGGTGGGAATGGATCCCACTTCGGGACTTTTGACCGGAGAAGGTCACATTCCTCTCGCGGCGACTCCGGAACCTACGAGCGCCGCGCCCATCTTCGGATTTGCGGATCCCGCGGAAACCGAGTTCGAATTTAGGATGGAAGTGGAGCGGATCAGCGAAAGTCCTAGGGTTACGCTTCCTTATACGGATTCGCGCTGGAACGACATCAAACGGAGGGGGAAGGCTCTCGACCGGAAGATCAAGGATCTCGGCATAGAAATCTCGATAGGAGGGGAGCCTACGTTCGTTTCCGACGAGGACCGCCAGGGTGCTGAATGGAACCACGAAGCATTAGGAGAAAGTAAATTCGAACTTTCTAAAGATCTAATGTACCGTCTTCAGGACGAATTCACGTCCGGTTCCATGCTGCAGTTTTCCCAGGGGAAATGGTATCCCGGAGAACCGATTCCCCGCTGGAACATCGGCTGTTTTTGGAGAAAGGACGGGGAAACCCTTTGGAAGGATCGATCCTTGTTCGCGGACGTTCCGGATTCCCCGGACGAAAATCGAAGGGACCCGCATAAATCCTCCGAAACCCTGGCCTGCGCGATCTGCAGGACGCTCGGAATCGATCTTTCGTACATCGTTCCCATGTACGAAGACAATCTTTACTACATCTGGAAGGAGGGGAATCTTCCCTTCGAGATGGAACGCAAACTTTCGAACGCCTACGATTCGCTCGAAAGACAGAGGATTCTGAGGGTTCTCGACAAGGGGTTCAAGAAGGAAGTGGCCTTTGCCATTCCAGTATATTATAATTATCTAAAAGAACAATGGGAAAGTTCGTCCTGGGATCTGCGCCGGGACAGGCTGTTCCTGGTTCCGGGGGATTCTCCCGCGGGTCTGAGGATACCGTTCGCGTCGATCTCGGATCGGTTCCGTGAATTCCCGTACTTCACTTCCGTGGAAAAAAAATCCCCTTTGCCGTCCCGGAAACGGATCGAAGAGAGGATCCGAAAACGATTGGACCTTTCTCCGAGGACGTTCGGAGAAAAGGAACCTCCGATCCAATCCACTCTCGTCGTGGAGGCGAGAGCGGGGATTCTGCACGTCTTTCTTCCTCCCGTTCCTTCCGCGGATGTCTGGGTGGAATTGATCGCGTGTATCGAACAGGCCGCGCTCGCTTCCGGGGTTCCGATCCGATTGGAAGGATACGAACCTTCGGCCGATGAACGGATCGGACTTTTTAAGATCACCCCCGATCCCGGAGTGATCGAGGTCAATCTTCATCCTTCCACGTCCTTCGAGGAGTTGGAATCCAAAACAAGGATCCTTTACGAAAAGTCGATCGAGTCCAAGTTGAGTACGGAAAAATTCCAGATCGACGGAAGGGCATCCGGAACCGGAGGCGGAAATCACATTACGGTCGGGGCCTTAACTCCCGAAGA
>NZ_NPEF01000112.1:0-10028 GCF_002811955.1 Leptospira ellisii
TTTCCCTTGATCCGCCTAACGTTCATTTGCGATTCCGAGGCGGGATCGCAGGTTAATCTAACGCTTGTTTTTCGAAAAGAGTTCCGAACGACTAGATCACAACGCGGTTTTCGGAATTCCGATTTTCAACGACGAAATCTAATTTCAAAATCGAAAACTTTCGTTCCGATTTTTTTCCCTTTCAATCGGAAAATCCCTTCAGGAATCCCATCAAAACGGAGGTTTATGGCAATTTTATTATTTACAATATTTTAACAATCTCAGAAACCTTGAAGCCCGATTTAAAGAGGAAAACGATAGATGGCAAATTACATTGTGCGCGGCGGCGAACAGGAACTTCCTCCGCCGTATCAGATGAAACAGGTGGAATTTTACTCCTTTTGTATCGAAGGCAATCAGGCTTCGATACAAGCGATCGTAGACAGGGATCTCAACGGACCCGCGAACGGAAGCGCGCATTACTCCGCGTTTACGGACAAACTTTTTCTCGTATTCGCAAAACAACAATATCTCGTTCCGGGCAACGACTGCGGTTGGGTCGAGGAAACCGACGTGGGTTTTTGGATTCCGCTGTTCGCAAAAGATCCTCTTCGAATCCGATTTTATCAACCCTATCTTTTCGTGGACATACCCACTGCGATGGCGACCGGAAGGGAGATCTACGGATTCCACAAGATTCAGGGGAACTTTCAGATGCCCTCGCTTCAGGTTCCCCCCGAATACTTTTCCGCGGACGCAGTAACTCCGAGAGGAAAGGATCGTCAGGCGATCTGGCAAAGAATGTTCACCCTGACTTGTCCGCCGGGCGGTTCCCAAAAGAAGGAATCCTTCGACGACTTTTCCAAGATAGGAAATAAATTCGCTGAGGTGCTTTTCGGAGATCCTTCCAAGATCACGATTCCGGGAATGGGTCTTGTGATCAATCTTTTCGACTTCCTATTCTCGCCGGAACTGGGGATGGTTTTTCTAAAACAATTCCGCGACGCCGCCGATCCGACCAAAGCTTGTTACCAGGCGATCGTGGAGGCGAGCAGTAACGTCACCCATTTCAGAAAGGGCGGCCTATTGGAAGGGAACTACGTTCTGGATCTTTTGGACAATCCGTATTTTCCGTTCGTGTCCGACTTCGGATTAAAAGGGACTTCGGTTCCGGTTCAATTCGGAATCTGGTGCGATTTCGATTTCGATTTTTCTCCGGGAAAAATCATCCATCAAAATACATAAGAATATCTTAATATTCTGTCGAATCGATTCCGAAAAAAAGATTTTATAAGGATTAATTGGGAAGAACTATGGGCGGCAAAAAGGAAAAGGTGGTCATTCTCGGCGGAGGTTTGAGTTCTCTCGTAACCGCGTATGAAATCACGTCCAAACCGGACTGGAAGGAAAAATACGAACTCACGCTCTATCATATGGGATGGAGACTGGGAGGTAAAGGGGCGAGCGGCAGAAATCAAAACGCGTACAACCGCATCGAGGAGCACGGACTTCATATCTGGTTCGGATTTTACGATCACGCGTTTCAGTTGATCCGCAATTGTTACGAGGAATTGGGCAAACCCCTCACTCAGCCGCTCGCGACCTGGGAAGAGGCGTTTAAACCGGCGAATTATTTCGTTCTCGAAGAGAACGTCAACGGAAATTATCAGCCCTGGCCCATCCAATTTCCGATGAACGATCAGGTTCCCGGCGAAAGTCTGGAACTTCCGAATCCCGCCTCGTATCCTTCGATGATTCTCAACTACGTCTCCAAATACTATCAGGACAACCGCGACTCGATCTTCCCCGAGGACGAAAACGGCGAAAACGATCACAGCATCTGGAATCAGATTCTGGAATGGATCGAGGACACGGTCGAAGACATCGGATTGGATCTGGTGGGAAAGACGATTCTCGTATTAAAAACGCTGCTCGACAAACTCAGCTCCGATTTCCCCCGCGACCGTTTTATCAAGGTGATGGATCTGTTTATACGATCCCTTTGGGAGAGGATAGAAAAGAAGATCGAATCCAACACGGAAGCGAGACGTTTCTGGATCATGGTCGACTTCAGCCTCACCAACATCCGGGGTATGATCGAGGATCGGGTTTTCGAAAAAGGTTTCGAAAGTATAGACGACTACGACTATCGGGAATGGCTCCGCAAACACGGGGCGAGCGAAATCACGATCAATTCGGCGATCGTTCAGGCGATCTACGGATTGGTTTTCGGAGGGGTCAATCAGTATACGTTCGCCGCGGGAACGGCGCTCAAAGGCGCCCTGAGAATGGTGTTCACATACAAAGGCGCCGTCGCCTACAGAATGCAGGCCGGCATGGGCGACACCATCATGACTCCGTTATACGAAATTCTCAAAAATCGCGGGGTCGATATCCGATTCTTCCACAGGGTTCGCGAACTCGTTCCCGGAAAAATCGACGGAAAGGAAGGGATCCAAAGCGTAAGAATCGGCAGACAAGTTACCCTCAAAACCGGGGAATATTCCCCCCTAATCGATGTTAAAGGATTAGGCTGCTGGCCCAGCGAACCCCTTTACGACCAGATCGTCGAGGGAGAAATATTAAAAGATACTCATGTAGATCTGGAAAACTACTGGTCCGATTGGAAGGATCGGGAGGAATTCGTCCTCGAACAGGGCAAGGACTTCGACAGGATCGTGTTCGGAATCTCCATAGGAGCGATTCCATTCTTATGTCCGGAAATCCTGAAATCCAACACGCAATGGCGACAGATGACCGAGAATATCCAAACTTGTCTAACGGACGCGTTTCAGCTTTGGTTGTACCCGGATACGGCCGGACTCGGTTGGAAATACTGGAAAAACGAACCGCCGATCCTCGGTTCCTACGTGGAACCTTTCGACACTTGGTGCGACATGAGCCATCTCATCATCCGGGAATGTTGGCCGGATTCGATGACCCCGAATCACATCGCGTATTTCTGCGGACCGTCTCCGGCGGGCACCGGTCCGGCCAATCCGCTCGCGAACCCCGATCTGCCCGAAGAGATGAGGAAATTACGCGAACGGGTCGCTCGATTCCTGAACAACGACGCGTACAACCTCTGGCCGGCTTCGATCGTACCGGGCGCCAAATCCGGATTCAATTGGGATTTATCGCTTCATCCGGATCAAAGCCGGGCGCCGGGAGTGGATTCCGCCTTCTTCCGATTAAATATTCAACCCACGGAAAGATACGTTCTGTCTCCTAAGGGTTCGACTAAATTCAGGCTTCCCGCGGGAGAGAACGGATATTACAACCTCGTAATCACGGGGGATTGGATTCAGAACCCGATCTTAAACGCCGGTTGTGTGGAAAGTACGGTCGTGAGCGGTATCGAAGCCGCGCGATGTTTCCTCTGAATTTCAAGAACCGGATTTTTTTCTTTTTGATTTTAATCCTAGGGAGAATATCACAGTTCTTCCAGGATGGAACTTCCAGGTTTTGAAACGTTTGAGTCCTTTTCCATTGATCATCAGTTTCTGATATACAGATCCTTGGATCAAAGGACGGGAAAACACGTTCTTTTGAAAGTCCTTCGACAGAAGAATCCGAGTCGAAAGGAAATTCAAAAGCTCCATCACGACTTTAGAATTTCTAGTTTTGCTAAAGGACCGGGAATTCAAAATTCACTCGAACTGATCCGTCACGAAAATCTGCCGGTTCTCGTGATGGAGGACTGCGGCTCCGTTCCTCTGAGCAGAATGTTCCCGAACGGGGTCCATTCCGTGGAAAAATTCTTCGAAACGGCGATGAACATCGTCCTCGCCCTGCGGGAAGTCCACGAAAAAAGAATTCTCCACCAGTCCCTTCGTCCCGGAAATATCTGGATCCAACCCGAAACCGGCTCGGCGAAGATCACCGACTTCTCTTCGGCCACGTTCTCCGGTAAGGACACCTCCCCTTCGATCACTCCCGATCTTTCCGCGGAAGTGCTTTCGTACATATCTCCCGAATTGACCGGAAGACTTTCGAGGGTTTTGGATCTACGCACCGATTTTTATTCCCTGGGAATCATATTCTACGAGATGATCACCGGAAGCCTTCCTTTCGCCTCCAAGGATCGCAACGAGATCATACACGCCCATCTTGCGAGACGTCCCCCTCTCGCACATACGATCCGCGAGGATCTTCCCCTCTCCATCTCTTTAGTGATAGCGAAACTTTTGGAGAAGGATCCGGAGCAACGTTATGCGTCCATTAACGGATTGATATACGACATCGAACTTTGCAGACGCGAGTACGGAAACCAAAGTCCGCAGAATCTGTTCGCGCCGGGAACCCGTGACGTTCCGGAACTTACCTTCGATCCGTCCGCGCTTTACGGAAGGGATAAGGAAAAGGCGGTTTTGGAAGCCTCCTTGGACAAGGTGTTCCGGGGAGAAACGGGATTGGTCCTCATCACCGGAGATTCAGGTTCCGGAAAATCGGCTTTGGCTCGTTCGTTTTTAAAGAGTATTTCCGAACGCGGCGGGATCGTGGTTCAGGGCAAGTTCGACCAATACGAAACCTCCGTTCCTTTCGGAGGTTTGATCCATTCCCTCCGGGATCTGGTTTCGATTTTCCTTTCCAAACCGGAAAAGGACATCCGCGATTTCAAACGGCTCATCCTACAGTACACGGGAGCGAACGGTAAGATCCTTCTCAACCAGATTCCAGAGCTCGAATTCGTCATCGGACCGCAGCCGGATCTGGCCGAACTTCCTCCGGACGAAAACAGAAACCGTTTTTATTTCACCTTGAGGAATTTCATCCGCGCGATCTCGGAGACGAGCCGTCCTTTGGTCCTATATATGGACGACCTGCAATGGGCCGACCCCGCGAGTCTTAAACTGATCGAAACGTTTTTAATATATACGAAAATCAAGAATTTCTTATGTATCCTCGCTTTCCGTCCGGAGGCTCTCGAAAAATCCAACGAATTCTCCAAGGTTATGGACGCCCTGGAAGGCAACAAAGTCCAAAACAGCATGATCACCGTGGACCCGTTGGACGAAGACAGCATATTCCGCCTTCTTCAGGATCTGGCTCCGGGACCGGAGGAACAGATCTCCTCCGTATCGGCGACCTTACACAAAAAAACGCTCGGAAACCCCTTTGCGGTGGTTCAACTCCTCCGGGCGTCGGAAAAGGCAAATTCGCTCGCCTACGATTTCGAGGCGAAACATTGGAAATGGGATACCGGCAAAGTTTCCGACCTTCCCGTCGCTGACAACGTAGTCGATCTGCTCTGCCAAAGGATCCGCGAACTTTCGCCCGGAGTCCAGGAATTGCTCGGAGTATGTTCCTGTCTGGGGGAAAGATTCACCTCGGGATTCATTAGTAAATTACGTTTTTTTGATACTTCAAAGCTCAATCAGATACTCTGGGAAGCCGTCCGTGAAGGTCTATTGACTCCGGTCCACAGCCAGGATCATTCCCTTTTCGAGGAGAACGTATCCTCGGAGCAGGGATTCGGCTTTTCGCACGACAGGGTGCAGCAGGCGGCGTACAGTCTTCTGGAGGAGACCAAACGGAGGGAGTTCCACAAAAAGGTCGGCGTGGCGCTGTTGAACACGCACGGCCCCGAACCAAAAAACAGGGTTCTGTTTCAGATCACCAATCATCTCAATCAGGCTTCGGACGAAATCCGGGAGGATTCCCTTCGGAAACATCTTACCCTTCTCAACTACAAAGCCGGTTTGCAGGCGAAAAGTTCCGGCTCCTATGAAAGTTCTCTGCGTTATCTCAACTCCGCATTGAATTCTTTGGATGGAGAAGCCATGGTCAGCGATCTCGAATTGTATTCCAACGTGATTTTGGAGACGGCGGAGACGGAATATCTTCTCAACCATTACGAAAGGACCATGCAACTTTTGGAATCCCTGGAGAACCTCAACCTTCCCGATCTGCAATACATCCGTGCGGACGCGATCCAGGTCCGACTTTATTCCAAAATGAACAAGGTCGAAAACGCGGTGTTAGCCGGCCTTAGGGCGATGAAACGGTTCCGAATCAACATTCCCTCCTCGCCGCTGCGCGTTACCATGGTTCTTTTTAAGGAATTGTTTCTTTCGCTCATTCTTTCCAAAGGAAAATCGGATCAGGAGCTCGTCTACGTAAAGGAGAATTCGGAACCCGAATACCAGGCGCTGATCGACCTTTTCGCGGACTTAGGCCCTTCCGCCTTCACCTACAATCAGAACCTATTCGCCCTAATCGTATTAAAAATGTTTAATACGTCTTTGACCAAAGGCGTATCCAGAAGCAGTCCGATAGCTTACAGCGGTTACGGAATGATCGTAAATCAGGCGTTGAAGGATCTGGATCAGGCCGTACGATATTCCCACCTTGCGTTGAAACTGAACGATAAGATTCCCTTCGACCTCGTAAAGTGGAAGGTGCAGTACGTGTATTCCGCATATCTCTGTCATTGGAAGCGGCACATCACCCTCGACATAGGGTTGTTGGACGAGGTCCACAACGGAGCCCTGCAGAACGGGGACATCTTCTACGCGGGGTTCAGTATGCAAGCCAAAACGCAGAAGAAGATATTCGCGGCGTCGCCCATAGAGGAGCTGCTTTCCGACATCGAAAATGCGGATCAATATTTCACCGCATCCCGCGACAATTTCGCGTTCACGATCGTAAAGAGTTCGCATCAGCTCATCCGCGCGTTGGCCGGAAAAACCACCTCCCCCGATTCCTTAAACGATTCCGAATTCGACAGTCTTGCGTTCGAAAAGAGGATTCTGGAGGATAAAAACTACACCGCGCTTTCCTATTACTATCACGACCTGACCAAGCTCCATTACTTTTCCGGCAATTTCGAAAAGGGTCTGATTTCCGGAACGGAAGGGGAAAAACTCATCCAAAACGCCTTCGGTCTGATTCCTTTCGCTGAATTCTGGTTCTATTACGGACTTACCATATTCGCGAATTATGATACTCTCTCATTCGGAAAAAGAATCCGGTTTTCCAGGAAGATAAAGACGATCCTCGCCTACTTCGAAAAATGGAGCCGCGATTGTCCGGAGAACTTCATGGGGCACCTGGAGCTCCTCAAGGCGGAGAAAAGCAGAATCAAGGGCGACGTAGGCGCGACGATCGCCGGTTACGAGAAGGCGATGAAACTCTTTCAGGAGTCGGGCTTCCAGTCGTTTCAGGCCCTGGCCTGCGAAATCGCGGCCAAGTATCACTACAAATCGGGAAACTTTTCCCTAGGAAATTATTACGTCGAAAACTCGATCGACCTTTATTCCAGCTGGGGAGCGTCCGTAAAAGTCGCGGAACTGGAGAACCGTTTCGCGGACAGATTGGACCAATCCGCGCTTCCGGAAACGAACGGAAGAAAAACACATCATCAGACCCCGGACGTGGATCAGGAAATCATATTAAAAACGTATAATCTTCTTTCCGGCGAGATACTTCTGGACAACCTTCTCAAAAAACTCATCCAGATAGCCATGGAGACGGCCGGAGCGACGCGGGCCATTTACTTCCACTTACATAATAAAAATCTAATGGTTTATCTCGCGGGACAAAGCGGCGAGAGCGGAATCGTCGTGGAAAATCTGCCGGAATTGGACGAAACTCAGTATCCGGTCTCCTATTTGAACTACGTCTTTAGAACCGGAAAAATGGTCTCCACGAACGGATTCGATTCCTCTTCGATCAAGGATTTTACGGATCAATACATAAAGGAAAAAAGACCGCAGTCCGTGATCTGTATTCCTCTGATCCACGCGGGAAGTCTCAAAGGCGTTCTTTATCTGGAGAACCAGCTCGTCAAAGGGGTGTTCACCGAAAACAGGATTCAAACCCTGGAACTGATCGCTGGGCAGGCGGCCATCTCGATCGAAAACGCCAACCTTTACGCCGAGTTGGAGGAGAAGGTGGTGGAGCGGACCTCCGAACTGAACAACACGATCAAGTTGATCCAAAAGGACCTTCTCTACGCGCAAAAGATCCAGGATCGTATCCTTCCTCCGCCGGAAGCCACGTTAGGCGGAATATGTATTCTGACGAAATACATACCGATGACCGAGGTCGGCGGGGACATATACGATTACGCGGAAATCTCTCCGGGCAAAGTCCGCATCTTTTTGGCGGACGCGACCGGTCACGGGGTTCACGCCGCTTTGGTCACCATGTTGATTAAATC
Organism: Leptospira ellisii; assembly: GCF_002811955.1. GTDB lineage: Bacteria > Spirochaetota > Leptospiria > Leptospirales > Leptospiraceae > Leptospira > Leptospira ellisii. Next base: position 8,144 of record NZ_NPEF01000112.1, read on the forward strand.
GGAATACGAAAGTCTTAAGTATCTCGATCTTCCGCCGGGGGAGGTGATCTCCGAGTTGAATAAGGAAATCATAACCAAATACAACGCGATCAAATCCTTCTTTAGTTGTCTTATCGCGGACGTGGATACGGAGGAAGGAACGCTTTCGTATTCGGCGGCGGGACATCCAGATCAATTTTATCTGTCCGGAACTACGATCACGCGTCTTTCCAAAAGCGGGCCGATCATAGGCATTTCCGACAAAGTCAGATATCAATCCCAGTTTTTGGAGATCGCGAAGGGGGATAAGCTGTTCTTTTTTTCGGACGGAATCGTAGAAGAATTCAACTCCTTCGAGGAAGAGTTCGGCGAGGACCGACTTCTGGAATCGATACTCAAGGAATCCTCCAAACCCATATCCGATCTCGTAAACTCCGTGTTCGGCGATCTTAGATCCTTTCTTTCCGGACAACGGGCTCAGGACGACATCACCTTCCTTTCCGCGGAAATCCTGTAAAACCGCCGTTCCGTCCGATCCGCGATCGAACTCGCTTCCTAACAATTTCTTAACTCCGTTTTTGCCGGTTTAACCCGCGCGCTATTGACGACTTCGAACTCCCGTGGTTTACTGAAGTGTATGCGCTTTCCGTTACGATTTCATCATATTCCCAGCGGAATTTCGGAACGAAACGGGATCCTCCCCCGAACATATCAAGGAAATGAAATATAATGGATTTGGAAACGATTTTAGCCTTAACCGCGGGCGGACTTTGTCTCGCCTATCTCGTCTATTGGATCTTTAAACCCGAAAAATTCTAAGAGGTATTATGGCGACGGAATGGATTCAAATATCGGTCGTATTCTTTGCGATCGCGTTTTTGTCACCCGCTTTGGGAACGTATCTATATCGGATCTTCGGTTTGAAGGAGATCTCCGTTTTCGAGGCCGCTTTGTATAGATTCTGCGGAATCGATCCCGAAAAGGAAATGGATTGGAAGGAATACGCCGCTTCGCTTTTGTCCTTCAACATCCTGGGAATCATCGTGTTGTTTCTGATTCTCGTCTTTCAGAACGCGCTTCCGCTAAATCCGCAAAATCTTCCAGGACTGGAGCCGTATCTCGCCTTGAACACCGCGATCAGTTTCGCCACGAACACGAATTGGCAATCCTACAGCGGCGAATCCGCGTTAAGTTATTTTTCGCAGATGATAGGATTGACGACGCAGAATTTCGCGAGCGCCGCCACCGGTTTTTGCGTCCTGATCGCCCTCGCGCGGGGGATCGCCGCGGATTCGTCGGCTAACCTGGGGAATTTCTGGAAGGATCTCGTCCGAGGAACGTTATACGTTCTTTTGCCGCTCTCTTTCGTGTTGGCTCTGGTTTTGGCGGCGAACGGAGTCGTACAAACCTTCGACGCGTACGTCCAGGCGACCACTCTGGAGGGAATTCCGCAGACGATTCCCTTAGGACCCGCCGCCTCTCAGATCGCGATCAAACAACTGGGAACCAACGGAGGCGGATTCTTCGGGGTGAACGGAGCCCACCCGTTCGAAAATCCCGCTCCGATATCCAACTTCGTCCAGACGATCGCGATCCTATTGCTTCCCGGAGCCTGTGTTTTCTTATACGGAAGGATCATCGGAAACGTTAGACACGCTTGGGTGATATTCGGAGTTATGTTCACGATACTTTTTGCCGGATTTTTGACCGTATGGTTTTCGGAAACCTCGTATAACCCGTTGTCCGAATCGTTCGGTTTCTGGGAAGGGAAAGAAACCAGGTTCGGAATATCGAACAGCGCTCTCTGGGCGGTCGCGACCAGATGTTTTTCGCCGCAAGCGCGTGTCGGGAAGTTTCCGTTTGATCCATGTGTTCTCCTTGATATGTTCGGGGGAGGATCCCGTTT
>NZ_NPEF01000112.1:10038-12864 GCF_002811955.1 Leptospira ellisii
CGCGACCACGGCCGCCTCGAACGGATCGGTCAATTCGATGCACGACAGTTTTTCTCCCATCGCAGGTTTAGTAGAAATATTGAATATTCAATTAGGTGAAATCGTTTTCGGAGGAGTCGGCTCCGGAACATACGGAATGATACTGTTCGTCGTCCTGACGGTTTTTTTAAGCGGAATTATGGTCGGCAGAAGTCCGGAATACGCGGGTAAAAAAGTGGAGAAACGTGAGATACAAATGTCGATCCTGGGAATACTCCTTCCTTCCACGATCATCCTATTATTCTCGGCGATCACCGTGAGTTTACACGGAACGCTCGCTTCTCTCGGCAATCGGGGACCGCACGGATTTTCGGAGATATTATATGCGTTCTCCTCCGCGGCCGGCAACAACGGAAGCGCATTCGCGGGACTGAACGCGAACACCCCCTACTACAACGTAGCGCTCGGAATCTCCATGTTGATCGGTCGATTTGGAGTGATACTTCCCGTGCTCGCGATTGCGGGAAATTTAGCCGCAAAAAAAAGATCGGAAATCTCCTCCGAAGGATCCTTTTCGACGGAAGGCGGAATCTTCTACGTTCTACTCCTATCCGTGATCGTAATCGTAGGCGCCCTCACTTTTTTTCCGGTCCTGACCATCGGACCGATACTTGAGCATTTTCTAATGTTACAGGGAAAAACGTTTTAAGGAGAATCGGATGAGCCGCAAATCAAAAGTATTTTTCGAATCCGGAGTTTTCCGCGAAGCCTCGTTGAATTCCCTCAAAAAATTGGGCGTTCGTTCTCAAACCAAAAACCCGGTGATGTTCGTCGTATATCTGGGAGCCTTACTCGTTTCCTGGATCTTCTTCAAGGATCTTTATCTCGGAAACTTCTCCGCGTTCAATCTGCAGATCGCGCTATGGCTTTGGTTCACGGTATTGTTCGCGAACTTCGCCGAAGCGATCGCCGAAGGAAGGGGAAAAGCGAGAACGGACAGCCTCAAAAAGACGAGGACCAATATCGTCGCCAAAAGGATGGAGAACGGAGGAATCGCCAACGTTCCCGGGACAATATTAAAAATCGGCGATATGGTCGTCTGCGAAGCCGGGGATATGATACCCGGGGACGGCGAAATCGTCGAAGGGATCGCGAGCGTGGACGAATCGGCGATCACCGGAGAATCAGCGCCGGTAGTGCGCGAAAGCGGAGGGGACAGAAGTGCGGTCACGGGAGGAACGCGGGTATTAAGCGACAGGATCGTAGTTCGTATCACCGCGGAACAGGGAAACACGTTCTTGGACAAGATGATCGCCCTGGTGGAGGGAGCCAAACGTCAGAAGACGCCGAATGAAATCGCGTTGACCATGCTTCTTTCCGGATTGTCCTTTATCTTTTTGATCGCGGTCCTGAGTCTTCCTTTTTTCGCCGCGTTCGTGGCGCGGGAAGGCGGAGGAACTTACAACCTTTCGATACCGACCCTCATCTCCTTGCTCGTTTGTTTGATACCGACCACCATCGCCGGTCTGCTTTCCGCGATCGGAATCTCCGGAATGGAACGTCTGATTCGCTTCAACGTGATTTCCAAAAGCGGAAAGGCGATCGAAGCGGCAGGAGATATAGACATTCTTCTGTTGGACAAGACCGGAACGATCACGTTAGGCAACCGCGAAGCGAGGGCATTTTTTCCCGCGAGCGGAGTGGAGGAAAAATATCTGGCCGACGTGGCGCAGCTTTCCTCCTTGGCGGACGAAACGCCGGAGGGCAGATCGATCGTCGTATTGGCGAAAGAAAAATTCGGCTTTCGCGAAAGGAATCTCGCCGAGATGGAGGGCGAGTTCATTCCCTTCAGCGCCTCAACGAAAATGAGCGGCGTCGATCTGAAAAAGGAAGGAGCGATCCTACGAAGGATTCGTAAAGGAGCGGGAGACGCGGTCAAAACCTATCTTTACAACTATAATCGAAAAATTTCCGAAGACATGGAGGATCGGATCGGCGAGATATCCAAACGCGGAAGCACTCCGATCTTGGTCGCCGAAGACGACCGCCTACTCGGTGTTATAGAATTGAAGGACATAGTCAAAGGAGGACTCAAGGAACGTTTCGCCAGTCTGAGAACGATGGGCATCCGCACGGTTATGATCACTGGCGACAACCAATTGACCGCGGCGGCGATCGCGGCCGAGGCCGGTGTGGACGATTTTCTCGCGGAAGCGACGCCGGAAACCAAACTGAAAAAGATACGCGAGCAACAGGGAAAAGGATATCTCGTGGCGATGATCGGGGACGGGACCAACGACGCTCCGGCTTTGGCTCAATCCGACGTGGGCGTAGCCATGAACACGGGCACACAAACCGCACGCGAAGCCGGGAACATGATCGATCTCGACAGTAATCCGAGTAAACTGATAGAGATCGTGGAGATCGGAAAACAGCTTCTGATGACGAGAGGCGCGTTGACCACGTTCAGCATCGCGAACGACGTGGCGAAATATTTCGCGATCCTTCCCGCCTTATTCGGAAGTTTCTACGCGGCGGCTGGAGAAACCTCAGGCCCTCTTTCCGCGCTGAATCTGATGCGCTTGGGTTCGCCGCAAAGCGCGGTGCTGGCCGCGGTTATCTTCAACGCGCTCGTAATTCCCGCGTTGATACCGCTCGCACTCAAAGGTGTGGCTTACAAACCACTGGGACCGGATAAGATTCTCAAACGGAATCTGCTTCTCTTCGGATTGGGTGGAATCGTCACTCCGTTTATAGGAATCAAACTGATCGACATGCTGCTGATTATATTAGGAATCTCTTAAGGAGAAACCAGTGTTGAAACTATTATCGACTTCGTCAAGAACG
>NZ_NPEF01000113.1 GCF_002811955.1 Leptospira ellisii
GAAGAAATTTAGACTTGGAAACCGTCGGATTCGAATCTTGATATTCCCGATAATGATCGTAGAATTTATCCCAAAGATCCCCGTGTGTCGTGTATGTTTCGCTCTGAGGTCCGTATTGAAAATGGATATGGCCGCAATGATCCTTAAGATGATCGGCGATTTTTTGATATAAGGGAGTGTCGGGACAAGGGGTTTTCGTAAAAGCGTAGGGCCACCACACGTTGTCGATCGTTCCGAAGCCGGAATGCAGATCCAAAACCGGCATCACCGCATTCTCCGTTTGAAAAAAGGAATCCTGCATCAATCGAAACAACGCCCGCGATTCCGGCTCTAATCCGTTTCCCCTAAAATAAGGAAGGCGTTTGGAAATTTTTTGACCTCCGAAAAACGGAAGAGCTTTGACCGCTTCGATCCCGGAATTCCGCATCAGATCCACTCCGCCCGGATTGGATCTCTGTTTTAAAACCACACCGCCCGGATTGACGACGGGAAGAACGACGATTCCCAATTTTCCTTTTTTCAACTCGGGTAAAAATCCGGTCGAATCCGGATGCAGAACGTATTCCAAAAAATCGAGAAGGATCAAAATGCCGATCGTTTCCAATCCGTGTACACCCGCAACGATCCCGACCGGATGTTCCTTCAGACCTTTTTCCGTTCCGATACGAAGCGCGTGAATCGGAAATCGAAATCCTTCCTTCGTTTTTCTGGAGAATCCGATCTGATTCAAACTCGTCAGTTTTCCTCCGAGTTTGAGGATCTTGAGAAGTTTTTTGTCGTATCGATTGAGACGTTTAAGACCGCGAAGCATAATCGTACCCGCGCTACCGCTTAGACTGGATGTTTTGAAGAAGCGCACAGTCCGCGGAAACTGCGGTCACTCCTGTGCGGATTTTCCCGCAAGACTCGCGAACCACGCTTTGAAAACAACTCCGCACGACTTGTTTGATTTTTTCAGGGTCTTCGTTGGCGAGAAGATAAGCGTTCGATTTACGGAACTTATCCGCGCAGTACGCGGGATTCAAACGTTCCTGAACGAGGGCTTTAGTCGAATCCCTGAAATCGGAGTTCTGATTTTCCGCACACTCGGCCAATTTTTGACAATAAAAGGAAACCAGTTCCGAAGATTCCTCCCTCCATTTTTCGTCCGGAATTCCGCTCGGCGAGGGTTGTTTTTTACAGACGATAAAACAAAAGAATACCGTCGCGATCGAAATGATCTTCAAGGTTGTATGCGAATTCATTCTATTCATAAATGTCCCTGTCAATGTTCCGCTTTTTTACGGATAAAAATTTCGATCCGTTCCCCGGAGGCTTTTCCTTCCGGAGTCGCAGAAGCGTTTTCCGGAGCCTTGTACGAGCTGGAGGCTTCGATCGAAATCCTTTCTTTCGGTATATTATAATTTTTTGATAAAGAATCGGCGATCAATTCCGCCCGATAGGAGTTATATTCCCAAGCGTTACGAAACCCCTTTTGCGCGGCCTCGTTTCCGTAGGGAATCTGAACCCGGAGGGAAATATCCACGTCCATGGCGCCGGACATCTCCGATATCTTTTGAAACGCGAAATTCATATCTTCGTCCGGACGGAATTGCCCTTCCCCCAACGAAGCTCCAAACAATACGATTTTGATCTCTTCGGTTTCCTGGATTCCGATGTTCAGTTTCGCCTTTTCCTTCAGCCGTTTTAAGGCGTAACTCACCCGTTCCCAAAAACGATACAACTGGGTCCTCGGCTGTAGAAGAGGATCCTCTTCGATCGCGATATTGTTCCCTTGGAAAAACGATTCCCCCAGACCGAATCCTCCGCGGATCACATCGGCGACCTGCTTTAATTTCGTCTGATCCACCTGCGAAATGGAATACATGATGATGAACAAACCCAAAAGCAGGGTGATCATATCCGCGTACGTCAAAAGCCAACGTTCCCGATTTTCGTGGGATTCCTCCCTCTTCCGGTTTCGTTCCAAAAGTTGTCTACGCAGACGACTCATGCTTCCTTCCGATGTTCGCCTAACAATGTTTCGATGTAATCCGTTTCCCGTCTACGGACTTCCTCGTAAAACGAATCGAAGATGTCCGAAGAAACCGGTAAAGTCGCGTTATAAGCCTCCTCAACGCTTTGAAATAAGGCGGAAACTCCGAGCATGGAGGCCATAAAACGCGCCGGTTTAATGAGATATGCGCTGATCGGTTTGTGTGCGAGTTCGTAGAATACTTTAAGATTTCTTAATACGATTTCTAGTTGCCTGCTCCTTTCCTTATGATGGCCCATACGGCCGTATTGAAGGTCGTATTCCTCGCGGGTAAGACGTTTTCCGTCCCATCCCGATTCCACCAATTGTTTCGCGAGAATCGTATCCAATTCTTCCGTAAGGTTGTTGAGTTCGATAAGATATTCGATGTTTTCGCGCGAACTTTCCTTCAGCATACCCTTGACTTTTTGGTATGTGTCCATAGCGAGTTGAAGCCAGACTTCCCGTCCTTCCAGATTGTATATCTTTTCGAAGAAATATTCCACCATCGGAATCGTTTCCTCCAAATGGAAATAACTCGCGTAAAAAACGCGGAATCTTTCCACCTGAGCGCGTACGACTTCAGCTCTAGCGGCTTTCAATTTTTTACCTGCGAGATCGGTCATTCTTTTCTGGAAACCAGCTCCAATTTATATGCGGAAAATCCCTGTTGATCGCTTTGTTTTAGAATCGAGCCCGTTTGGCTCGGAAGATTGATCACCTGAGTTCCCATCCGTGTCGAGGAGCGGAACAACACGCTCGGAGTTCCGTCCTTATCCGGAGTTAGGGAAAATCGAATTCCATATTTATGATTTCTTCCCCAGCCTTCCTTCGTGATTTCGACTAACGGAACGATAGAGCTTACGTATTTTCCCGTCGAAGAGAATACGCTCGAACCGGGAGAATAAAACCTTTGCCCTTCCTTGGAAGTGTCGACTTTCACTTTTCCTCCGTCCGGAAAAGAAAGGGAAAGATACGTCGTTCCCGCGTAGGAACCCCTATTTTTAAACCACAGTACAACTTCTCCGGAAATCCCTTTTTTCCATTCCTGCGGCGCTTCCAAGGAAAGCAAAGAAGGAACGGCCACCCTCGGAATATCCGGAACCATTTCCCAGCCGTTGAAGATGAAGTTTTGCGCATAACTTCTGTTTGACGGAAAGATGGTGATGTTTTTTTCGGTCTTGTTGTATTCGAAATCGATCCGCTTGCTTTTGGCCAAAAACTCGTGATCCTTTAAGGACAAAAGTCCGTCCAAAATCTTACGGCCTTTTCGGATGGCGTACGGAACCGAAAAAAGACCGAGCGGAGGTTCTTCGCTTAACACTTCCAGGAAGAGGGTGTTGAAACCGTCCCCCGGAAGTTCTTCCATTAGAATTCTCTTAACTACATAACCCGCTTCCTTCGATCGGGAAGTTTCGGATTCCCCGGGAATCCAGGAGGATTTGGAAGGATCGTAATGCAAGGGTCCGATGTTCAAAAGGGAAAAGGAAACTTTTCCGTCCAAAACCCATTCTCCGTCCTTTTTTTGAAACGTTCCCAAAACCTCGTCGGTTCCGTTACGCACCAGAGCGAAGGATTCCAATTCCGGATCTTCGTCGAGGTTCCCCGCTTTTTTGAGGATCACATCCGGATTTTTACGTTCTTCCGCGGAGAATAATAATTCGACGATTTTGGAATCGGAAGGGGTTTTGGAAGCGCACCCCGCACCGATTCCGGAAAGAATAAATAGAAGAACGATTTTTCGAAAATTGAAGAGAAATGGATTCATGGTTCGATAACAGAATCCGAGAGGGAAAACGGACTGTCTATGATTTTCCAACGATCGAATCGAGATCCAAGACCTCTTTTAAGATGCGGGAATTGACTCTGCCGGTGTACTCGTCCTCGTATTTTTCCAATTCCGTTACGAATTCCCGGGAGAAGCCGACTTCGATCCGAGTTTCGGGAAAGTAATGATATCCTTTGGCGCGACGGGGAGTAAACGGAAACTCGATCAAAGAGAGATAATGTTCCCATTCGCCGACGGATTCCGGCATTCGTTTTCGAATGTAATCGTAACCCCTGCGGACGTGTTTGATTTCGTCTTCGTAAACCTTCCGCATGATCTCCGCTTTTTCCGAATCTCCGAAACGTTCGAAAGCCATGGTATAAATTTTAGAGAAGTCCAGATTGGCTCCTTCGAACGAAATCGCCATCACCGCGTAAAACTTCTCCAGCGTTCTCATTTTCGGAAGTTGTTTCCAGAAGACGTAATTCAGAGGCCGATCGCCCAATTCCATCCCCCCTTTTTTCATCTCGGAAAGATAAAGCCGCAGATGCGTCTGTTCCTCGAGAAGGGTTCGATACAAACCGAAACGCACCGAACTGGGGGCGTCCTGAAATTTCAGGATCGCATACGCGAACAATTCGATCGCCATCAATTCGTGATTGGCGAAATGATGCAGCGTGACATAACGATTATCCTCGATGAAAAGCTGTTCCAAACGGGGGATCTTACTTTTATGATCGCTGATCCGGATCCTGTTTTCGCGGATCGGTACCGTAGGCAAATTAGAATATTCGGAAATTATAATATCCGTGGGAGAATCTTCGGGAGAAAAAAGTTTGTCTTCGAGAGAGGGACCGAAAAGAACCCGCTCGGCGAATTCGTTCAAGGTCATACTATGCCGGATGTTTGGAGGCGTCGAAACCGAGTTCTATGATCGAACCTTTGATGTTTTTTGCGTCTGGATTCGTGGAGATTTTCCCTTCCCCGCAGTGATACATGATCCGGAAGGAATCCATCAAGGATTGAATGATCTGCAGACCCTTTCCGATGTTTCTGTGAGGGATTTGGGAACCCCTACAAGGAAGAATCTCGCATTTCTTTTCCTGATGTTTTTGGATATAGGAAATATAATCTTTGAGATTGGAAGGTTTCGTATCCGCGGGCATCGCTTCCAATTTTTCGGTCTTCAAACCCGATCCGTAATCCATGATCCAGAGCGTGAATTTATGATCCCGAATGAGCCAGCGACAGATGATGGTTTCGTCGGAACTGACCTTGACGTTGGCCGAAATCGAGTTGGTTAATGCTTCGTCCGCCGCCAATTCGATCTGGGAGATGTCTTTCGCGGAAAAACGATTTTCGGTAAGGGAATTCCGTAAAGCGGAACGTAGTTCTTTGATGCTGGTCAGATCGGTGGGCAAAAACATGACGTACGATCCACCATGATGTTTCACCAGCATTGATTCATCCGAATCTCTCATCTCTATCTCGGCACCCGCCTTCCCAAATTAACAGCCTAAAGTGGGTGATTTGAGCAAAATATACCGCTTTTTTTCAGGAGGACAACGAAATTCCTACTTCGGCGGCGGTTTTTTCGATTCTCTGGAGGAGTTTTTCCTTCCCTAAAAGCGGAAAAAGAATCGGTAACTCCAAACCAGCTGACTTTCCGGTGGTTGCTGCCCGGATCGGCATATAGAGAGTTTTTCCCTTTTGTCCGGAAATTTCCCCGACTTTGGACATAAGGTTCTTATAATCCTCATCGGTTTTCGGATCCTCTTTCTTCAGCATTCCGTAGAATTCTTCGACCACCTTGGGACCGTCGCCTTCCTTCAGGAATCCGGCGGCCTCTCCGGATTGGATTCTCAAATCCGTTACGAAGAATTCCGCGATGTAGTCCGGAGCCTGCGTCAGGTTGTCCAGATACACTCTAACAGATTCGACGATCGAAGCCAGCGTCGTGTTACTCGGATTTTTTACCTCTTCCGGAATATCCTTGCGGTCCTTAATAAAAGGAAATAGACCTTCTAACACTTTGGATATACTCGAATCCCGGATCGTACGGTTGGAGAGCCAGTTCAATTTGGATTTCGGATTCATCGCCTCCGCGATCTGCGTCAAATCGGAGAAATTCGTAACGACCTCTTCGTCCCCTCCTTTCGGTTTTTTGAATACGTCGAACGTGGAAGGCGATTTGGAACAACGATGAACATCGAAGATTTTTTCCAATTCGTCGCTCGTGAGAAATTCCCTTCCGTCCGGAGAAGTCCACCCGAGAAGGGCCATATAATTGCGGAAAGTTTCGGGCAGATATCCCAGATCCCGGAAGGCCAAAATCGAAGTCGCTCCGGCGCGTTTGGAAAGTTTTTTCCCGTCCATTCCCACGATCTCGGAGGCGTGCGCGAACTCGGGAACCTCGTAACCGAGCGCTTCGTACAGAAGAATCTGCCGCGGAGTGTTGGAGAGGTGCCCCACTCCTCGGATGACGTGACTGATCCTCATCAACGCGTCGTCCACCACCACCGCGTAGTTGTAGGAAGGAAATCCGTCGGATTTGACGATGATAAAATCTCCGATCAATTTCGTTTCGAACTTCACCTTTCCCTGGATGATATCGTCGATGATCAGGGTTTTTGCGGGCGTTTTGAATCGGATCGAATACGGAATCCCCTGTTTGAGTTTGGCTTCCACTTCTTCGTCGGACATGCTCGCGTGTAATCCGTCGTAGACGTAGGGAACCCCCATCGCTTCGGCCTGTTTCTTTTTGGCTTCCAATTCCTCCTGGGTACAAAAACAACGGTAGGCTTTTTTTTCCTTTATAAGTTTGTCCGTATATTCCTTATAAATTCCGAGACGTTCACTCTGGATATACGGCCCGCAATCACCGCCGGCGCCGGGTCCTTCGTCCCATTGAATTCCCAACCATTGCAAAGATTCTAATATGATTTTGAACGAATCCTCCGTGGAACGGTTCTGATCCGTGTCTTCGATACGAAGGATGAATTTTCCTCCCTGCGACTTGGCGTATAAATAGTTGAATAAAGCCGTTCTCGCTCCTCCTACGTGTAAAAATCCAGTGGGAGACGGTGCAAATCGTGTACGAACTTCTTTGGTTTGGCTCATTGGAATCAATTCTTCTCGTTGGAAATTCTTATGATAGGATAATTTTTGAAATCGGCCGTTGCGGTAAATGGTTTATTTGCGATCAAATCGTAAAAGGAAAGGGATTTTTTGAGACCTTTCCTTTTTGCGGAGGCCGATTCGTTTTCGTCCGGATAATCCAGACAATAATAATCCGCAGTCGTATCCGATTTTCGCAAAGGAAGAATCGGCACGCTTCCCGTCAGAATTTTCGCGGCCGGATATTCCATGGATTCATAGTCGTAATCGCGTGTGGAAAAGGAAACGCCGGACGCGTTGACAAACTCGGTTTGCATCACCTTGACGATGATTCCGCGTAAGCCGTGTTTCCAGCGAAGGGTTCCGATTCCGGTTACGAATCTGGTTTCCTCGACTTCGCGCAAAACTCCCTCCTCGTCGATCGAGAAAACTTTTTTCAGGGATTCGACGGACTCCGATTTCGGAATCGATTCCCGAATCTCCGGCAAGTTCCCGATTTCCGAAACCTCCAGACGTTTCGTTACGAACTTCGGTTCGAATTCGATCTTATGTTTTTCCTGCGCGTCTCTTCGGAAAGTTCCCTTCCATTCCGAGACGAAGACGAGATTTCTTTCGGTTCTTCCGCTCGTTTCGGAAAGTTCGAGGTATTTTAGAATTCCTTGAACCATTTCCTCCTTACCGGATCGGTTCTTTAAAAAAACGTAACGCGCTTGAAAACTGGACGGCTCGTATCCCGAAGCGAGAAAAGGTTTGGCGGCGAAAAAAATCTGGTTCGTATAAGTTTCCGAAGCGGAACGAGAACGCTCGAACCAGGCTTCCTGAATGCTGCCGCAACGTATTAGAAAGACTGAAACCGCCAAAATCAGCGGATTACGAACGAAATACGAAAAACGGATCGGGATACGTGTTCTAAAGCGGGAAAGATCGTGCATCGAATTGTAAATCGGGTTTTTTCGAAAAACCTGCAAGGAAAAACCCAAAAATTAAACTTTCTTTACAAAAACGGGGGGTCGGATATGCAAATGCGCGAAAGCGGATTGTTCAAATGTCCGCTTGTAAAACACTGTACTAAATTCCTGTCAACTTTTTATATTTGACAGGAAAGTGTTCTAGAATTTCGTTGGCCAAAACCGTATGAAGAATTCCAATCCACCAAAATCGAAGGATATGTTTCCAAAACGTCCTTTTGAAGATCAAGTCAATGATGATCAGAGAAAATATTCGCGTTACGTTTGCGATTCAAGGGCGATTCCGCACGAAATCGACGGATTAAAACCGGTTCAGAGGAGAATTCTCTGGGCGATGTGGAATTCGGACGCGAGAAACCGCTACACGAAAACCGTAAAAGTGGCCGGTCTTGCAATGGGATATCATCCGCACGGGGATCGATCCATACAGGACGCGCTTTCCCAGATGGCGCAGGACTTTACGTTCGCGAACAATATTCCCTTGGTCTCCGGAGAAGGAACTTTCGGAGACGTATTGGATCCGAGCGCGATCGCGTCTCCGCGTTATACGGAAGTAAAACTCTCCGACTTTGCGAAGGATTTGGGGTTTTTCGAAAGTCTTCCCGACATAGACTACGTAAAAAACTACGACGAAACCGAAGACGAACCCATTCATTTTGTGGGAAAGGTTCCCATCGTTTTACTCAATAATATCCAGGGAATCGCGACCGGATTCCGCTGTTTTATTCCGGGTCATAGACTTGCAGACATCGTCAAATCGCAGATCAATTATTTAAAAACGAAAAAGCCGCTTCCGTTAAAACCTTGGTATAAGAATTTCAACGGCGAAGTAAAGATGGCCGAGTCCGAAGCCGGTAACATCACGATGGCGACCACGTTCGCGTTTAGATGGGAAGGCGAAACGTTGTATCTTACGGATTCTCCTATGAACTGGAATCGGGAGAAGGTGGTTTCCCTTCTCGACGACATTCTCGAAAAAAAGGATTCCTGGCTCAAGGACTACGTCGATTATTCCAGCCAAACCTTCCGGATCGAACTCCAATACAAAAAAGGGGAAAAACCTTCCGAAAAGGAAATCATGGCCCTTTTCAACAAGGAAGACGTTCAGACGCTCGCGACGAACGTGATCACCTACGACGGAAAGTTGAAGAATTTCAAACCGGAAGAAATCATCAAACGGTTCTGCGATTTCCGAAAAACCCACTTGATCCGCAGATTCAAACGGCTTTCCGGTTTGGAAGAGGAAAAGATCGAAAGAAACTCGGAGCTGATCCGGTTCATCAAGGAAAAGTGGAACGAAAAAGTGATCGGAATCAAATCCAAAAAGGACTTCGAGGATAAGTTAAAGGCTTCCAAGTTCAAATACTTCGAATGGTTGTCCACGATTCCAGTCTACAGAATGACGATCGATGAAGTTAGAAAATGCGAGGAAGCGATCGTGGAAGCGAAAACGACCCTCGCAAGATATCAAGGATTGGTCAAAGAAGACAAAAAGTTGACCGAATACATGGTAACCGAACTGGACGAACTTCAAAATAAATGGGATAAATTATGAGCGCAGATAAAACGAAAGGAAAAGAAAAAACATCCCAGGAAAGAAACTTTAAAAAATTATCCAACGTAGAACACGTTCGGATGAGAACCGGGATGTGGCTCGGTCAGAATTCAGCCTCCACGTTCGAACAGCATTTTTTCCGCAAAAACAACGAAGGAAAATACGAGATCGTCCACGAGGAATTGGAGGACGTTCCCGCAAAATTGAAATGTCTCGACGAGGCTTGTATGAACGCCGTCGACGAGTACCGCAAAAATCAGAAGGACAAAACGATTCCCGAAAAGGACAAAATGTCCAAACTGATCATCCAGCTTTCGGCGGACCGCAAAAGTATAACGATTACGGACAACGGGCGAGGAATTCCCGCGGCGAATGCGGAAGGGGTTTATCTTCACCTGATGTACGGGGAGAATTTCGACGATCACGTAAAACAGGATCACGTCGCCGGTCAGAACGGAGTCGGTATCTCGCTCGTGAGAATGGTTTCCAGTTATTTTAAGGTGAAAACCGTGAACAACGGAACGTCGTTTAAGAAATTATTCACGGTTCACGACGACGTAAAAAAACAGATCCGTTCCTACAAACTGTCCAAAGAGGATACCGATAAGGTTTTTCTCTATTTCGACGAACACGGAAAATTCACGGATTGCAACCTTCTAACCAAGGATCAGATCGAAAAACTCGGACCTTTATTAAAAAAGACGAATATGCAGGAATTGATCGAAAAGGCTTCGAAGGAAGATCATGGAACTTCGGTGGAATTCGAACTGAATCCGAAATACTTCAACGGCCTCGACACTGCGTTTAACGTCGAATTGATGAAACAGTATCTCCAGGACATCGCGATGACGAATCCCGGACTCGAGGTGCAATTCGTCTTCAAAGGAAAAAAGGAAAAATACAAATTCAAAAAGGGTTTGGACGAGATATTCTCCCATTCGGACCTCGTATATTACAAGATGGACTATCTGGCTTCCGGTTCCGCGTCACAGCTTCATCTCGAAACCTATCTTGTGATAGGGCAAAACAAAAACCTCACATGGGTCAATTCCATCTTCGCTCCGCAAGGGGGATCCGCGATCGAATATCTCGAAAACCGGATCTGCGACGAAGTCCGTAAAAAAAGTCAGATCACCGCGTTGGAAAAGAAACTCAAAACGAGTTCCACGAGAAACGACGTGAGAAACTGTTTTCACATGTATGTGAACGCGAGGCTTTTGAATCCGCGTTTTAAATCCCAGGATAAATCCTATCTGATCAACGATCTCAACGAAGACATTAGGAACGCGGTGGACAAACATCTCGACAAGTTCATCAAAAAAACCGGACTTCTCGAAGAAATCAAACTGCAGATGGAAAAACGGACCCAGCTCAAAGCATTCGAAGACGCGCAAAAAGGTCTGAAAAAGGCGAGCCGGATGAACATTCCGAAACTCATGCCTCCGACCGGAAAACCGGGAGATCCGGGAAGGGTTCTTTTCGTCGCGGAAGGGGATTCCGCCATCGCCGGTTTGCGTCCCGCAAGAAATCCGAAACTTCACGGATTGTTCCCGTTGCGCGGAAAACCGTTGAACTGTAAGGGGATGAGCATCGCGAAGGCGATCGCAAACGAGGAATTAAAGAACATCGTCGCGATTGTGGGACTTCCCCTCGATCAAAAGGTAAAATCCATCGAGGAATTGAATTACGAAAAGATCAGTATCATCACCGATGCGGATTTTGACGGTTACGCGATCCGTTCTTTGATGCTTTCGTTCTTTTACGAATATTGGCCCGAGCTTTTCGAATTGGGCTTTATTCATATTTCGAGCGCTCCTCTTTACGAAGCCAACGTCAAATTCGGCGACAAGAAAAAAGAGACGGTGTTTTGCATCGACGATAAGGATTACGAAGAATTGATCCGTCGCGTGGAAAAAGGCGGCGGCGAGATCACCCGAAAAAAACGGAACAAAGGGCTCGGGGAAACCGGGAAAGAGGCGATGAAGTTCGCGGTCGAGGAATGTATGACCAAGATCACGATCGGAAGTAAGAAGGACGCTTCCAAGGTTCAGAATCTTTGGTTTCATAAGGATTTCGCCGAACAAAGAAGGGATGCGATCTCCGAATACGCGATGAGCGTGATCGAAGACTGATCTCCGAAATCGGCCGCCGTCTCGAAACGGACAAGGGCCAGATTCCATTCCAATAAATTAGGAGATCATAATTTTCTAATAAAAAAGGGACATTGGTCCCTTTTTTATTTTTGTCGGAATTACCGCGAAACTCGAATGAAGATATCGGTTGACTTTTCCGCGGTTTTCCGTTAGAGGGAAACTTCCGCACTTTTTCCCGCGGACCCGCCTCCTCCACCCAATCAGGGTGGGGACGCGCGTATCACGGAGGATCGTCGGAACTACGGCATTGGTTGTGTGGTCGGGAAATTCTATGCGTCGATTCCTCGCTTGAGTGTGTCGAGAATTTTCCGTATTTCCACTTCGTCGTCCAATCGATCCTCTTTCGTCAAAACGAATCGATACATGAGATAGGAAATATTGATGCTATACGAAATTTTTACGAAGGACTCCGGATCCAAATCGCTTCTCACTTCCCCTTTTTCCTGAAAATAACGGATCGCTTCGACCGCAGGTCCGAAAAGATTCTCCTTCCATATCGGACCGAAAAAATCCAAAAAGTCGGAATCATGCAATACTGCAGACGATAAAATCCGAATCTTATGACGATTCTCTTTCGCCATCTCGATACGGTTCCTCATCAGGGAAAGATACCATTGATCGAAAGAAACGTTCCGCGTTTCCAAAAATTTTCTAAGCTCAGGCATCTGGGAAGCGAAGGCGGCTTCATAGACGATACCTGACAAAATTCTAATATAGAGATCTTTTTTTCCCGGAAAATATTTAAAGAGAGTCCTCTCGGTCACCTGAGCGCGCTTGGAGATTTCGGCGGTAGTCGTTCCTTCATAACCGCGTTCTCCAAAAAGTTTTTCCGCGGCGTCAAGGATGTCTTTTTCCTTCGAAGAGGAAGGTCGCGCGTATTTTCCGTATTCGGAAAGAAGTTTCTTCCGATTGAGTTTCATAAAAATTCCTGAGTTCGATTTTTTAGAATCGTTTTCAAAGAAAAGAAATATTTTTGCAGGCAAGGTTCTTCGATTTTCATCGTTCCTCCCGAAAAAAATTCACGAATTTTCTATTATAAAAAATCGCCTTATACATCTAAATTCTTCGATTTTAAACGAATTTCCCTCCAAAACAACGCTTACTCTTCCTTGTTATCGAAAAACGGTAAATCTCGGGCCAATTCTCGAATTTTCGCGTCAACGTGAAATCGAAGTCGGACTTTACCTAAAAACGCAGGGAGAAAAACTAAAAAATCATTGTATAGTATTTACTATACTAAGAATTTGGAAAATAT
>NZ_NPEF01000114.1:0-420 GCF_002811955.1 Leptospira ellisii
TACTTCTATTTTACGTTTGCTTCCAGAAAACCTGGTGACATAAACCCAAGATTTCCGAAAATCGAATCAAACCGACGATTTCGCACCGGCTGATTCTTTTTTTGTCCGGAGTTTGATTTATACTTAAAAAAGTGAACCGCTCTTAGAACGCGGGCCTCTGTCTCGGAACCGTAATTCCGGAGGCAGAAAAAAATGGGAGAAGGTATTATGAAGAAAAATAAGGAAGAAGCGCAGAACGTAGACGATTCCAAGAAATTGGCGATCGAACAGGCCATGAGCCAAATTGAAAAACAATTCGGCAAGGGCGCGATTATGAAATTGGGTTCGGATGCCGCCAAACAAGCGGTTCAGGTTATCCCTTCCGGTTCTCTGGATCTGGACATAGCCTTGGGAATCGGCGGATATCCGGTAGGCCGGATC
>NZ_NPEF01000114.1:491-12805 GCF_002811955.1 Leptospira ellisii
GGATATGAACGTGGGCGATCTTTTCGAAGGATTTGAACCCTGCCTTCGTGGAAATTTACGGTCCGGAATCTTCCGGAAAGACGACTCTGACTCTATCCGCAATCGCCGAAGCCCAAAAACGAGGCGGAGTGGCTGCTTTTATCGATGCAGAACACGCTTTGGATCCATCCTACGCCAAAAAACTGGGAGTCAATATCGACGAACTTCTGGTTTCTCAGCCGGACAACGGGGAAGAAGCTCTGGAGATCTGCGAATCCTTGGTTCGAAGCAACGCAATCGATCTGATCGTGATCGACTCGGTGGCGGCCCTGGTTCCTAAGGCGGAAATCGAAGGAGATATGGGGGATTCCCATATGGGATTGCAAGCCAGACTGATGTCCCAAGCGCTTCGTAAATTAACCGGAACCATTGCAAAATCAAAAACCGTAGTCATTTTTATCAACCAAATCAGGATGAAAATCGGGGTAATGTTCGGTTCTCCGGAAACCACCACGGGAG
The DNA here is from genome assembly GCF_002811955.1 of Leptospira ellisii. Classification (GTDB taxonomy): domain Bacteria; phylum Spirochaetota; class Leptospiria; order Leptospirales; family Leptospiraceae; genus Leptospira; species Leptospira ellisii. Next base: position 990 of record NZ_NPEF01000114.1, read on the forward strand.
GAAACGCCCTCAAATTCTATTGTTCGGTGCGTTTGGATATCCGTAAGATCGAAACCATCAAAGAAAAGGAGGAATCGATCGGAAACCGGGTCCGGGTAAAAGTCGTCAAAAACAAGATGGCTCCGCCGTTCCGTCAGGCCGAATTCGACATAATCTTCAACGCGGGAATCAGTCGAGAAGGTTCTCTGGTTGACCTTGGTGTAAAACATGATATCATTAGTAAGGCCGGGGCATGGTATTCTTATAATACGGAAAAAATCGGACAGGGCAAAGACGCCGCCAAAGAGTTTTTGAAAAACAACCCCGACATTGCGTTTACAGTCGAGAATATGATTCGCGATTTGAACGGTCTGCCTTTGCTGGAACAACAGGAAAAAAAGTCCCGCAAAGAAAAAGAAGATAAATTGGAGCAGGCCGCAGGTTGACCACTGGCTTTCTTTTTAGGAACCCTTGACCGCCGGATGAGAAATCATTCGGCGTTTTTTTTAGTTACAGCTTTTTCCCCGGATTAAATTCTCTCTTAAAAAGAGGATTATGGCAGAAATCAGCATCTTAGGCGCGGGCGGGTTTACCGGTAAGGAACTTCTTTCCCTGCTTTCACATCAACCAACGCACCAAGTGGTTCATATCACGAGCGATAAACTCGCCGGGAAAACCCTTTCGGAAGTGTTTCCGGAAATTCCGTTTCCTAAAAATCTGACCTTTCAAAAACACGAAGATCCCCTTCCCCGCGGATCGTTAGTCGTGCTTGCCGTCCCGAACGAGGTTTCGATCGAATCCGCTCCCAAGTTCTTGGACGCAGGTCACAAAGTGATCGATCTTTCCGGAGTGTACCGACTTCATAACGAAGCGATATTCGAAAAAGCTTATAAACTCAAACATACGAAATTCTCCTACGTGGACAAAGCGGTATTCGGAATTCCGGAAATGTTCCGGGATAAACTTGCCGGAGCCGACTTCGTTTCCAATCCGGGATGTTTTTCCACGTCGGTGATCCTTCCCGTATTTTTGTTAAACGGACTTAGAAAAAATCTCAAACCTCGCATCGTCGCGGATTCCAAATCCGGAGTTTCCGGCGCGGGGGGGAGAACCGAAGACGCCGGATATTCCTATACGGGAGTGTACGAAAACTTCCGCGCTTATAAGGTGACCACTCACCAACACGAACCTGAAATTCGGGAATACGTTTTTGCGAAATCGGGCCTGCCCGAACCGGAGATCGTGTTCATTCCTCATCTGCTTCCCGTATATCGTGGAATTTTATCCACGATCGTTTTGGAATTCGAATCCGAACCGGCCTCCGATCCTATGGAAACCCTGCTCGCATCTGCGCAAAACGAACCGTTTCTTAGAATCCGCAAAACGCCGGAGGAAATCGAACTCAAAAAAGTGCAGAACACGAACTTTTTGGACGTATCCCTCCGCCGAAGAGAGAACACGTTAGTCGTCGTTTCCGCCTTGGACAACTTGGTCAAGGGCGCGGCGGGACAAGCGCTTCAAAACATCAACCTAATGACCGGAACTCCGGAAACGATCGGATTGCTTCCGTAACGAACAACAAATAGAACGAATATGGAAAAGACGAGTTTATACCATTTGCTCCGGGACGTGACCTCCGTTTATGCGGATCGTCCCATGTATTGGATCCGCGAGGAATCCGGAGATTTTCGGGGAATCTCATACAAAGACTGGTATGAAAATCTGAAGAACCTCTCTTCCTTTCTGCTACAACTCGGAATGGAAAAAGGAAACACGGCCGGTCTGATCTGCGACAACCGTTACGAATGGTCCTTATGCTCCCTTTCTCTCGTAACGATCGGTTGTGTGGACGTTCCCCGGGGATGCGACGCGACTTTGGACGACTTGAAATATATCCTTTCCCACTCGGAAGCCAAGATTCTTTTTTTGGAAAACGAGAAGGTATTGAAAAAACTTCTCGAAGAAGTCTCCAGTTTCGCCGGCGTAAAAACCATCCTTTTAATCGACCCGCCTTCCAAATGGAAGGATCTGGATTCCGCGAAGTCCCGCCTTCCCGGAATCCGATTTTTCTTTTTAGAGGACGCGCTTCTCGAAGGCGAAACCTTCCGTCTCAAAAAAGGAGAAAAACAATACCAGCAAAGAGGGGAGATTCTCACGGGAAAGGATCTCGCCACGATCATCTATACTTCCGGAACGACGGGTGCACCGAAAGGGGTCATGCTCAATCATAGAAGTTTCACTTGGGGAATTCAACAACTGCAGGAATTCGTTCCCGGTTCCTATCGGGACCGTACGATCATTTTTCTTCCGCCTTGGCATATCGCGGAACGTCTTTTGGAAACAACCCTCATCGCATGGGGGGCTTCCATGGCCTGCTCTTCCGTTCCTACGATTCCGGCGGATATGCAGAAGGTAAGACCGACCGTTCTCGTTTCCGTACCCAGACTTTGGGAAGGTCTTTACAAGCGGATCCACGACACGGTTCGTAAGGCGTCGCCGTTCCGCCAAAATCTGTTTCACTTCGCCGTAAAAATCTCCTCGATCACGACGGCTTTGCAGGATACGCTCCGCGATTCCTATTCCACTTTGGACGAGGAAAATCCCAATCAAAAATTACTCGATCGTCTCGTGGCGGCGCTTCTGCTTTTGGCATTGTATCCTTTGAAACTGATTTCCTATAAAATCCTGCAAAGGGTGCGTGACCTCTTCGGAGGACGAATGCGGTTCGCGTTATGCGGCGCCGGTGCGATGCCTCCGCACATTCAATTTTTCTTTCGAAGCGCGGGAATTCCCATTATCGAAACCTACGGAATGACGGAAACGACCGGCATAGGCGCCATCGGAGAATTTCCTCTTCCTAAAAACGGAAGTATCGGAATTCCGTTACCCGGAACCTCGATCAAACTTTTGGGAGAAGACGGCAGGATCGTCACCCGGCCGGGAGAAAAAGGAGTCGCTTGGCACAAGGGTCCGCACGTAACCGCGGGATATTATAAGGAGCCGGAAAAAACCGCCAAAGCGTTGCAGGACGGTTGGTTGGATTCCGGCGATATTCTCACTTGGACGCAAACGGGCGAATTAAAATTCGCGGGAAGGGCCAAGGATACGATCGTTCTTTCCGGAGGAGAGAATTTGGAACCCGCTCCGATCGAAGCGAAACTCGCGGAATCCGAATTCGTCAATCAAGTGATCGTAGTCGGTCAAGACCGTAAAAACCTCGGAGTTTTGATCGTTCCCTTTTTCGATCGTGTCGTGGAGGAATTCAAAAAATCCGGCAAATCCATTCCCGCAGATCCGAACGAATGGAATTCCTCCAAAGAGGTTTCTGTGTTCTTTAAGAATATCGTAAAGGACAAAATATCCACGAAGGCAGGGTTCAAATCCTTCGAAAAGATCGCCCACGTTCATATCCTTCCCAAGGAATTCGAAAAGGGAAAGGAAATGACCGAAACGATGAAACTCAAACGCAACGTAGTATTTTCCCTATATCACGACGTAATCCAAGCGTTGTACGAAAACGATGAAGATTGACCCGAAGGATACCCTTCTTTGTTCCGCAATCGCCGCCGAATCGGATAGAATCGCAGCGGAAGGAAAAATCGAAACCTTTCTCTGCGGAATCGGAAATTTGGAGGCGGGTCTACGTCTCTGGGAATTTCTTTCCGATTTAAAACGAAACGGACGGAACCTTCCGGCGAGAATTCTTTTCGTGGGTTCGGCGGGAGTTTATCCCTGGATTCATCCCCGTTTTTGGAAAGGTAGGTTCGGTCATTCGTACGAAATCCAAATCCAAGAATTGGCTAAAATCGAAAAAAGAATCCGCGTCCCCGAACTCGTGCCCGATTCCCTCGCCTTTGAAAATCCCTTCGCCGCTTCCGGCGGAAACGAGGAACTCCTGATTTCCAAAACGAACGCCACCGGTTCCGTAACGATCGAAGCCGTAAGCGGAAGAGCGTTGGAATATCTCCGCGAAAACGATCTCGCCTTCGAGAATATGGAATGTTGGGGATTGGCCTCCGTTTGTTCCCGTTTCGGAATTCCCTTCGGTGCGTTATTCGCTCTTACCAACGGAGTGGGACCGAACGGCAGCGAGGAATGGAGATCCAACTATCGATTTGAATCGAATCGACTTCAGGATTGGATCCTATCTCTTCTTGTTTGAATTCCTTTTACCCGGATAAAAAAGATCGTAGATTTCCTCCAGGTGTTTTTCCGCCTCTTCCTCTCCTTTCCGGATGATTTCCCGAAAACGACCGAAATCGAAAAACGAATATTCCTCGATGTGCAGATTGATGAACAGATCCATCTTATCCTTTCTGAGCCGAGTGATCTCCCTCCCTTCCAAGGTAATGGCCCTTCCCATAATCTTGAGAATCGGAGGATACTTTAAATCCTCCCATAAATTCTTAAAGAAGGATTTACCCGTGATCTTTCTGTCTTCGAGAAGCCGAACGATAGCCTCGTCTCGAAGCGGGGAAACGTTCGCGGAAAGGATGATATCTGCGCCCTTTTGTCGGATTAAATTCTCCGGAACGTTGTTGATAACGCCCCCGTCCACGAGCAGATGATCCCCGTGAAATACGGGAGGAAACATACCCGGCAGACTCATGGCAGCGGCGAGGGCTTCCCAAACCGGACCGCGATCCATTACGTATTCCTCCCCGCTATGAAGATCCACCGCCGAGGTGACGAAGGGAATTTTCAGATCCTCGATCAGCGTAGAACCGAACGCGTCCTTGAGCATACGATTCATCTTTTTTCCCTTGAAAAAAGAAACGAGAGGAACGGTAGGATCGAACGGTTTATCCAATCCTCCGAAAAATTTATAGATCATCTTATGGATCGTATCCGTATTCTCCCCGCGCGCGGATAAGGCTCCGATCACCGCGCCGAAAGACGCTCCGGAAACGAAGTCCACTTTTATATTCTCTCTTTCTAATACTCTTAGAAGCCCTACGTGCGCCAAAGCGCGCGCACCTCCGCCGCCTAACGCGAGTCCTCTGGTCCGGGAGACGAGATATCTGCCGAAAGTCTCCTCCTGATGAAAGATCTTCTGATGTTTTACGCTGTCCTCCGGAAGGATCGAACTCGAGGAGTCGATATAACGGATCGTCCTTCCGGCAAAATTGCGGATTCTCGAACGGAAATACGTAAGAATCTCCGTTTTCTTTTTTTGATTCCTTTCGGGATTGTCCTCCCAAAAGACGATTTGGTCCGCCTGAAAGACGAGTTTATCCAATTCCGGTTTTAAACCGGGGGTTTGAAAATAAAGATGGATCACGGGAAACCGATTCCGCAGCTGAGACAACTTTCGGATGGAATCCTGAAGGCTTTCTTTTTCGAAGGATTCCATGGAAATCAAAGTCATCTTTCCTTCGTGCGAATTACCCCCGATCTTTACGATGGAAGCCAGCTTATCCTTATATCCTTGAACGGTTTCCAAAGGGATATGACAGATCATCCTGCGCGGTACCGAGGAGAGTTTATCCTCCGGTTCCAGATGTTCCCGAAAACGATTGCTCATCAGTCGGATTAAATTTCCGGAAAGGATCTGTTCCTTTTCGGCTAGTTTGAGAAAAAAATGCCCGTCCAAAACATACAACAACGAATCCATCACGGCTACCGCGGAACCCGCGTGTTGTGTCCGGGTCATCAGGCTATTTTCGGCGAAAAATTCACCTTCTCCCAAATACTTCACCGCTTTTCCCGATTCTCCGAACGTCAACATCACTTCGCCGTGCCGAACGATGAATAACTTATCCGATAAGTCCCCTCGATAGTAGATGACGTCGTGGTTATAGACGTTTCTTTCCTCAATGTTCTGATAGATGCGGGTCAAAACCGCGGGAGACAATTTTTGAAAAAGGGAAATTCCCGAAAGAAATTTCAGAATCTCTGGATGAATTTTTCGTGCCATAGAACGCGGTTGACTCTAAATCAATACGACTAGAATGTAAAGGATTTCTCAAAGCCCGGGTTTCGAATCGGAACGCTTTCGGTGCTTTTCTCTTGATTTTCTGGCTCCTCGCCCGAAGTTATACACAATGACCTTACAAGCGAACTCCGTCGTGTCCGTTTTCCGTCAGTCCGTCGTGGATTGGCATAAAAAGGAGTCGACTTCTCCCAATCCGTTTCCGGCCGACAGCATAGAATCCATTCTTTACAGTAAAAATCAGATCGATACGATCCAATGGCACGTCGAAGACGAAATCCGTAGACCGGATCTTCCGGACAAGGAATTGGTGGGATTCAAACGGCAGATCGACAAGCTCAATCAGGAACGGACGGATCTGGTGGAAATTCTCGACGACAGAATATCGGCCGTATATAAGGATGTCGCCCGAAAACCGGGAGCGCGCATGAACTCGGAGACACCCGCCTGGCTCATCGACCGAATGAGCATTTTGGAACTGAAAATCTATCATATGGAAGAACAGACCCAAAGAAAGGACGCTGACCAGACGCATATCGGAGCTTGCAGACGGAAGTTGGATGTCCTATTGGAACAAAGGGACGATCTCTCCCGATGTCTCGACGAACTTTTGGACGATCTTCGCACGGGTGATAAGTTCTACAAGGTTTACAGACAGATGAAGATGTACAACGATCAAAACCTGAACCCTTCCCTGTATTCCAAAAAATCATGAATTTACTGGTCATGCGTTTTTCTGCCATGGGGGACGTGGCCCTTATGGCGCCGGCGATCATCGCGATCGCGGCAAAATACACGAATATCCAGCTAACGATCGTTACACGGGGAAACTACGCGCCCTTCTTCTATAATATTCCCAACGTAAACGTGGTCGGATTCAACCTAAAACGTTATCGCGGAATCCGAGGTCTCTATCGCCTGTTTAAGGAAATCAGCAAACTCGGTCCCTACGAAAAGGTGATCGATCTGCACTCATCCGTTCGTTCCCGTCTGATCAGCCTTCTATTTTCCATCCGGGGAATCGGTGTTTTCCGAATCGTAAAAGGCAGAAAGGAAAAGCTCAGACAGATCCGCCAGAAAAAAAAGATACTCTCCCCTCTTCCGCACACCGTGGATCGGTATCTAAAGGTTTTCGAAAACGCCGGTTTTCCCGCGGCTGTCCGCAAAGGCCCTTGGATCAACGTGGATCCGGAATCTAAGATGTTCGCGAAGGAATTTTTCGGATCCCAGAATATTCAAAAAAAAGAAAGTCTTTGGATCGGCTTCGCGCCGTTCGCCGGACACGAACTCAAGGAATGGCCCCGGGAAAAAAGCAGAGACCTGCTGAAACTTCTTCTGAAGGAATTTCCGGGAGTGAAGATATTCCTATTCGGCTCGAAAGAGGAATCGAAAATCCTCGAGGAATGGAGTAAGGGAAGCGAGGATTCCTTAAAGATCGTCTCCGGCGGTAAATTGGGAATCCGTGGCGAACTTGGGATCATGGAAAAAATGGATTTGATGATCGGAATGGATTCATCCAACGTACATATCGCGGCGCTTTTAAAACGACCTGTCATCGGAATCTACGGCACGACTCATCCGTATTCCGGCTTCGCCCCGTTCGGACAGGAGGATTCTGGAGTATTACAAATCGATAATCTTCCTTGCAGACCGTGCAGTATCTACGGGAACACTACCTGTTTTAGAAAGGACTTCGCCTGTATGGAATGGATTCAACCGGAGGACGTAATCAAACGCATCCGCGTGGTCTACAACATCAACACCCTGTTTTAATTCGACGAAATTGGAAACCGCACGTAAAACGGGTGCGGATTCGACATTCAATTTTTATAAAATAAGAAAACGGTCTATTCGAAATATCTCAAAAACTGATCCAAGGGATCGGGAAGAGAAAAGAGCATGTTGATCAGCGTGTTTCTTTTCTTTTTGTTCTTCACGCTGGCGACGGTCTTATACACTTCCTCCATCTTATCCACACAGGCGCTCATCTCGTGCCCTTTGGAGATGGCGATGGATTCCTCCGAAAATTTTTCATAGAGAGCCGGGTCCTTCAGGATGGCGACCGCTTTGTCGGCGATGCCTTGAACGTCGAAGGCTTTCGCGATATATCCGTTTTTTCCGTCGTGGATCAATTCCGGAATAGCGAAGGAATCCACTCCGACTGCGGGAAGTCCGCAGGCAACCGACTCCAGAATCACGAGTCCCTGCGTTTCCATCGTGGAGGCCGTGAGAAAAAGGTCGTATTTCGGATATTCCGCGGGAAGGGATTCGCGTTTGATAAAACCGGTGAACGTCACCGCATTCTCCAAACCCAAATTTTGCGCCTGAACCTTCAGGGAAGGAAGGGCCGGTCCGTCGCCGATGATGGTCAACGTCGTTTCGGGAATCCGATCGTGAATCAGCTTAAACGCGTTCAAAACAACGTCGCAGTTCTTTTCGTAGGAAATCCGCCCCACGTGAAGAAGTTTCGGAGCGGAGGAAAGTTTTTTGACCGTTCCCTGAAAACTCGTCAAATCCAAACCGTTGGAAATTACGGCGATTTTCGTTTTTAAACCGAAGTCGCGCAACTGTTTTTCGATCAGGTGAGACGGAGAGATGATCAGATCACAGCGTTCGTAGATATTGTTCGAAATTTTCAGGATGATCTTCTTGCGGATATTGAATTTGTCGAACTTCTCGATCTTGCTCAAATCCTTCATCTTGAGTTTTTTATTCGACTTACTGGCCCTTAAAAAGAGTTTATCGAGTTTCAAAAGTCTGTAAAAGGAAAGATACATATCCTGTTCGGACATGAGCGTATGATACGTTCCTATCGTGGGAATCCCGTATTTTTCGGTGGCGTTGATTCCGTACAAACCCAAAAGACCGGGAGTATGAATGTGAACCAGATCCGGTTCGAATTCCTTGATAATCCGCTTGATTTTACTCGGAGAAGGAAGCACAACCTTGATGTCCGGATAACTCGGAAGATAACCGCTGCGAAAACGTTCGATTTGAATCGAATCCCCGATCCTGTCAAAATCCCCTTCTCCGTATTTCGGACAACAGATCAAAAACGAATGCCCTCTTTTGGCGAGAAGTTCCGAGAAATTTTTCATCGAAATGGCGACGCCGTCCACCTTAGGAAGAAACGTATCGGAAAAATAAAGAACTCTCATTTTAATCTCCTGGCGGCGGTCGAATTTCGGTCCGCTGATCCGCGAATTCGCGGAAAAAATATCGAATTTACAATTCTCCGGTTTCCGAGAATTTGGATTCAATCGATTGGAAAAGATGCCTGAACGTCTTAGAAAAATCACTCTTTTTTTATTTTGCGCCTGCATCGTAACGATAGGCGTATCGGTCTCCTTAAGCCAGGGCTTTTTAGTTCTTGCTTTTCTTGCATCGCTGTTCCGCCCCAAAACGTCCGGATTTTTGAAGGAGCCGGTGATCGTTTTCGCCCTTTTATTCTTCGGGTGGTATTTCGCTGATTTTTTGATCCACGCGATTTCCGAAAAAAATTTCTTCGCCTATGCGAAAAGCGCCTGGAACGCCGAGTTAAAGGACTTCTTTCTTTTTAGCGGATTGATCGTCGCCTGGAATCTGCGCAAGGAGGAATTTCCCTCCGTATGGAAAGCGCTGCGGATCCTGTTTTGGATCCTTTTGATCACGGGAATCGTAGCCAGTTTTTCCCCGATCCGACTTTCCCGTTTGATCAGCGATTTATATCGTTCTTCTCCGAATTGGAAATTCACACATCCGATGGGACAAATCGCCGGAATCCCTCTGTATCTACCCATCGGTCTGATGAACACACATCTCACCTTCGGAGGTTTATTGCAGTTTTTCTTTCCGTTACCTACATTTCTATTCCTAAAATCCCTTTTCGATAAGGACAAGAAAGGATCCGTCCAAAACGGAATCGTCCTCCTTCTTTTTTTATACGTGGTCTTTTTGAACAACGCGCGTTCCGCCATGCTCGGTGCGTTGTTTTCCTGCATGACCGCCTTTTTCGTGTTAGGTCCCATCCGAAAGGAACTTCCCACCGCGAGAATACTCGTCGTCGTCGCCGCCTCGTTATCGATTCTTTTGATTTTGGGGATCGGACTTTCCTTTACGGAAGCCGGTCAAAAGATCACGGATCCGATTTTCGGAAAACAAAAACACACCGATTCCGGAAGGACTTTTATCTGGGATTCTACCTTTCCTTTGATCCGGGAAAATCCCGTTACGGGCGTCGGTCCCGGGAATTACAATCGCGAGATCGAAAAATCCAGGACGGAACATTCCGAACGATACCGCGAATTGTATTATTTCTACGAGACGACGCAAAGGGGACACGCACACAACGACTACTTCCATCTTTTTGCGGTTTTCGGTTTACCCGCTCTCGTCCTTTTTTTGACCTTTGGAACATTCATATATCGTAAATTAATTTTTCTGAATCTTCCTTATCGTGAATCCCTGTATTTTTTCGGTCTTTCCGGATTTTTTATCTCCGGTCTGTTTCAGTGTTATTTTCAGGACGACGAAGTGGTCATACTATTCTGGATTCTTTGCGGGTTTTTGCTGCGGACTTCGAAGGAGACCTCCCTTTTCAACGACGATCGAAATTCCGTCCCGAAAGCCTCTCAATAACGGAAACATGAGGTTTCCGTGCGGGTCCGTTCCTCCAGAGCTTTCGTTTCGAATTCTATTTCCTTAGAATATATACCGTCGCCGAAGGAATCGAAAACCGACTTCCTAAAGGAAATCATTTCGTCGATCAGCTCGTTCCATTCCGTGCCGGTTCGATCTTCGGGGTGAAAACAAAACGCGGAAATCGAGGAATCGGTTTCGAAGAAGATCATCGCATCCGAAACGTCCGGAAAAATACGAAAGGAGGAGGAGCTTCGGATCCAAGAAATTTCGCTTAACGTTCCGCGGTAATACGAAAAAACCCTCCGCACCGGCTCCGTTGGATTTTGATTCTCCGGAAATCGAACCACTCCCGAAACGATCGAGAAAAAATCCGGAAGAAACAGATGGACCGGTTTGAAAAATCCGGAGCTTAATTCCTGCGGAAGCGAAACGGAAGGTTCTATCAAAACCTCTCCCGCTTTATCGCGTAGATAGGCGCTTCTCCTAAAGGCGGAAAATTTTACCGGATGATTCGTTTTTCTTCCCGTATAACCGCTGCTAGATGAATAAAATGCGCTCGTAGGTTTGCAGAATTCCCCGTTTTTAAAACGATATTCCAAAATTCCCTTGAGAAAAAACGGACCCGATTCCAAAAAAGAGATCTCGTCCTGCGAGGCGTCGTTTCTGCAAAGGGACTGTTCCGATCCCGGGGGAATCGCATCTTCGGGATGACGAAAAAACCAAACCGACTTGTTTGAAGAAGCCGAAACTCCGCTTTCCCTTTCGTTTTCATAAGGAATCGAGGCGCCGCGCACCCGTTCGAATTCCTTCCCGAACGTTTCCAAAAGATACGGATCCGTCGTTCTGAATAAAATTTCACGATTTTGATCGCGAGCGCTTACGGAAAAGTTATAGGAGCCGGACAATAAAACCCTCCCGTCGAACAGAATCGTTTTATGATGTAATAAACCGCCTTTTCCGAAGGAATCCGCGTCGACTCGTTCTTCGTTTCCGTCGGCGAAGATTTTGGATCCGGGGTTCCGAAAGTTTTCCGACAGGAAAATCCCCTCGTCGTCCACGGGAGAATCATACACACCATGAACCGCGACCCCGCGTTTGTCCGCCAGACTCAGACGTGAAGTCAAAACGGAGTCGTAATGATCGAAAATCAGGTAACGGATCGAATCGGATGCGTGATCGGATTCGCGCAAAAGCAGATTTTGAACGGCTCTTCCCCGCGACGGAGAAATATTCCAAAGAAATCGAACAAATCTACGGCTCTTCGCAGAATTAAAACGAAGCATTC